>CAIYOC010000100.1 GCA_903927725.1 uncultured bacterium | reverse complement strand
TCGATGAGCACCTGCAGGGCCATGTAGATCGCGTGCTTCGCGCCAGCCGTGATGGTGATGTGCTCGAACGAGCACTCGATGCCGTTCTCCGTACGGTGCTTGTGCGCGATCGCCTCGCGTGCGGCCCGATCACCCGGGGTGGGTGCGTACTTGGTCTGTCCGGCTTCGAGCGCACGGATCGCGGCACGCGTGATCGGCTCGGGGGTGTCGAAGTCCGGCTCGCCGACGCCGAAACCCACGACGTCGACGCCCTTGGCCTTGAGCGCTGCAGCCTTGGCACTGACGGCCAGCGTGGCACTTTCCTTCATGTTCGAGATCGCGCTGCTCACCTGCATGCGCCCAAGCGTACAGCCGAGGAAGCGTGCGCCGCCCGCTACACTCCCGCCCATGCACTTCGACGCACATGGCCCCGTGCTGGCCGACCTGGAGGCGCGGATCAACGCCATCCGCGACTCGCTTTAACTACCCGACCAAGGCACGCGAGCGCGATGAACTCACCGCGCGCATGAACGAGGCGGATTTCTGGAACGACCCCAAGCGCGCACAGTCGGTCATCGCCGAACTGAAGGTGAAGCGCGCCCAGATCGAGCCGCTCGAGGAGGTCATGAAGGGCCTGGAGGACGCCCAGGTGGGCTACGACATGGCCAAGGAGGCCAACGACGCCGACCTGCTCGCCGAGATCGACGAGCTGCTCTTCGGCCTCGTGGGCAAGATGGAGAAGGTCGAGCTGCAGTCCCTGCTCAGCTCCAAGCACGACCACCGTGGCTGCTTCGTCACGATCCAGGCCGGCGTGGGCGGCACGGAAGCCAACGACTGGGCCGAGATGCTCGAGCGCATGTACCAGTACTACTGGACCACCATGGGCTTCAAGGTCGAGGAGATGAGCCGGACCTACGGCACCGAAGTCGGGATTTCCGAGGTCTCGTACGCCATCCGAGGGCCGTTCGCCTACGGCTACATGAGCTGCGAGCACGGCTCGCACCGGCTCGCGCGCGTGAGCCCCTTCAACGCCGAAGGCAAGCGCCAGACCAGCTTCTGCACCGTCGACGTGACCCCTGAATTCGAGGAGAGCGACCTCGAGATCCCCGAGCGCGATCTCGAGATCGTGCCGTTCGTCCGTGCGAGCGGCCCAGGTGGGCAGAACGTGAACAAGGTCGCGACGGCCATCCGCGTCACGCACATCCCCACCGGGATCCAGGTCGTGGCCAGCACCTATCGCGATCAGCCGCAGAACCGCAAGCAGGCCCTCAGCGTGCTGCGCTCCAAGCTCGAGCAGCTCGAGCAGGAGCGCCGTGACGCCGAGATCCTGGCTGCCAAGGGCGGCAAGGTCGAGCGCGGCTGGGGCACGCAGATCCGTTCGTACGTCTTCTACGACAACCGCGTGAAGGACCACCGGACGAACTACGAGGAGGGCAATCCCCTCCACGTCTTGAACGGCAACATCAAGGCATTCGTCGACGCTGAACTCAAGCGTCGGCGGGCAGAGCGCGAGACCTGACGGATGCTCGCGGCGCCCTCCGCACGGCTGGTCTGGCCCACGCTGGCCGTCCTTGCCATCGCGGCGGGCCTCGCTCTCCAGCTGCCCTTCGTGGTCCCGGCCACGGTGCACCGCGACGTGGCCACGCTGTTGGGGCTTGCCGTCATGGCCTTCGGCTGCGTGGTGGCCCTGCCGCGCCAGCCGCTGTGGAGCCCACCGAACCTGGTGCTCGGTGGCGTGCTGGTCCTCGGTGCATTCCTGGCTGCACTGCTGGCTGATCAGCCGCTTTCGGCGAGCGTGGCCCTGCTGCTGCTGGGTCTCTCGTCGCTCGCCTCGTGCCGATCGCGCTTCGAAGGCCGCATGGTCGCGGTCCTGCCGGCCGTGGCGCTCGGCGCTCTCGCCCTGGTGATGATCCTTGAGCCCTGGCACGACCGTCCGCTTCGGCACCCGTGGCTCGACTTCGTGGGCGACCTGCCCCTGGTGGCCGAACTCGCCTTGTTGCTCGCCGCGACTGCGGCGATCACGCGATCGTGGTACTTCGCGGTGCCACTCTCGGGCGGCATGCCCGGCTGGTTCGGGCTGCTGTGCGGTGCCCTGAGCGCAGCGCTTGCCGTTGGCGGGTGGCAGTTCCTGCAGGACACGGAACTGCGCAACCAACGGAACCGCGCCGCCGAGCACGAGCTCGCGCTCGAGGTGCTGGTCCGATCGAAGTTCGAACTCAACCTCAAGGCCTTCCAGCGGCTGGCTGATCGATGGACAGGCCGCGCCTGGCTCAAGACCCCTGCCATGCAGCAGGACCTCGATTCCTACGCGCGCGATTTCACGGGCATCGTCGGCATCGCGATCCTCGGTCCTGACCGGACCATGGTGGCTGCCTCCTGGGGCAAGAGTGCGCTGCCGCTCGAGACGCCCGCGATCACGATGCTGGTCCAGGAGTGCCTGGATCGCGGCACGGCGCGCGCGAGTCCCCCGATCGTCGAGGGCTCGGGTGCGCATGGGGTCATTGCCATGCCGTTGGCGCTCGGATCTGATGCGGGTACTGGGGTCCTGGTCGTCGACCAAGAGCTCAAGCCCACGCTGACGGACCTTCTTGGAAACTTCGTCGGCACCTTCGAGGTCGAGATCTACGACGGCTCGGCACTGCTGTTCGAGCTCGATGGGGAACCCGGCCCATCCCTCAACGGACCGGGAGCCCATGGTGAAGTGATCGGCCGCCCGTGGACCTTCAAGGCCCAGCCGTACGGTGGCGGGTCGACCGCCGACCAAGGCCCGCTCCCCTTGGTGCTGCTCGGCAGCGGCCTGCTCAGTGCGCTGCTGGTGGGAACCACCATCCTCTTCGCGCAGTCCTCGGCACGTCGCGCCCGCACTGCACTTGAGGCCCGTGGGCAGCTCGAGGCGCTCCTGGATGCGACAGACCAGGTGGCCATCATCGCCACCGATCTGAGCGGCGACATCACGGTGTTCAACGCAGGCGCCGAGGCGCTCACCGGTCGTCGCGCGACCGAGGTGCTCGGTACCGAGACGCCGATCTTCATGCTCGCGCCGGATGAGCGCGAGACCCTGGAGCAGGACCACCCCAACCTTGCCTTCCGCGCGCTGATCGATGCACTGCGCGTCGATCGAATGCACCTGCACACGTGGGCCGTGCAGCGCTCCGATGGCGCCATTCGACGGGTCTCGATGGCCGCGAGCTCTTGGACTGGCCCCGATGGCACGCCACTGGGCCACCTGATCGTCGCCGTGGACATGACCGACCAGGTGGCCTCCCTCGAGGAAGCGACGTCGGCACGCGAGAACGCCGAGCGCGCCAACGCCGCGAAGAGCCAGTTCCTCGCCAACGTCAGCCACGAGATCCGCACCCCGATGTCGGCCATCCTTGGCTATGCCGATGCTTTGCTCGACCCGGCGACCTCCGATGTGGAGCGCGACGAATGCGTGCGCGTGATCCGTCGCAACGGCAACCACCTGCTCGGCATCATCAACGACATCCTCGACATCTCGAAGATCGAGGCCGGGCGCATGACGGTCGAGCGCATCGAGGTGCGCCCCGTCCAGCTCATCGATGATGTCGTGGCCCTCGTTCGTGGCCGCGTGCTGGCGAAGGGCCTCGATCTGCGTGTAGAGGCCGATGCCAGCGCCAGCGCCCTCGTCGTCACCGACCCGCTGCGCGTGCGCCAGGTGCTCATGAACCTGGTTGCGAACTCGATCAAGTTCACGGAGTCCGGCTCGGTGTCGGTGCGCGCGCGGGTGAAGACCGAGGGTGCTTCGAGTGAGCTGGAGTTCATCGTGTCCGACACCGGCATCGGCATGAGCGAGGAGCAGGTCGGTCGGCTCTTCCGAAGTTTCGAGCAAGGCGATGCATCGACGAGCCGCAAGTTCGGCGGCACGGGACTTGGCCTGGCGATCAGCCATAAGCTCGTTGAGTTGCTGGGCGGATCCGTCGTCGTGACGAGCGAGCCTGGCGTCGGCAGCACCTTCACCGTTCGCATCCCGGTCGGGCTGCCCGGGGCCAACGCTCAAACCCAGTCCCTCGCCGGCTGCCGGATCCTGCTGGCCGAGGATGGTCCGGACAACGCGCGCCTGCTCGCTGCGCTGCTGCGCAAGGCCGGCGCGATCGTGACGGTCGCCAATGATGGCGCCACGGCGATCGACGCCGTGGAGAACGCGGGCATCGGTGGCTTCGATGTCGTGCTGATGGATCTCCAGATGCCCGGGGTCGACGGCTACGAGGCTTGTCGTCGTCTGCGCGCACTTGGGGTGGTGTCTCCCATCATCGCCCTGACCGGCAACGCATTCGAGGAGGACCGCGACCGCTGCCTCGCGTCGGGCTTCGACCAGTACGCGGTCAAGCCGATCCCTCGCGACCAGTTGCTCCAGCTGTGCGAGGACGCGATGAAGCGTCCTCAGGGCCCTTCCGGCGGCGGCGGCTAGACTCGGTCACCCCCGGTGGGGTGGCAGAGTGGTCGAATGCGCCGGTCTTGAAAACCGGTAAGCCCTCCGGGGCTTCGCGGGTTCGAATCCCGCCTCCACCGTTACCATGTGAAGCTTGCATCGCACGACTGCGGGGCCGAAGCCGCCGCCACGTGCACGCCTGCGCAAGGAGCCGGATGACCGAGACCGAGTCCATCCTGCACCGCGTGGCCGAAGGCGACCAGGACGCCATCAAGGAATGCATGGAACGGTTCAGCGGCCTGGTCTGGTCGCTCGCACGGCGCTTGGCCGGCAACGCCGCCGAAGCAGAGGATGCGGTGCAGGAGATCTTCATCGACGTCTGGCGCAGCGCGGGGCGCTTCGACCCCACGATTGCCAGCGAAACGACCTTCATCGCCATGATCGCACGACGCCGGCTCATCGACCGAGGCCGTCGCCGCGCGCGCAGGCCGGAAGTCGCGGCGATTCCCGAGACGATCGAGTCGGATGGCCCCGCGTTCGATCCGGCGGAGGTCGAAGAGGCCGCCAAGGCGGCGCTCGCCGCGATGGAGCGTCTGCGACCCGAGCAGCGCAAGGTGCTTGAACTCTCGATCCAGTTTGGAAGAAGTCACGAGCAGATCGCCGGCACCACCGGCCTGCCGCTGGGCACGGTGAAGACCCATGCACGCCGCGGGCTCATCCGCCTGAGAGAGATCCTGGCCGAGGAAGGCATCGATCCACCGCCGGCTGACCAGTAACCCGCGCGGCCAGCTCCGTTGCGGATCGGTCGTGATCGACAACATGGATTCGCCGTCGACCCGCGGCATCCGTACGATTCGTGCATGGTGATCATTCCGACCGTCGTTGCGGCAGCCCTTTCAGCCGTCACCCCCGCCATCAGCGCCGCCGATGCCAACCGAGGCCTCTGCCGCTACCCCGACGTCAGCCGCGACTCCATCGTCTTTGTCTATGGCAACGACCTCTGGCTGGTGCCCAAGTCAGGCGGGCTCGCGCGCCCCGTGGCCAGTCCAGCGGGCTTTGAAGGTTCGCCCCGCTTCAGCCCCGATGGGCAGGAGATCGCGTTCCGTGCGAACTACGACCAGTCGCTCGACCTCTACACGATCCCGGCCGCGGGCGGCATCCCTGAGCGCGTGACGCATCACCCCGCACCCGAGGGCCTGTGCGACTGGACGCCCGACGGAAAGGGCCTGGTCTTCATGACCGGTGCGATCGAAGGGCTCGACCGCGCCCAGAAGCTCTACACGATCCCAGCGACCGGAGGCCTCCCCTCGAAGCTACCGGTGCCCTACGGCACGAACGGCGCGATCGACCGGACCGGCGAGTGGCTCGCCTACACGCCCCACTCGACCGACAACCGCACGTGGAAGCGTTACCGCGGCGGCATGGCCACGGATGTGTGGCTCATGAACCTGAAGACCGGGGAGAGTCGACGGATCACTGACTGGGAAGGGACCGACACCCTGCCGATGTGGCATGGCAACAAGGTCTATTACCTGAGCGATCGCGGTGCCACCCAGGGCCACGTGCTCAACGTGTGGAGCTACGACCTCGAGACGCGCAAGACCGCTCAGGTGACCACGCTGGATACGCACGACATCCGCTGGCCCGCGGTGGGCCCCGACGATGCGGGCAACGGCGAGATGGTCTTCCAGCATGGCGATCGGATCATGCTCCTCAACCTCGGTTCGGGCATCGCTTCGGCGGTGAACATCGAGGTCCCTGGTGACCGCGAGTCGCTGCGGACGGCCACGGTCGATGCGGCCGGAACGATCCAGGATGCAAGCCTTTCCCCGAGCGGCAAGCGTGTCGCCGTCGTCGCCCGCGGCGACATCTGGTCGGCACCTGCAGAGAACGGCACGCCCCGCAACCTGACCCGCACCGACGGCATCTTCGAACGAAGCGCATCATGGAGCCCGGATGGCAAGACCATCGCCTACTTCAGCGATGCGACCGGCGAGTACGAGCTCTGGACCATGCCCGTGGATGGCAAGAGTGAGCCGCGACAGGTGACCAAGGATGGCACGTGCTTCCGCACCGGCATCACGTGGGCCCCCGATTCCAAGCATCTGGTCATCACCGACAAGACCGGCGCGATCGACCTGGTGAAGCTCGAGGACGGATCGACCCGCCGCGTCGACCGTGATCCCGAGGCACGCAGCATCGGGGTCTCGTTCAGCCACGACTCGCGCTGGATGGCGTGGGCGCGCTCGGCGGACGACAGCGAAATGGAGGTGATCTTCCTCTTCGACACGACCGACGACGGCGCGAAGCCGGTGCAGGTCACCAGCGGGTACTTCAACGACGGCGATCCGGTCTTCGATCGCAAGGGCCAGTGGCTGGCCTACACCAGCCAGCGCAACTTCGCCCCGACCTACAGCGAGTTCGACACCACCTGGATCTACGGATCGTCGCAGGTGCTCATGGCCGTGCCGCTGAAGAAGGACATGGCGCTGGCGTGGCTGCCCAAGAGCGACGAGGAAGGCCAGAAGGATGACGCCAAGCCTGCAGCCGGCGGCGACGCTCCAGCAGCAGCGCCCGGCGGGGATGGCAATCGTCCTGCCGGTGCCCCGCAGGGCGGTCGACGCCGACGTGGCGCCGAGCAGCCGGAACTCGGCCTGATGGACGATGACGACAAGAAGGATGACGACCAGAAGGACGACGACAAGGAAGACGCAGACAAGAAGGACGGCGACGGCGCCAAGGACGCGAAGGAGGGCAAGGACGCGAAGGACGGCAAGGACGAGCCCAAGAAGCCCGAGCCCAAGCGCGTCGAGATCGATCTCGATGGCTTCGAGGCCCGCGCGATCGAACTTCCGGTGGCGAAGGGCTCGTTCGGATCGCTCGGCTTCAACGACCGCAACGAACTGCTGTTCGGTCGTGAGGGCTCCGTGCGGCTGCTCGACCTGAACGATGCGAAGCCCACCGAGAAGGCCGGTCCTGCCGGCATGCGCTTCGACGTCTCGGCCGACGGCAAGAAGCTCCTCATGGGCGGCCGCGGCGGCGCATCCATCGCCGCGGCATCGGCCGGCGCCACGCCCAAGCCGATCGTGGCGAGCCCGATGCTCGTGGCGGTCGACCCGCGCGATGAGCACCGGCAGATCCTCGCCGACTGCTACCGGATCATGCGCGACTGGTTCTACGACGAGGGCATGCACGGCGTGGACTGGAAGGCCATGCACGCCCGATACGCAGCCATGCTCCCCTCGGTCGTCACGCGCGAGGACCTCAACTACCTCATCAGCGAGATGATCAGCGAGCTCAACGTCGGCCACGCCTACCTGCGCGGCCCCGGCGACGTCGAGGAGACGCCCAGCCGCTCGGTCGGCATGCTCGGCGTGGACTTCGCCGCGGCAGCGCTCGAGGATGGCACCCCTGCCAAGGCGTGGAAGCTCGCGCGCTTGCCCAGCGGCGGACCCTTCGACAGCGAAGCGCGCAGCCCGCTGGCCATGCAGGGGCTCGGCATCACCGAAGGCGACTACCTGCTTGCCGTCAACGGCGTGCCGGTGGACACGTCGAAGGATCCATGGGCACCCTTCGTGGGGCTCGCGGGCAAGTCGACCGTGCTCACGGTGTCCAAGAAGCCCGTGATGGACCAGGACGCCAAGGACATCGTCGTCACGCCAATGGGCAGCGAGTCGGGCCTGCGCTACCGCGCGTGGGTCGAGTCCAAGCGCAAGCGCGTCGAGGAACTCTCGGGCGGACGCATCGGCTACATCTACGTACCCAACACCGGCGTCGACGGCCAGACCGAACTCGTGCGCGGCTTCTATGGCCAGCGCATGAAGCCTGCGCTGCTCATCGACGAGCGCTGGAACGGCGGTGGCCAGATCCCGACGCGCTTCATCGAGTTGCTCAACCGACCGGTGACCAACTACTGGGCGCGTCGCGATGCCCGTGACGGAGCGTGGCCGCCCGATGGCCACCGTGGCCCCAAGGCCATGCTCATCAACGGTCTCGCCGGCTCAGGCGGTGACATGTTCCCGTGGCTGTTCAAGGCCAACAAGCTTGGCCCCACGATCGGCACGCGCACCTGGGGCGGCCTCGTGGGCATCAGCGGCAACCCATCCTTCATCGACGGCGGCAGCATCAGCGCACCGACCTTCGGCTTCTACGAAGTCGACGGCACCTGGGGCGTCGAAGGCCACGGCGTCGATCCCGCCAACGACGTGCTCGATGATCCGGCGAAGATGAAGGACGGCGGCGACCCGCAGCTCGAGAAGGCCGTCGAGGTCCTGCTGAAGGAACTCGAGTCAGGCGCCTGGAAGCCGGTGCCGCAACCCAAGGGACCCGATCGTCGGGGCATGGGCCTGCCAAAGGCCGATCGCTGAGCGCGCGCGATCAGCGCGTCGAGGTCGACACGATCCACTCCACCATCGCCTTGAGCGTGGCGGGGTCGATCGTCGTCTCGATCTGCGCGTACTCGGCGATGCCGCCGGTCGTGCACGGCTGGAAGAGGTGATTCACGCCGGGCACCACGCGGATGGTGGCGCGGTCACCAAGACCAGTCTTCGCAAGCGCAGCCTGGGCCAGCGGTTCGTTCGACGCCGCCGGCACCTGCAGGTCGCGCTCACCGAAAAGGGCGAGCGTGGGGCAGCGCACCTTTTCCAGCGTGGGCACCGGGTCGTAGGCGAGGAACGCGCGCATCCACGGCGATGACAGCACCACCGGATAGGGATCCATGATCTCGTAGAGGCCCGGCGGCAGCTCCGATGCCTTCGCGAGCAGAGCGCCGCGCAGCTTCCCCTGCAGTTCGGCCTGCGGCACCGCAGGATCCTTGGCCTGCGCGATCAAATCAGCCAGCGTGCGACGCATGGCCTCCACCATCGCTGCATCCGCACCGCCTGCGGCGGCGAGCAGGCCGGTCTGTTCAACGAGCAGCGCATCGCCTTGCTGCGCGGGCCCAGCCAGCAGCACCATGAACGCGACATCGTCGCGGGTGGTGGCAAGCATCGGGGCGATCAGCCCACCTTCGCTGTGACCGACAAGACCGATGCGCTTGGCATCGATGCCCGGCTGCTTCACGAGCCAATCGATGGCCGCGGCCGTATCGCGCGCGAAATCGACCGTGGTTCCCGGCTCGAGGGAACCGGTCGAGCCGCCCACGCCGCGATCGTCGAGCCGGAGCACCGCCACGCCTGCGCGCGTCAGCGCATCGGCGATCACGAGGAAGGGCTTGTGACCCATGAGCGTCTCGTCGCGGTCTTGTGGTCCCGAGCCCGTGATCAGGACCACGGCAGGCACCGACGCCTTCGACTCAGGCATGGTGATCGTGCCTGCCAGCGTGATGCGGTCCTGGGCCTGCTCGATCTTCACGTCCGTCGAGCGATACGGGAACGGCGGCTTGGGCTCCTGCGGGCGCTTGAGCTCGGGTGGCTGGCCGCGCATGAGCAGCAGCGGGAACTCCTGACCGCCTTGGCTCCAGATGCCCTCGATCTCGCTGGCATCGGCGTTCAGCGTGCCGGTGAACTCGCCGCGCACGGCATTGCAGCGCAAGGTGACCGATCGGTCCGCGCGCAGCACGATCGATTCGACGGGGATCCCCATCGCACCTTGGTCGGGCGAATCCATCGTGCCGGTGCCGCGCTCGCCGCGACCGCGCTCGATGCGGAAGACCAGCGGAAGCCGCTTCGGCCCAGCCTGCAGCGTGCTGAGGAACGTGCCGAGCGCGGGCTCGATGTCCACGACCGCGGCCTTCGGGGGTGGTGCATCGTCCTGCTGCGCGAGCGCATGGGAGGAGACAACCACCACGAGGCACGCAACGGCAACGATGACAGGACGCAGCATCGCTGCATCCTAGATCCGGGGCCGCCGGCTTGAATCACTCCGCACTGAACCGATGCACCATGCGGTGGTCGTAACGTTGCCCCGGGCGCAGCACCACGTTGGGCCAGCCGGCCTTGCCTTGCTTGTTGATGCTGTCGGGATACGCCTGCGTCTCCAGGCACAGGCCATCGTGCTTGCGGTACGTCGCGCCGTCCTTGCCGGGGATGCCGTCAAGGAAGTTGCCCGAATAGAACTGGATCCCGGGCTGGTTGCTCGAGACCAACATGCTGATGCCGGTCGACGGGCTGCGCAGCAGCGCCGCAGGCCGCATGGTGCCTGATGCGCCGTCCACGCACCAGTTGTGGTCGAAGCCACCCGGATCATCCTTGGTGGCGGGCAGCTGCCCGATGTCGCGACCGATCGGCTTGGCCACTCGGAAGTCAAGAGGCGTTCCATCCACGGGCTTGATCTCACCGGTGGTGATCAGCGCAGCATCGACCGGCGTGTAACTGCCGGCCATGAGCTGCAGCTCATGATCGAGGACCGTTCCCGAAGCATGCCCAGCGAGATTCCAGTACGAGTGATGCGCCATGTTGACGACCGTCGGCGCATCGGTCGTCGCGGACATGTCGACGAGCAGCTGGTTGAGCGGCGTCAGGGTGTAGGTCACGGTGGCCTGCACCGTGCCGGGGAATCCCTCCTCGCCATCCTTGCTCGTGTAGGTGAAGACCACCTTGGGCATGCCTTGATCGAGGCTTGCCTTGCCCTCCCAGACGACCTTGTCAAAGCCCTTCGCGCCGCCGTGCAGGCAGTTGGGGCCGTTGTTGCAGGTGACTTGGAACGCCTTGCCGTCGATCGCAAACTGCCCCTTGCCGATGCGGTTGGCACAGCGGCCTGCCGTGCAGCCGAAGTACTGCGTTCGCTCGACGTAGTCCTGCACGGTCGGCCGCCCGAGCACGACATCCACCGGCTTGCCAGTGCGGTCGGGAGCATGCAACTCGGTGATGATCGTGCCGTAGTTCGTCACGCGCATGCGCAGGCCAGAGCCGCTGTCGAGGGTCCACAGCTGCACCGGCTTGCCATCGACCGAACCCCAGTCAGTCACGGAAAAGGCGGCTTCGGGGTGGCCCTTCTGGTCTGGCGACGTGGTGGTCATGATGGCTCCGGCGAGGACGGTGGCGGTGATCAGGCTCATGCTGTGGCTCCTTCAGGGTTCAGAAGACGGTCATGCCGCCGTTGACGTGGATCGACTGCCCGGTGACGAACCGCGAGGCATCGCTCGACAGGAAGACGACGGCGCAGCCGACATCCTCGGGCGTGCCGAACTGCCCCATCGGGATCAGTCGCTCATAGGCATCCTTCTCGTGCTGCGGATCATCGGCGTGGCGCTCGACCGGGATCCAACCAGGGGCGACGCCGTTGACCGTGATGTGCCACGGTGCGAGTTCGGTCGCCATGCTGCGGGTCCAGCCGATCTGCGCACCCTTCGCCGCCACGTAGGCGCTGAAGTTGCCGACGCCACGCGCGAAGACCTCGCTCGTGATGTTGATGATGCGCCCCGCCTTGCGCTGCTTCATGGCAGGCAGGACGGCACGCGTGAGCAGGTACGGACTCTTGACGAAGAAGTCGAGCATCGACTGGTAGAAGGCCCAGTCATATTCCTCGATCGGCTTGAGAGGCTGCTTCGGCGTGGCATTGACCACGAGCGTGTGCACAGCACCGAGCGTGCGCTCGATGTCGGCGACCATGTGGTTGACCTCATGCTCGTCGGTCACGTTGGCCCGGAAGAGGGCGCCCTCGTAGCCAAGGGCGGTGAACTCCGCGAAGGTCCGTTCGGCCCAGGCCTGATCATTCGCGTAGTTCAAGGCCACGCGAGCCCCGGCCTTGCCGAGCGCGAACGCCATGGCCTTGCCGAGCCCCTTGCTGCTGCCAGTGACGAGCGCGACGCGCCCATGCAAGTGGAAGTCCTGCGACATGGACCGCAGGCTAGCCCAACATCCTGACCTCGCGCGTTCTCGGACTCCCACGCGCATCGATTGATTCACTTGCGCTGTCGTGTGGGAACGGTATAGTTCCTCTCCCGCCAGTGACCGCAGGCGGGCTCAGTGCGGGTGTAGCTCAGCGGTAGAGCGCTACCTTGCCAAGGTAGATGTCGAGGGTTCGATCCCCTTCACCCGCTTGCCATGCTCGAAGCCGAAGGCCAAGCCTTCGGCTTCGTCGCTTTTGCGCGCGGGTGGCCCGCTCCGCGGGCGGCAGCCCATGGCCGCCAGGGTCTGCGGGCCACAGGCCTCGATCACTTGCCCTGCTGGACCTGCTCGCGCAGCCGCTGGTAGATCGTTGCGAACCGACCGCTGGAGCGAATGCCCTCTTCGCAGAGTGCAAGGGCTTCGGCAGTCCTGCCGAGCCTGATGTACGAGGCCACCAGCGCCTGATCGCAGGCGACCAGGTCCTCCGCCTGCATCCGCGGGCGTGCGGCGAGCAGGAAGGGAATCGCGTCGGCCCATTCCCCCCGAAGCTGATGCAGTCGGCCAACGTAACGCTCAGTGAATCCCGAGCCGGATTCGCCGTGCGCGAGCAGGAACCGCCCACGCGCGATCGCGTCGGCTGCCAGTTGCAGGTCCGCGGCATCGAGCGAGGGCTTGATCTTCTCGCGACAGGCAAGCAGGAAGTAGGCGTACTCCAGGCTCCAGCTCATGAAGCCGGGGACTTGGTTGAGCGCGATCGCGTAGAGCGGCTCCGCATCGGCCGCGCGCCCCTCACGAAGCAAGGTTCGGGCCACCATGCCCGTGACCGGCCGTTGCGCTCCGGCGTGCGGCCGCGTGGTCTTCCACTCCTCGAGCACGGCACGGATGGCGGGCGACACCGATCCTTCGAGGGCTCCGGCCGCGCGATCGAAGCGCGCGAACGCCTCCGCGTTGGAGCGCTTCATGAACGGCACGCCGAAGAGCACCCGAAGCGTGTGATCGACGCGCCATGCATCCCAAGGATTGGCTCCGAGTCGTGCAGCCATCGCCGACCAGTCGAACCCTTCGGCAATGGGCTCACCCTTCGGCATGGCCGGCATCCCAAGGATCGCATTCGCCATGAGCCGCGCGGCTTCGGCCTGGCCGCGCAGACTGGGGTGGACGTGGTCATCGAGCAGTTCCCACCCGGTCGCGCCCTCGGGGCTCATGGTGCGAAACGATTCGGCAACATCACACAGCGTCGCGCCTGTTCGCTGAGCCGCATCTCGGATCGCCTGTTCGGTGGCGCTCGTCGGTCGCCACGGCATCGTGTCGCAGTCCCGCGCACGCAGGAACGCCGCCCGGGCGCCGACTCGGTCCCCCTGCACGGCACGCGCCTTGCCTAGCCAGAAGTGCGCCTCGGCATGCTGAGGCACGCGTGCGATCACGGCTCGCGCGGCTGCTTCGGCGGCCACGGCATCGCCAGTCGCTGCTGTCCGGGCCACGGCCAGTTCACGATCCACCTCAGCGCGCTCCTCGGCGCCGAGCGCATCGACCACCTCCTGGCCAAGCGGCACCAGACCTGCTTCGTTGCTCGCGGTCGTGCAGACGAGCACGGAACCGAACGAGCAGCATGCCTGGACCATCTGCTCGATGTGGGTCCCGAGGTTGGTTGCGGCTGCGGTGCGCAGGGCCGCATCGGAAGGAATGACCGTCTGGCCAATCATCTGCTCCATGAGCGTGCGGTCACCGGTCGATCCGCCCCGCAACAGGCCCTCCACGCCCTGGACCAAGGCCAACCCACGCACCGCACGGACCCACGGGAGTGCCGTGACCGGCATCGTGCCTGATGCGCTGATCGACGCCGTGCCGTACGCGCCGAAGAACTCGTTGTTGCCGACGTACAGCACCACGAGATCGGGCTGATGCTCGACGGCCGCCTGCGTGAGGTAGACGAGCGGGAAGCTCGCCACGGCCGTGGTGCCGAGGTTGATGACCTCGACGCGACGATCGGGCCAGCGCTCCTGCAGCATCGCCTGGAGGAACGATCCCATCGAGAGATTGCGTGGCTGCGGGTATCCCTTGGCCGCGGACTCGCCCACAAGCATGATGCGGAAGGTCCCCGCGGGCTTGGGCATCACGAACTCGCTCTCCTCGGCATAGCCCGCACGATCGGGATCGGCGAAGAAGTACGGCCGCGAGGCATCGGGCACCGTGATCACGAGCGACTGCCCCGGCGTGATCTCCCCCATGTCGCGGAAGAACGCGGGATAGCCGCCGAATCCCGCAAGCCGCAGCCCGAGCTCAAGCAGCACCAGTGCCACGAGCGGGACCGAGAGCGTGATGAGCATAAACACCGCGCGCTTCCAGGGCGGCAAGGCTGCGCGGTCCCGTTGGGTGGTCTGGGCCATGGTCAGAATTGCCGCTCGGGATCGTGCCGCTGTGCAGGGAGCGTGTGCCAACGTGAGTGGCGAGTGCCAACGCGTGCATCCAATGGATCCCAACCGCACCAGCGAGCGACCACACCGATGGGCGTGACGACCAGGCCGTACACGATGAGCAGCGCGATCGTGCCGAGCAGCGTGCCAACGAACCAGGTGAAGCCCATCCAACCCCGATACACCCACAGTCCACCCGGAAGGCCGAGCCCCGCGGTCACCAGTGCCAGCGCACCGATCGACCACAGCACCGGCGCCATCGGGCGAAGGCTGGGGAACGGGCCCCACGGCACGAACCACATGAGTGCACCGACGGCTGCAAGCAGCACGGGGGCAAGCAGTCCCCACGAGCGCAGGCTACGGGCATCGGGTGACCAGTGGACGTCGATCATCGCCTGCCGTTCAGAAGAGCGTGTAGATGAAGGGCGCGGCCTGCGTGCCACCGAGCACGATGAGCACGCCCACGACGAGCAACGCCACGATCACCGGCACGAGCATCCACGCCTTGTTCGCACGGACGAAGTCGAACAGCTCGCCAAGGAAGGAGCGACGTGCCATGCGGTCAGTCTAGCTTGAAGGAGCGCCGATACTCCTCCGCGCCTGCCATCGGGGGCTGTCGATCCTTGCGCATGAGCAGGTTGCCGACCACCAGCGTGTCCATGTCGGTGAACATGAAGCACCGGTAGGCATCGCGAGCATCGTGCACGATCGGCTCGCCGCGGATGTTGAAGCTCGTGTTGACGAGGACCGGGCAACCGGTGCGCCGCTCGAATGCCGCGAGGATCGCTGCGAAGCGGGGCGCACGATCGGAATCGACCGTCTGCACCCGCGCCGAGCCGTCGACATGGGTCACTGCCGGGATCTGGCTGCGGATGGCCTTCAATCGATCCAGGCCGCGCAGGCCAGCATCGCTCGTGATGGCGGTCCGCCGGTCGGCCGAGATCGGCGCCACCAGCAGCATGTACGGGCTCTCGGCGTCGAGGTCGAACCACTCCCGCTCGCGGCCAGCCAGGACCGCCGGTGCAAAGGGCCGGAACGACTCGCGGAACTTGATGGCCACGTTCATTCGCCGCTGCATCGATGGATCCCGAGGATCGCCCAGGATCGATCGGCAGCCGAGCGCCCGCGGACCGAACTCCGCACGCCCCTCGACATGCCCGACGATCCGACCCGACTCGAGTTCGGCCGTGATCGCCTCCAGGATCGATTCGTCGTCATGCACCTCGACCACCGCGCCGAGGGACTCGAGCTCGGCGCGCGCATCGAGCCCGCGGATCGCTGGCCCAAGCAGGCTTCCCCGCTGGGCATCACCGGGCTGGACCGTGCGCCGCTCACCGCGGTGCACATGCCAATGTGCGAGCGCCGCACCGATCGCACCTCCTGCATCCCCGGCCGCCGGCTGGATCCACAGCTGCTCGAAGGGGCCCTCGCGCAGCAGCCTGCCATTGGCCACGCAGTTCAGCGCCACGCCACCAGCCATGCAGAGCGCACGCTCGCCGGTCTGGGCGTGCACGTGCCGCGCCATGCGAAGGACGATCTCCTCGATCACACGCTGGATGCTCGCCGCGACATCCATCTCGCGCTGGGTGATCGGTGCTTCGGGCGCGCGCGGCGGCCCGCCGAGGATGGCGTGCAGGCGGCGGCTGGTCATGCGCAGGCCACCCACGTAGTCGAAGCAGCGCTGGTCGAGCCAGAACGACCCGTCGTCGTGCAGCTGCACCACACGATCCAAGATCGCCTGTGCGAACCGTGGCTCGCCGTAGGGAGCGAGTCCCATGAGCTTGTACTCGCCCGAATTCACGCGGAAGCCACACCACTGCGTGAAGGCGCTGTAGAGGAGGCCCGGCGAGTGCGGGAATCGCATCTCCTCGCGGAGCTCGAGCGTGTTGCCACGTCCCACGCCCCACGTCGCCGTCGACCACTCTCCGACGCCATCCAGCGTCAGGATCGCCGCACGCTCGAACGGGCTCGGGAAGAACGCGCTCGCAGCGTGCGACTCATGGTGCGTGGTGAAGAAGATCGGCCCCTCGTACGAGCCGCCGAGTCCACGATCGATCTCTCGAGGCAGGTGCAGCTTGCGCTGCAGCCAGGCTGGCATCGCGCGGACGAACTGCGGGAAACCGAAGGGTGCCGTGGCCAAGGCCGTCTCGAGGATGCGCCCGAACTTGACGAGCGGCTTCTCATAGAAGACCACCGCATCGAGTTCCTTGGGCGTCAGTCCTGCGTGCTCACGGCACCAGGCTGCGGCCTGCGTCGGGAATCGATCATCCTGCTTGATCCGGGAGAAGCGTTCCTCCTCGCTTGCGGCGACGATCACGCCATCCTGCACGAGTGCCGCGGCACTGTCGTGGAAGAACGCGGAGATGCCAAGGATCGAGGTGGGCAACGCCGGAAAAGATAACCCCCGCACAGGCGCTCGCCCGTGCGGGGGTGTTCAGGTCAGGATCACGCCGTTGGGCGCAACCGTTGGCTCACTTGCGCGAGCGGCGGCCAAGGCCCGCCAGGCCCAGCAGTACCAGCGCGCCGGGAGCCGGCACGACGGTGTAGCTGAAGCCGGTGGTGGTGGTGAAGGTGTCACCCCAGTTGGCCACGCTGGGCGAGCTGCTCGAGAGCGCGTCGATCGCGCCGTCCGAGCCACCGCCGCCCGACGAATACGCATCGAAGGAGAAGGTGTCGCCGACGTTCAGGCCGAGCGCAGCCATGCTCACCGTCCAGGTGATCTCGCTGCCGCTGGCGCTGAAGCCGCCGAAGTTGCCGTTGTAGGTGGCGCCGAGGAGGCCCCAGCCAGCAGCGTTCGAGCGCAGTTCCGCGCCGCCGCCTTGATCGACCCACGAGCCGATCCAGTGAGTCATGCCGCCATTGGCCGACATGTTGATCGGGCGGCCCCAGCCGTTGCCGGTGCTGGTGCCAGTGCCGTTGTTGGTCGCGATGCCGACCATGAACTTGCCCCAGTCGACATTGCTGAAGCTGCCATTGACGGTCAGCTTGAAGACGATGTCGGTGGCGGTGTTCGAAACTTCCATGCTGACGAGGTCGAGCGTGCCGCCGCCGTTGGCGAGGCCTGCACCGATGTCGCCGGTCGAATCGCTGTAGGTGAAGCCGGGGTTGGCGACGACTTGGGCAACGCCCATGCCGACTGCCGAAGCGGCCATCACTGCGCACATGACGCGAGTGTTCATCTGAAACTCCTGAACTGTTGGGATGAGGGAAAGGGAGGGACCGAAGCCAAGGACGCGCACACCGACCTTGGGCCTTGGAAGTGTGGTCCGATTTTCAGCGGGGTCAACCCCACGCAGCAAGATTCCTTGGTTGGTTATGGGCACGGTCCGCCCCCTGCAGGCGTAGCATCATGGGCATGAAGCCCATCGCCAGCCTGCTGCTCGTGGCCGCCGCCCTGATTGCCTGCGAGAGCGACCCTGATTCGGTCGACGGCGTCGTCGGCACCGAGGACGAGCGCGCGCGCGAGCAGGAGCAACTCAATGCCATCTCAGAGCAGGATGATGCCAACAACGCCGACGCCGGCATCACCAACGACGCACAGATGGAGCCGTTGAACCCGTAGTCCGACGGCCGCGAGCGCAGCCGCTGGGTGCCGGGCCACGCTTGGCCCCGCCGACACCTTGGACAATTTCGTCCGATTCGACCGTTCCGGGTGGCCCTCCTCGCTTCCGTCCCTACCTTTCGGCCATGACGATCCGTCGATTCGCTGCGCCCACGGCGTGCTGTGCCATCGCCCTCAGCCTCACGACCCATGCCCTCGCGAGCGGTGGATCAGCCGTGCCGCCGGTGCAAGACTGCGGACTCGAGCGCATCGCCCACTTCATCCCGTGCGAGCCGCTGCTTCCACGGGACCTTCCGGCCACCTTCTCTGTGGAGGCGCCGCTCGGGGCGAACATGGTCACGCTCGACCTGACCAAGCACTCGGTCCGTGGTGATCGTTTCAAGGTGCTCGTGGACGATGGCCGCTCGCTGCGTGAGGTCGATGCGCCGGCGATCCGCACCTATCGGGGCTCGATTGCCGGCCGACCCAACACGTCCGTCGTCGGCTCGCTGCTGCCTTCGGGCTTCAGCGGCATCGTGACGCTGGAGGATGGCTCGACCTTCGGGATCCAGCCCCTGCATGAACTCTGCGCCGACCTGCCCGAATCGACCGTGCACGCCACCTATGCCGCCTCCGATGTCGCCGTCGACGAGGCGGGGTGTGCGCTCGGGCGACCGGGCTTCGACACCGAGCTCTACCGCGTTGCGCCGGAGTCCGGCGGTGGCGGATCGCTGGCAGGGGTCACGCCGCAGCAGGTCGAGATCGCCTGCGAGACCGAC
>CAIYOC010000099.1 GCA_903927725.1 uncultured bacterium | reverse complement strand
GGATGATCCGCGGGCGTGGGCGTTCGACGCCGATCAGAGCCCGATCGTCGAGTAGCCCGCATCCACGTACACCACCTGGCCGGTCATGCCTGCGCCGAGCTCGCTCAGCAGGAATGCAGCACAGTCACCGACCTGGCCGCCGGTGATGTTGCGGCGCAGCGGAGCCTTGCGCTCCATGTGATCGAGGATGTCGGTAAAGCCACCGACCGCCATCGCGCTCAGCGTGCGCAAGGGCCCGCCGCTGATGCAGTTCACGCGTACGTTGCGGGGGCCGAGGTCCATCGCCAGATAGCGCGTGGTCGCTTCGAGCGCGGCCTTGGCCACGCCCATGACGTTGTAGCCGGGCACGGCCTTCTCGGCGCCGTAGTACGAGAGCGCGATCATGCTGCCGCCGCTCGGCATCAGGTCGACGCAACGATTGGCCATGGCCATGTACGTGAACGCGCTGATGTCCATCGCCTGCGTGAAGACCTGCCGCGGCGTGGCCGTGAAGACACCCTGGTCCATGCGCAGCCAGCTCTTGTCGGCGTAGGCGATCGAGTGCACGAGGAAGTCGATCGTGCCGAACTCGGCCTTGATGCGGCTGAAGACCGCATCGAGGTCAGCATCATTCGCCGCATCCATCGGGGCGAGCCAAGGGTCCTTCACGCCCAGTTCCTCGACGGCCATCCGGCAGCGACGTTCCATCTTCTCGCCCGGCAGGTGCGTGAACAGGCACTGTGCGCCTTCGCGCACCAGGCTCTGGGTGATGTACCAGGCGTACGAGTGGTCGTTGGCGATGCCGGTGACGAGGCCGCGCTTGCCCTGCATGAATCCCATCGAGATGGCTCCTTGGCTTGGGGGTGAAGCGCACGCGGAGGGATTCGAACCCCCAACCCTCGGTTCCGAAGACCGATGCTCTATCCGTTGAGCTACGCGTGCAGGAGCTTGGGATGGTAGCGCAACCTCCTGCCCTACACTGCGGTCGTGTCCACGCCACTGGGCGATCCCAACCTCGACCGCCCACGCTCGATCCTGCTCGTGGATGACGAGCCGCTGAACCGCGACATGCTCAGCCGCCGTCTCGGCAAGGCCGGTTACGAGGTGGCAACCGCGAGCGACGGTGCCGATGCGCTCGCCCAGATCCAGGCCAAGCGCCCTGATCTGGTGCTGCTCGACCTGCTCATGCCGGGCATGTCGGGCCTTGATGTGCTGCGCGAGATCCGGCGCACCGTCGATCCCACGGAACTCCCCGTCGTGGTCGCCACGGCCCTGCACGAGACGAGCTTCCTCGTCGAGGCGATGGAGGCTGGCGCCAACGACTTCGTCACCAAGCCGCTGGATTTCCCGGTCGTGCTTGCGCGCGTGGAATCCCAGCTTCGCGCCAAGGGGATCGCCGACCGCAACCGCACGCTGGCGTCGCGGCTTGAGGTCGCGCGCACCCGGCTCGAGGTCGCCAATCGCGAACTCGCCCAGATGTTCGGCGAGCTCGAGCGCGAGGCCGACATGGATCGACGCTCGCGCGACACGGCGCGACAGCGGCTGCACAGCATGGCGGTGCTCGGGGACCGCGCCTCCAAGGGGATCGACCAGGATGTCGTGATGCACGATCTCCTGCTCGGCGGCATGGTCGCCCTGCAGGCGACCAGTGCGGCGCTCTACCGGGTCGATGGCGAAGCACTGCGCCGTCAGTACGCCGTGCCCGATGCCGCACAGATGCCCGAGGAACTGCCGCTCGACGGCCAGACCATCCTCGCGCGCATCGCCCACGGCCACTCGGTGCTCACGGAAACCTGCAAGCCCTTCGGTACCGGCACGGCAGTCCCCGCGCTCGGCGCCCCGATGGTGGATCCTGACGGCGAGGTGCAGGCCGTGGTGCTTCTCATGCGTGGCCCCTCGAGCCCCTTCGCCCGCGAAGACGAGAACGCCGTGGCGAGCCTCGCGGCGATCCTCGAAGGCGCCCTGCAGCGCACATCGCTCACGCGCACGAACATCGAGCGCATGATCCGCATGGCCGGCATGCGCGATCCGAGCGAGACCTTCTCGCACACCAACCGCGTCGCCGGCATGTCGCTGGTCCTGTTCAACGCCTGGTGCGACCGGCACGCGATCCCCATGGAGCGCCGCCTCCGCGAGGGAGACCTGCTGCGCACGGGAGCCATGCTCCACGACGTCGGCAAGGTCGCCATCCCCGACGGCATCCTCAAGAAGCCAGCCCCGCTCACGCCCGATGAGTACGCGACCATGATGGGGCACACGTCCGAGGGCGCCGCGCTCTTCAGCGGTCACCGTACGCCGTTCGACCGCATCGCCCACGACATCGTGCTCCACCACCACCAACGCTGGAACGGGCGCGGCTACCCGCCCGTCGCACAGCCGGACGGCACGCTGTCCCCCTTGCGTGGCGAGCAGATCCCGCTCAACGCGCGCATCGTCGCCATCGCCGACGTCTACGACGCGCTGCTGAGCACACGTCGCTACAAGCGTGCCTGGAGCCGCGCCGAGGCAGCGGACTATCTTCGCAGCCAGTCGGGCGAGCACTTCGATCCTGAACTGGTCGAGCTTGCGATCGGCCTGCTCGATGAACTCGATGCCGCGCGCGCGGAGTTTCCGGAGTCCGACGCTGCGGGTGCACTCGCATGACCGGCCGCCTCGCGCTCGCCGCACTCCTGGCGATCCTGGGTGCCGCGGGCTGCGGCCCACCCACGCATGTGCTCGACCGCGTGCCTGCGCCCGTCCGCCCGGCATGGATCGCCGCGCAGCCCGAGTCCACGGGGCTCACTCCGAAGGCACTCGCCACGCTCGATCGCGACCACGATCGCTACGGCGCCACGATCATCGCGGCGCGCACGCAGCGACTGGCTGCGCTCGCGAATGCGGTCAAGGACATCGATGCCCGCTCCGTCGATCCCGAGGCTCTTCGGCGCTGGATCGCCGAAGCGCGCGCCACGCGGACCGAGCTCGATGCCGCAGATGCCTCGCTGTGCGCTGACCTTGCAGCGTCGGGAGTGATCGGCCCGGACGTTGCCGAGCGCTGGTGCCTGCGTCGCCGCGTCGATCGCGAACTCGATCTTCTTGGCCAATCCGGCTTCGGCTCGCTGCCGGATGCGATCGCCTCGATGACCGCACTGCCGCCACCAGCCTGGGACACCTCCCGCGTCGGCACCTGGGCCGACGACCACCGTGCATGGCTGGTGCCCCGGCTCGCGTCGCTCAACGATGCCCTGCTCGTACGGCCGCTTGAGCGCCGCCTCGCTCCCGCACCCACGCCGAATCCCGACGGTTCGCCGGGGAAGGACCCGATCGACGAGTCCATCAAGGAGCGCATGCGCACCCTTGGCGCCGAGTGCACCGCGCGTGCGCTCGAAGCATCGGACGACGCCGCGTGGCGCACGGCGATGACGGAGCGCCTCAAGGGCGTCGTGTCGGTGGCGCCTGTCCCGACGGGGCCGGGCGGCGCCCGCTATCCGGATGATGCCGGCGCCGTCGCCATCTTCCTGCCCGCGCCGCCGACCGATGCGGAATGGGTCGCGCTCGCGCTCGCTGCCGCGATCGAGCCCGGTGCACTCTCGCCGCTGCGCACGGCGTGGGAATCATCATGGACCGCGGCGGTCCAACCCATCGCCGAGCTCGCCAAGGTCGAGATCGACCGGGCGCAGGCTGCTGCCGAGGATCCATCGAGCGGTTCACCACGCGAGCTCGCCCAACGCATCCATGGCGCGCTCGAGTCAGCGATCCGCAACGTGCAGCAGGCCGAGTCCGCCGCTGACGACCTACTGTTCGCCGCGCTCGGCGACGGCGGCTCGTCCGAGGTCATCGCCTGGTGGCGCGCCATGCGTGCCGCACCGCCGCGTCCGAGCGATGCGCCTGGCGCCGGATTGGCCCGTGCCTTCGGCATGGGCGCGTGCCGGCGCGACCGAGCGCTGGTCGAACTTGCGGCCATGACCGTGGCGACGCCAGCCCAGCGCGATGCAGTTCTGCGCACCATGGCCGAATCGGCTGCCGATCGCATGGCGCTCGCCCGTGAGCTCGATCGTGCACGACTCGCCGCCTGGAAGTCGGTCTTCGAGGCCCTCGTCATCGTGCAGCGCGATCCGCTCGCGCTCAATCCAACGCAACCGCGGGCGGCACTCGCTTCGAGCGCCGACATGTCCAACCGCTTCGTCGCCTCGCAGGTCGAGCTCGCCCGCGCCTGCGCACGTTCCGCGCCGGGACTCGACCAACCCATGCGCGACGAACTCCGCGCGTTGGCGTGGCCCGAGTTCTTCGCATCGCGCGGGACCGATCCCGTCGACCAGCATCGTCTCATCACGGCCCGCACCATGCTCCCCGCCACCTTCGATGCAGCACCGCTCGATGCCGCCATCGAGCGCGAGCTCGAGCGCATCGATGCCCAGTCGGGCCGCAACCCATGGCTGCCGGGCATGCCGCTGGCTGACCCCGAAGGAGACTGGCCCGCGATCCTGCGCCGGGATCCTGCGCTCTACGGCGCCGTCTGGGCCCGCACCGTCACGACCGACCGCGCGGTGCGCGACGCGGCGCTCGATCCTGCCCGCCCTGGCCACGCGCAGCTGCTGGATTGGCTGCAGCGCGCGGCTCGCCCGGGCGGTCGGTGACCTTCTTCATGATGAAGAGGTAGTTGAAGCCACGCAGGAAGAAGTTCTCTTCCTCGGCGACCTTGTGCCAGTTTCCCTTGCCGAGCTTGGCGTTCTGGCGGACCACGGTCACGATGTCGACCGCCTCGAGGTTGCGCCGCATGATCGAGAAGAGTTCGAAGCCGATCGGCATGAACGTGCCGGCTCCGCTGCCCTTGGGCCCGCCCTTGCGCTTCTTCCAGGAGTCGCTCACGTAGAGCGCGAGATAGCGACGGTTGCGCAGCACGCGGAAGCACTCGCCGAGCACGCGCTCCATCGCGCCGTAGTACGCGGCTCCGCCATCATCTCCGGCCGCACCGAGCTTGCCGATGCAGCGAGGGTCATCGCTGTAGTCCACGTGCGTCGAGTACGGCGGATCGATGAAGACGAAATCCACGCTCGCATCCGGCAGGCCGATCGTGCGCGCATCACCCTGGCGGATGTCGGGCCGCGATGGCGCCAGGTCGAACCCGATCCCCTGCCGGCCGAGGTCGCTGCAGACATCGAGCGTGGTCCCCGAACCGCACATGGGATCCAGCACCGTGTCGCCCTCACGCGTGTAGCGCGACAGGACCTGCCAGATCACCCACGAGGGCGTCGCGCCCACATAATCCTTGTCCCCCTGCATCCGCGAGCCGTCCCGGGCGTCGTAGTGCTGGCTCGGGTACTCCCAGAGGGTGGTGGTCATGACCCGAAGCGGAGGACGGCGCATGGCGCGCAGGCTAGCGACTGCGCCGACCGGACCCATTGACCCAGTACGACGCTTGCCTACACTCTCGCCGCGTCATGCTGCGCGCACGCGCCATCCTCGCCCTCGCCACCCTGCTCTCGCTGGCGCTCCTGCGCCCGGCGCACTGGGGCGTGCATGCGTTGGGTGGCCATGCCCGGTGCCACGATGGGTACGCCGCCGCCGCGGCGGAAGCACTCCACGAAGGCTGCGATCACGACCACAGTGTCGCTGCGTCAAGCGCATCAACCCACGACCACAGTGTCAGTGCATCGTGCGAGCCAACCCATGACCACGACGGCGCCCCGGCCGACCGCGACGACCTCGCCGACTGCGACCTCTGCCTTGCGATCGGCCTGCTCGCCACCGACGTCGTCTCCGCACCGCTGCACGTGCCGCATACGGTCCCGGCTGGCCAGCCCGTTCCAACGTCGGCCGCGTTGCCGACCTGCCGCACCGAACACACACCGCTCCACGCGCGACCGCCGCCAGCCAGCACGACCTGACCCGTCGTGCCGCACCCGTCCGTGCAGGACGCTCGCGGCCTCGTCCGCACCAAGCACGTTCATCCCATGACACGACCCCGTGCAGGCCGCCTGGCCTTCACGCTGGTCGAGGTGCTCGTCGTCATCGGCGTCATCGTGATCCTGCTCGGCATCCTCCTGCCGGGCTTGGCCTCGGTCCGCCGTGAGTCGCTCGCCTCGTCCTGCCTGTCCAACCTCCGCCAGCTCTCCGTGGCGCACCTCTCCTACATGGCGGTGCACAAGGATCGCTTCGCGGATGTCGGTCTGCCGCATGGTTCGCTCGGCACGCCGGCGCGTTCCTTCGTGAACACGCTGAAGCCGTTCTGCGACGACCAGCTCGTCCTGCGCAGCCCGCTCGACACCAGCCCCCACTGGCCCGTCGAGCTCGGCGGCGAAGGAACGCCGGTCAACAACGGCTCGCCGCCCCTGTACCGGCTCACGAGCTACGGGATGAACAACTACCTCTCGCGCACCTTCTCGCCGTTGGCCGCGCTCGAGGGAGCCGGTGCCGGAGCCGACGCGCTCAGCCGCGTGCGCAGCCCGGAGTCGACCATCTGCTTCCTCCGCATGGTCGATCGGGGACTCTATGCCAGCAGTGACCACCCCCATGTCGAGGAGTGGGATCCTGATCCATCTTCAAGTGCCGACAGCCCATCGGTCGCCGCATCCCAGGTGCAGGTGAACTCGATCGACCAAGGCAAGCCAAGCGAGTCCAGCCGCAGCAGCTGGTCGTTCATCGACGGCCGCGTCCAAGCCATCGAATTCGGACGCCTCTTCGAGACATCCACCTCCAACAGGTTCGATCCCGCGATCTCGGCTTCGATGCAGTCGGGCCTCCAGTGACCACCATCATGACCAACCCTACAACCGTTCCATCCTCCACCACCATCTCAGCCATCCGCATGCTGCTTCCTGCAGCGCTGCTGGCCGGCGTGAGCGCCGGATCCGCCGCAGCGCGGCATGTTGGCGATATCGGCTTGACCATCGATGCAGGTCGAATCACGACCCGAGCCATCACCTCCTCAGGGCTCGGGGACCAAGTGAGAGTCTTCCCGGGTGCCTTCGCGGACACTGGCGTGCCATGGTTCACCGCCAATCCCGGCTATGACGCCCCGTCCGGCGCGCTGCCCACCGGCACGCGGCTGGGCGTGCGCTTCATGGGACCGATCCGCGTCTGGGACGGCGACTCGTTCGAGCTCACCTCTCCCTCGGGCGCCTTGGCGGGCGAGCGGCTGCGGCTGTCGTTCCTCACGGTGAACGCCACCAGCGGCGATGGCCCCGTGCCTGGCTTCGACCTCGCGGTGCAGTCCGATGGAGGGTGGCACCGTCACCTCAGCATGACGCTGCTGGCCGCACCGGGCGCGACCGCACCCGAGCCGGGCACCTACTTGGCGCCGCTGCAGCTCTACTCGACCGCTGCGGGCGTCGAGGCCTCCGAGGAGTTCTGGCTCGTCCTCAACGGCGGAAGCGATGCGGCGTCGTTCGCTGCGGCGCTCAGCGCGGCGATGGACGCCATGGACCCCGCGTGCACCGGCGACATCGATGCGAGTGGCGCGGTCGATGGCGCCGATCTCGGAGTTCTTCTCAGCAGTTGGGGTTCGAGCGGGCCCGCCGATCTCGACCTCAGTGGCATCGTCGACGGCGCTGACCTCGGCATGCTGCTCAGCGCGTGGGGAGGCTGCCCATGAGCGCCTCCGCCTGCACCACCCGTCCACGGCGGATGACCCGCCGATCCATGCCCCGTCCTGGGGCTTTCCATCCCCTTCCATTTTTGCAAGGAGTTCTCATGCTTCGCTCGTTCATCGTCGTCACTGCCGCTGCGGCGGCCCTCGCCATGCCCGCCCTCGCCGAGGAAGGCCACGAGGACATCTGGGTCACCTCGTCCGGCGGCCAGCTCGTCACCGGCGGATGGGACCATGTGACCGGCGAGATCACCTCGCCGTTCCTGCGCGTCTTCAAGGCAGACATGGGCGCAGACCCCGAGTTCCCATTCAGCATCGACGAGCCGGGCATTGGGTCAGACCTCATCGGATCCTCCCTCGGCTTCCGCATGCTCGCGGGACTTGGCGCATGGAACGGAAGCGGCTTCAGCGCAGCCAGCGAGGGTTTATCCGTCGCGTACGGCGGCACCAACTTTGACTCGCTCCTCGGCGGGGCGTTCAACTTCTCGGTGACGCAGGGACTCGACCTGCATGCTGGCTTCACGCTCTTTGGCCCCGGCGGCGCCGATCCAGCCAACGGCATCTACCTCTCGTCGTTCGTCTTCGAGTCTGCCGGGCTGCAGTCGAGCGAGGTCTTCTACATCGTCTGGAATCTCGGCATGAGCGAGGCCGATCATGACGCCGCGATCGATTGGGTCACCGCCTCCGTGCCCGCGCCGGGCGGGATGGCGCTCGCCGCGGCGCTCGGTCTGGCCGGCAAGCGCTCCCGCCGCCGAGGCTGATCTGCACGGGGCCGTTCAAGGAACGAACGGGGCGCTCGGCTCATGCTGGGCGCCCCGTGTCCGTTCATGCCTTGAGCAATCGTCTCAGTACCCGAACAGGCGACCGAGCACGGTGCCCTTGCTCTGGGAGAGCAGGAGGTCGAGCTCACCCTTGTCCAGGAACACGCCGCCGCAGCCGGCGCAGGTGTCGACCATCACGTCGCCCTTGCGGGTCTCGGCGAGCTGACCGCCGCACTTGGGGCAGTACATCCAGTTGGCCGGGCGCGAGGCCGAGGCCTTGAGTTCGGCGCGCTGCACGTCAAGCTTGGCACGCAGGGCCGCGAGCGCCTCCGCCTCGCGACGCTTGAACTCAGCCTCTTCATGGTTGTACCCGGTCGATTCGTTGAACTGGCTCATGCGTGGCTCCTGCGCTGTGCGCGATGGGGAAGGTACCGCCGTACGGGGCCACCGCGCTTGGGCCGTCAGTCGCCATCAACGCCGAAAGCCTCGGACCTTCGCCATGCCGAATCCCGGAGTCTTTCGCCGACGAATCCGCCAACGGAGTACCGTGAACCCATGATGCACCGCCTGCTTGCCATCCTCGCCCTCCTGCTGTGCACCGCATGCGGGGACACGCCCTCGAGCGCGCCTGGATCCAAGCCGCTGCGCGTGCAGCTCGACTGGGTCCCCGAGCCCGAGTTCGGCGGTCTCTATGCCGCGCAGCAGGATGGCCTCTTCGCCGCCGCTGGGCTCACAGTCGAGATCATCAAGGGCGGCGCCGGCACGCCCACGCCCCAGCTCACCGCCGACGGCGTTTGCGATATCGGGCTGATGAGTGCCGACCAGCTGCTGCAGCTGCGCGCACGCGATGGCGCGCTCGTGGGCTTCTACGCCACGTTCATCGAGACCCCCTATGCGTTGATGGCTCACGAAGCCAATCCCGCCCAGAGCCTCGAGCAGCTCTGGACCGGAGGCGGCACGATTGCTGTCGAGCCCGGCCTTCCCTACGTGCGCCTCTTGCAGGCGAAGTATGGGCAGGACAAGGCGAAGTTCGTGACCTACAACGGGTCGCTCTCGCTGTTCGAGTCCGATC
This sequence comes from uncultured bacterium, assembly GCA_903927725.1. Lineage (GTDB taxonomy): Bacteria > Planctomycetota > Phycisphaerae > Phycisphaerales > SM1A02 > SYIB01. The sequence goes on along the minus strand of CAIYOC010000099.1, from coordinate 1,859 downwards.
CGATGGCCGCCACGCAGTGCTTCGCCACCGCCGAACCGGTGACCATGAAGCTCAAGGGCGTCGCATGCAAGAGCTTCAGCCTGCGCGAGATCTACAACCCGTACGTCGCGGTCTACGCCACCACCGAATCCACGCTCGCCTCGCGCGAGGCCGACCTGCGCGCTTTCGTGGGTGCGCTCAAGGAAGGCTGGTCCCGCTATCTGGCCGAGCCAGCCAAGTACAACCCAGCCATCGCCGCCATGAACCCGAGCATGAGCCTCGAGGCGATGAACACCGCCGCCGAACTCGAGCGCCCGCTCATCGCGCCCGGCGGCAACGCATCGCTCGGCCGCATGGAGGCCGCCCGCTGGCAAGCCGTGCTCGATGCGCTGATCGAGACCAAGCAGCTCTCGAAGCCGCAGGACATCAACGCGGCCTTCCGCAACCTCGAGCCCGCCGCGTCGGCCACGCTCCCTGCGGGCCGATGAAGGCAGCACGCCGCCGCGCAGCAGGCCGGCGAGCGATCGGACCTGAGCGCTGTCTCACTGTCGCACTCTGGGCATCCGCGGCGGCACCCGCGAGATGATCCAGCAGCGGTGGCTCCACTTGTCCTTGAAGTCCTCGCTGGTCGTGCGCGCGGTGACTTCGAGTGCATGGAGCCCGGCGGGCACCTGCGCGGCATCGAGTTCGAAACGCTTGGAATTCGTGCTGAACCAGAGTTCGCCCTCGGGCGCGAGCCACGGCTCGATCAGCCGGAAGAGCTCCGGCCAGTCGCGATCCACGCTGAAGGAATCGACCTGCATCCGCTTGCTGTTGCTGAAGGTCGGCGGGTCGCACACGACCAGGTCGAACCGCTCGCCCGTGGGGCGAGCCAGGAACTGCAGGCAGTCCTCGTGGGCCAGGCCGTGCACGGGCCCCGGCTCAAACCCGTTGAGCCGCAGGTTGCGCGCGGTCCAGTCCTGGTACGTGCGGCTCATGTCGACCGTGAGCGTGCGCCGCGCGCCGCCGGCGGCCGCGTAGCGGCTGAACGACCCCGTGTATGCGAACAGGTTCAGCAGCGACTTGCCCTGCGATCGCTCGCGGATGTAGTGGCGCGTCTGCCGATGGTCCAGGAAGAGCCCGACATCGAGGTAGTCGCTCAGGTTCACCTCGAACAGCAACCCCTGCTCGCGCACCGTGCGCACGACCGCGGCCTCGTCGAAGCGCTCGTACTGGTCGAGCCCCTTCTGCCGACGCCGGAACTTGCAGTGCAGCCGCTCGGGTGGGATCGCGAGCCCCTGCAGGATCTCCTGCGTGGCGAGCGCCTCGAACGCACCGCGCTTCTCGTGCGTGTCATCCTTGGTGCGGTCGTAGAACCAGGCGACCACGTCGCCGTCGTACCAGTCCACGATCAGCGGGAACTCCGGGATGTCGCGCTCATAGACACGGAAGCACTCAACGTCGAACCGCCGCGCCCATTTGCGCAGGTGACGGAAGCGCTTCTCGAGCCGGTTCGCGAGCATGGCGTGGTTCCAACGGTATAGGATCCTGCGCATGGCCGACATCGTGCGCACCCATGCCGCTGGCATCTCCTTCGATGGAGTGAGCATGACCTATGCCGGGGTGCGGGCGTTCGAGCCGGTGTCGCTCGACGTCAAGGCCGGTTCCTTCGTGAGCATCGTCGGCACATCCGGCTGCGGCAAGACCACGCTGCTTCGGATCGCGGCCGGACTGATCACGCCGACCGAAGGTTCCGTCGACCTCGGCGGCGCGCGACCGGGCATGTGCTTCCAGGATCCGCGACTGCTGCCCTGGCGCGATGCACTGCACAACGTCACGCTCCCCCTCGAACTCGCAGGCGTGAGCCCCGACGAGCGCCAGGACCGCGGCATCGCGATGCT
>CAIYOC010000098.1 GCA_903927725.1 uncultured bacterium | reverse complement strand
TGAGGCCCCGCCGGCCATCCATGTCCCCGCGGGGATCCGTGACCGGGTCGTGATCCGCAACGTCGGCCCGTGGTGCGTCGCGGATTCCTTCGCCATGCTGCTTGATCACGGGACGTGGGAGGCCGGCCGCACGTGGTCCGTGCCGCTCTGGCGGGCATCGGAGTATGCTTCCGACCCAACCAAAGGAACCCGATGATTCCTGTTCTCCTTGCCAATCTCGCGTGGGTCTCGTTCCTCGCCTTCTGGTGCGTGCTCTACTTCGCGCAGTCGAAGGCCGACGGTGGCTCCGGTGGCAGGTACAAGGACCAGTGATCCGGGGCGGGCGCGATCGCGCCCCGCCAGTCAGTCATCATGCCCGATTAGCTCAGCTGGATAGAGCACCGGTTTCCTAAACTGGAGGTCGCGCGTTCAAATCGCGCATCGGGCGTTCGCGTGGGGAAGCTCAACCAGCGATCGCAGGGGGCGCGTGACTCGACGCCGCGCAGTGGAGAAGGCAATGCCGATGGGCGGACTCGAACCGCCGACCTTCGGGTTATGAATCCAACGCTCTAACCAGCTGAGCTACATCGGCGAAGGGTCGAGGAGTGTATGGGCCAGAGGCCGACTCCTGCAACCGCTGCGGAACTCCGGCGTTCAGGCTCCGGCGCCGGCCGTGGCCGCTGAGGCGCTTCGAAGCCAGCGGCGTCCAAGGGCGGTGCCGGCAAACTCGGGACTCTTGCGCGCAATGGCCGCGGCCACCAAGCCCATGAACATCGGTTGCGGGCGCACCGGGCGGCTGGTGAGCTCGGGATGGAACTGGCCGCCGATGAAGTAGGGGTGCGCGGTGACCGGCAGTTCGAGCACCTGCATGATCGGTTGCGTCGGATGGCGACCGCTGAAGACGAGGCCACCCGCCGTGAGCTGGGTGATGAACGAGGGATCGACCTCGTAGCGGTGGCGGAAGCGCTCGCGGATGCTGGCCGCGTTGCCGAAGAGGAAGCTCGCGAGACTGCCCGCGGTGAGCTGCACATCCTGCGCGCCAAGGCGCATCGTGCCGCCGACGATGCCTTCGAGCCGCTTCTGGTCGGGGAGCTCGCTGATCACCGGATGCTTCGTGGTCGAGCTGAATTCCGTGCTGTCGGCGTCGGCCATTCCCAGCACGTTGCGCGCGTACTCGATCACCGCGACCTGGAAGCCCAGGCAGATGCCGAGGAAGGGCGTCTTCGATTCGCGCGCCCACTGCACCGAGAGGATCTTGCCCTGCACGCCGCGGCTGCCGAAGCCGCCGGGCACGATGATGCCATCGACGCCGTCGAAGGTCTTCGCCGCATCCGACGACGAGGCGATGTCGCTCGTCTCGAGCCAGCGCACGTCCATCTTCGCGCCGAGTTCGATGCTGCAGTGCTCGAGCGCCTTCTCGATGCTTGCGTAGGCATCGCGGAGCGACGAATACTTGCCCGCGATGCCGATCGTGATGGCGTGCTGGCGGTCGGCCTGCAGCTTGGTCGTGAACGTGTTCCACGACGCACGGGCGCGGTCCTCGCGGGCCGGCTCGACCCGGTCGTGCAGCGAGAGGATCGAGAGGATCTCTCGGTCAAGCCCAGCCTGGCGCATGGCATCTGGGATCGAGTAGATCGACGTGCGGTCATGCATCGAGAAGATGCGCTTGAGCGGCACGTTGCTGAACATCGCGATCTTCTCCATCACCTTGTCGGTGACGGGATTCTTGGCGCGGCATGCCACGATGTTGGGCTGCACGCCCGCTTCCATGAGCCGCTTGATGCCGAGCTGCGCGGCCTTGGACTTCTGCTCGCCCAGGATCGAGGGCTCGAGGATGTAGGTCAGCGCCACGAAGCAGGTGCTGCCTGGGCCTTCCTCGAACGCCAACTCGCGCAGCGCCTCGATGTAGAAGCCGTTCTCGTAGTCGCCGGCGGTGCCGCCGACCTCGACGAACACCACGTCGAGCTGCTTGCCGCGCGGTCCGCTCATGGCGAGCTCGCGCAGCTTCATCTTCACTTCGCCCGTGACGTGCGGGATCATCTGCACGTCGCGGCCGAGGTAGCCACCGCGCCGCTCGCGCTCGAGGATCCGCGTGTAGATCTGGCCGGCGGTGACGAAGTTCTTGCGAGAGAGGTTCTGGTCGAGCAGGCGCTCGTAGGTGCCCAGGTCCATGTCGGTCTCGAGACCGTCATCGAGCACGAACACCTCGCCGTGGCGATAGGGGTTCAGCGTGCCGCTGTCGATGTTGAGGTAGCCCTCCATCTTGATGGGAGCGACCGAGAGGCCCTTGTCCTGGATCAGCTTCGCCAGCGAAGAGCTGAAGATGCCCTTGCCGAGGCCGCTCATGACGGTGCCGATCACCACGACGAACTTCGTGACGCCGCGCTGGTACCCCGAGGGAGCCGGTGAGTAGTGCTCGGTGCTCGCCTCGCTCGAGGCACCGAACTGGCTCAAGAAGCCGCAGTCGGCGCCGTTCTGGGCGGGCTGGTCGTTGGTAGGGGGCATAACCAAGCGTACAGCAGCCGGGCCTCCTGAAACAAGCGGCTGCAACAGCGATTTCCTGAGCAGGGATACCCTTCATGCATGCACCTTCTCGCTCTCGTCCTGTGCTCCGCCGCAATCGCCCTCAGCCCGGTGCAGCGACGGCAGCCGCCGGCGCCGATGCCCGAGGTGGATGCGACGACAGGGCGCGACATGCGCGTGTACCCGCCCGATCGACTTGTCGATTACGGGCACATGAAGCTCGAGCTTCGGTTCGAGCGCCTCGAGGACCGCGCGTTCACCGCCAAGCAGACGATGACCGTGCGCCCCATCGGCGTGCCCGTGCGCGGGCTCAGGCTCGATGCACCGGGGTTGTCGATCACCTCCGTCGTCGATGGCCAGGGCAATCCGGTCGAGTGGTCGCATGATGGCTCGTCGCTCTTCGTGCACTTCGCGGCGCCGCTCGGTGATGCATGGACCACGCTCGTCACGACCTACTCCTGCACGGACCCGATCGACGGCATGACCTTCACGCCGGCCGGCCCGGATCCCAAGGCGTACCCGGCCGAGGTCCACACGCAGGGCCAGCCCGAGTCGAACCGATTCTGGTTCCCGTGCCATGACTTCCCCAACGAACGCATGACGACCGAGCTCGTGATCGATGTCCCGCAAGGCGTGAGCGCCAGCGGCAACGGCAAGCTCGTCGCGCACAATGTCGCCAGCGGTCGCGAGACCTGGCACTGGCTCCAGGACAAGCCGCACGTGTCGTACCTGGTGAGCCTGGTGGCCGGGACGTTCGAACGCACCGCGCTGCCCAATCCGCGCTCGGGCGTCCCGATGCAGGTGTGGGCGCTTCCGGGCCATGTCGACGAGGTCCGCCGGACCTATGACCGCACCGACGAGATGATCGAGGTGCTTGCGGGCCGCTTCGGCACGCCGTATCCGTGGGCGCGGTACGACCAACTCATCGTGCGCAACTTCGGTGCCGGCGGGATGGAGAACACCAGCGTGACGAGCCTCCTGCCCGGCGCATGGCTGAGCGAGGCGGCCGCGCGCGACAGCGACTTCGACGGACTCATCGCGCATGAGCTCGGCCATCAGTGGACCGGCGACTACATCACCTGCACGAGCTGGGACCACCTCTGGCTGAACGAGGGCTGGGCGACCTACTGCGAGAACCTCTGGTTCGAGCGCCGCGATGGCGAGGATGGCTACTTCGACGAAGTGCTCGACAACGCGCGCGTGGCCCGGCGCGACCGGGTGGATGTGCCCCACGAGGCCATGTGCTCCAAGTGCTGGCGCGATCCGGGCGAGACGTTCTCTCGGCTGGCGAATCCCTATCCCAAGGGAGCGAGCATCCTGCACATGCTCCGCGAGATGCTCGGCGACCGGGTCTTCTTCGCCGGCGTGCAGTCGTACATGAAGCGGTTCGGCCTGCAGACCGTCGAGACGGATGACTTCCGCAAGTGCCTCGAGGAGGCGAGCGGTCTCTCGCTCGAGTGGTTCTTCGATCAGTGGTGCATGCGCCCCGGGACCCCTGAACTGAAGGTCGTGCCTGCATGGGACGGCGCCACACGGACGCTCACGGTCACCGTGGATCAGGTCCAGACGATCGATGAGAAGCGTCCGGCCTTCCGCTTCACGCTGCCCATCCTCGTTCGGACCGCCGGCAGCGAGCGGATGCTCGCCATCGAGACCCGCGAGAAGTCCGCGACCCGCTCGTGGGAACTGGATGGCCCGCCGGTGCTCGTGGCGATCGACCCGCGCGTGACCGTGCTCAAGACCGCCACGATCGAGATGCCCACCGCATGGTGGCTCGAACAAGCGATGAAGGGCCCCAACTCGGCATGCCGTCGACAGGCGATCCAGACGCTTGGTTCGCGCGACGAGCCGGGCGTGGCGGCGGCGCTCGATTCGATCGTGCGCGATCCCGCGCGGCGCTGGACCGAGCGGCAGGACGCCGTCGAGGCGCTGTTCGCGCTTGGTTCGCCGGCCTCGAGGCAAGTCGCGATGCTGGTGCTTTCGGACTTCTCCGGCGTGCCGACGAATCCTGATGCCGCGCAGGCCGCGAGCGATCCGCGCGTTCGTCGCGCGGTGATCGAACGGCTGCCTCAGGACACCGCTCCCGCGGCCATCGTTCGCGCGATGGACGCGGTGCGGCAGGACGGCAGCCCGGCGTGCAAGGCCGCGGCCATCGGTGCGCTGGTGGCCATGAAGGATCGCTGGGGTGATCAGGCGGATGCCGCGCGCACGCTGATCGGCGATGCGCTCAAGATCGAGTCCAGCGGGGAGAAGGTGCGCATGGCGGCGCTCGATGCGCTGGCTGACGTTCCCGTGCCCGCCGCGCTGCCGGCGATCCGCAGTCTCGCGGCCCTGGGCAACCTGGACCGCATGCGCCCGAGCGCGATCCGAGCGCTGGCCTCCAACCTCCCGCCGACCGAGCAGCAAGCCGAGCGTGATGCCGTGATCGCCGAGCTCGTGGCGATGATCGATGACCACGAGGAGCGCGCTGCACGCACCGCAGCGAGCCAGTGTGCACGGCTGAAGCTGGTCCAGGCGCGTGAACGGCTCGAGCGAATGGCCGGCAGCGACCGCCGTCCGTCGATGCGCGACGCGGCCAAGGGCTGGCTCAAGGAGATCGGCTGAGGCTCAGCCGTGCGTGGCGCGCCAATGCGCCACGAAGGCCTCGTACTGCTCGGGCGTGTCGATGCCCTGAAACGCCGTCGTTCCGAAGGCGACCGCGATCGCATGCCCATGCTCGAGCGCGCGAAGCTGCTCAAGGCTCTCGCACGTCTCCAACGGGGAGGGCGGGAGCGAGACGAACACCGGCAGGAACTCACGGCGATAGACGTAGAGCCCGACGTGCTTCCACGGCGCCACCGCAGGCTCCGAGCGCACGAACGGCACGAGGCTCCGGCTGAAGTAGAGCGCTCGTCGGTTCACGCCGACCACGCACTTGACGACGTTGGGATTGTGCGGGTCCTCGCTCGGAGCGAAGGGGGAGACGAGGGTCGCCATCGGTGCACCGGGATCGGAGAGCAGCGCCGTCACCGTGCGTTCGATCAGTTCGGGCTCGAGCTGGGGCTCATCGCCCTGGATGTTGACCACGACATCGGCATCGAGTCCTTGCGCCACCTCTGCGATGCGGCTCGTTCCATTGGGATGGTCGGCACGGGTCATGGCGACCTCGGCACCGCAGGCGCGGGCGGCAGCAGCGATGCCGTCGTGGTCGGTGGCCACGATGATCCGCGACAGGCTCGGGCAGGTCCGCGCCTGTTCGATGACGTGCTGGATCAGCGGTCGTCCGGTCCGGTCGGCGAGCGGCTTGCCGGGAAACCGGGTGCTCGCGAAGCGTGCGGGAATGACGGCAGCGATGCGCAGGGAGGCCATCGTCGGCTCAGGAGAGTTGGCGGACGAGTTCGTCCGTCTCCTTGCGGCGCGAGCGGATGTCGCGGAACCCGATGTCCTTGCGCAGGATCGCCGAGCAGAGTTCCTGCGCGTCCTTCGCGTGCTGGATGCTCTTCTCGGCCTTGGCCAGCTCGATGAGCGTGACCATGAGGTCGTAGCGGATGTCCATCTCGCGGTCGCCGGTCGTGACATCGAGCGCCGCAAGCGCTTCCTTGAACTCGCCCACGGCCTCGCCGTGCCAGCCTTCCTGCACGAAGCACCGGCCGAGCAGGTGGGCCGCGATGACGCGGTACTTGCCCTCGTCCTTGGCTTCCTGCAGGCTCTTCATGGCATCCTCGTAGCGACCGAGCTCGAACAGCAGCCGGCCGAGGTCGTACTTGACGCCACGGTCGGTCGGGTACTTCGAGGCACGCTCGGCGAAGCAGGCGGCCTCGAACTCCTGGACCTGCTTGAGGCCGGCTGCGTGTTGCGCGGCTGCCTTCGCATCGCCGGCATCGGCGGCTGCCTTGATCGCATCGAGCTTGCGGCGTGCGCGGAGGATGCGGATGTTGTCCGCCTCCATCTTGAAGCGGTACTCGCCGATGTTCTTGAAGCCGGTGGTGTAGACCTCGATCGCCAGCGCCTCGCCCTCGGGCGTGCCGGTGCGGCGAAGGAGCTGCGCGTACTTCAGCACGGCCTCGGGGGACTGGGGCTTCTCCTCGAACTCGCGCTTGGCGACTTCCATCTGGAGCTGGTCCTTGCCACCAGAACCCGAAAGACTGTCGGCTGCCTGGAGCTCAGCCTGCTTGTCGGCATCCTTGACGCGGGTGAGGAACGAGCCCTCCTTGCCGAGGTTTTCGTTGTAGCCGCCTCGCTTGATCGCCAGCGCCGCCTGCAACTGGCGCAGTTCCGCCTGCAGCGCGCCGTCGCTCGCATCCATCTGCACGGCTGCCTCGCCGCACTGGAGCGCCTGTTCCCATGCCTCGACGCCCGCGAAGGCATCCTTCGCGCGCAGCCAGAGCTTCTTGTTGGGCTTGGCATTCTGTGCCAGATTCACGGCACCGAACACGCTCTTGGCCGCCCACTGGCCGAAGTCCGGCAGCCCCGCCTTGGCAGCCGACTCAAGGCAGGTCAGCGCCAAGGCCGCATCACGGACGTTGCAGAACCACTGGTACTCGCTGACCGCGAAACGATCGACCAGCCCGCTGCCGTCGATCATCTTCACGTCGCTGCTGGCTGCTGCCTTGCCGCCCGCGTTGTGATGAGCCATCGCGGCGTCGTACATCTCGGTGTGCACCACGAGGTTGTTGGGGTCGAACTTCACCGACATCGCGAACATGGTGAGCGAGTACGTCCACTCACCCTTGCGCATGGCTTCGCGCGCCTTCTCGGCGTAGCGGGCGGCCTTCGCGGGATCGGCCACGAAGGCCGGTGGCGGTTCGGATTTCTTCCAGGGCAGGATCACGGGCGGTCTCGGACACCCGAGTGTATCCGCGAGGTCGCGTCGAGGGGAGCGCCTCTCCAGCGTTACCATCGGGTCGTGCCGAGCCGAGGCCATGACATCGTGTGGTATCCCGACCCCGTGCTGAAGCGCCGCGCCGAGCCCGTGGCCGCGATCGATGACGGGATCCGGGCGCTCATCGACGACATGTTCACCGTCATGCGCGAGGAGGAGGGGCTTGGGCTGGCAGCGCCCCAGGTCGGTCGATCCCTGCGGATCTTCGTGACCGAGGAGCATGAGCGGTTCCCGGCTCGGGCCTACATCAATCCGCGACTCGTCACCGCCGATGGACCGGTCGCCGTTCGCGACGAGGGATGCCTGAGCCTTCCCGGGATCCGGGTCGGCGTGCGCAGGCCCGCGCATGTTCGCATCGAGGCCATGGGGCTCGATGGTGAGCGCTTCGAACTTGAGGACAGTGGACTCATGGGGCGCTGCTGGCTGCACGAGCATGACCATCTCGAGGGGCGCCTGATCACCGACTGGATGTCGCCGATCGATCGGCTGGCTGCCCGTCGTGCGCTGCGCGATCTCGAGGCGGCCTTCGAGGACGGCCAGTGAGCGCCCGGGTGGCGCTGCTGGGGTCGGGGGCGTTTGCGATCCCGAGCTTTTCGGCGCTGGTCACCACGCCAGGGATCGAGGTGCCGCTGGTCGTCACGCAACCCGATCGCCCTGCAGGCCGAGGCCGTGTGCTCGAGCCCACGCCCGTGGGCGCGTGGGCCGCGGGCGAGGGGCTTCGCGCGATCAAGCCCGAGGACATCAATGCGCCAGAGTGGATCGAGCTGCTTGAGCGCGAACGCATCGCGGCGCTTGCGGTGATCGCATTCGGGCAGAAGCTCTCGCCGGCCGTGCTCGAGGGGCGCGTGGCCTGCAACCTCCACGGTTCGCTGCTGCCACGTTGGCGAGGCGCCGCACCGATCCAGCGCAGCGTGATGGCTGGTGATGACGAGGTCGGCGTCACCGTGATCTCCATCGCGCCACGAATGGATGCCGGTCTCGTGTACGCGCGCGTGGCCACCACGATCGGTGCAAGCGAGACCAGCGGGGACCTTCATGATCGGCTTGCGCAGCTTGGCGTGCCCGCGATGGTGGATGCCGTGCAGGGCCTGGTCGCCGGCACGGCGCACGGTGCAGTGCAGGATGAATCGCTGGCCACGCGAGCGCGCAAGCTCTCGCGAGCCGATGCATGGGTCGACCTGCACGGCACGGCCAGGGCGGCCTGTGCGCGCATCAATGGCCTGTCGCCCTGGCCCGGGACCGATTGCACGATCACCGGCGAGGGGCACGAACCAATGCCGATCAAGCTCCTTCGCTGCCGCGCCGTCGATGCATCGTTGCCGGTGGGCAGCGTGGCCACGAGCGGCGTGGTCGGATGTGGCGAGGGTGCGATCGACGTGCTCGAAGCACAACTGCCCGGCGGCAAGCCGATGCCGCTGGCCGACCTGATGCGTGGCAGGCGGTGGAGCAGGGCGACCCTGGTGAGCGAGCCTCATGCACCGGCTGCGCACTGAAGAACTTGACTATCCGCTCGATCCGGCGTGCGTGGCGACCGTGCCGGCAGAGCCGCGTGACAGCGCACGCATGATGGTCGTGCGTCGGTCCGGCGGGGAGGTGGTGCATGGGAGGGTCAGCGACCTGCCGCAGTGGCTGGTCGCCGGCGATCTGCTCGTCGCCAACCACACCAAGGTGGCTCCAGTGCGGTTTGAAGGGGCGCGGCTCAGCGATGCCCGCGCGGTCGAGGGGCTCTTCGTGGCCCCGGTGGGCGATCGTTCCTGGACCGCGCTCATCAAGGGGGCCAAGCGACTTCGGCCGGGCGATCGAATCGAGTTGCACGGGGCGACGGGGGAGCGCGCGGTCGTGATCGCGCGCGAGCGCCAGGATGAGTCGTGGGTGATCGACTTCTCCGATGCACCCACGCCGATCCTTGAGCGCGTCGGTCGGGCGCCGCTCCCGCCCTACATCCTGGGTGCACGACGTGAGCGCCACGAGTCGGTTGACGAGGCGATCGACCGCGACCGCTACCAGACCGTGTACGCGCAGGCCATGAGCCGCCCCAGCGTGGCGGCGCCGACGGCTGGCCTGCACCTGACGCCCGGCCTGATGCAAGTCCTTCAGCAGCAGGGAGTTGGATGGTCAAGCGTCGAGCTGCAGGTGGGGTTGGGCACGTTCAAGCCCGTTGAAGCCGAGTGGCTCGACGAGCACCCCATGCATTCGGAGTGGTGCAGGATCGAGCGGCCATCGCTCAAGGCGGTGTGCGCTGCGCGTGCGTCCGGACGGCGCGTGATCGCGGTGGGCACGACGAGCGTGCGCGTGCTCGAGAGCCTGCCCGCACCTCCCCTGGCCGGTGAGTTCGAGACGCGACTCATGATCGCGCCCGGTCACGAGTTCAGGCTGGTCGACGGGGTGCTGACGAACTTTCACCTCCCACGGAGCACGCTGTTGGCACTCGTGGGAGCGATGATCGGGCTCGAGCGCCTGAAGTCGCTCTATGGCGCTGCGCAGCGCGAGGGCTACCGGTTCTATTCCTACGGCGACTGCATGCTCATCCTGCC
>CAIYOC010000097.1 GCA_903927725.1 uncultured bacterium | reverse complement strand
TTCATCCAGTTCAATCGCGAGCCCGAAGGCTCGCTCAAGCCGCTGCCGGCGAAGCACGTCGATACCGGCATGGGCCTCGAGCGCCTGGTGAGCGTGATCCAGGGCAAGCGCTCCAACTACGACACCGACCTCTGGTCACCGATCTTCGACGCGATCCGCGGCGAGACCGGTGCGCGCGCCTACGGTGGCGTGCTCACCGACCATGTCGACATCGCCTACCGCGTGATCGCCGACCACGTGCGCTGCCTCACCGTGGCGGCATGTGATGGCGCTGGCCCCGGCAACGAAGGCCGCAACTACGTGCTGCGCCGCATCCTGCGCCGTGCGGCCCGCCACGGGCGCCAGACGCTCGGCCGCAAGGACCCCTTCATCTACCGGCTCGTGCCCGCCGTGGCTGCCACGCTTGGCGAGGCGTTCCCCGAGATCGCTGCCAAGTGGAGCACAGCCGCCGACATCATTCGCGACGAGGAAGAGACCTTTGGCCGCACGCTCGATCGCGGCTTGGCCCTCTTCGGCGAGGCTGCTGAACGCGCCAGGGCGTCGACCCCTGCCACGATCGCCGCCTCCGACGCGTTCCGCCTCCACGACACCTGGGGCTTCCCCATCGACCTCACGCAGGTCATGGCCGAGGAGCGCGGGCTTGCCGTCGACACGGCGGGCTACGAGCGCCTGATGGAAGAGGCCCGCGAGACCAGTCGCCGCGGCGCCGGCGGCGACGAAGCGCTGCACTTCCCGCCCGATGCGATCGCCAAGCTCGCCACGCTTGGCGTAGCGCAGACCGATGACGCAGCGAAGTACGCGCCCAAGCCGATGACCGCGCGCGTCCGCGCGATCTGGGATGGCCGCGAGTTCGTGCAAGCGACCGGCAGCACCGACTGCGCGCTCGTCCTGGACCGCACGCCGTTCTATGCCGAGAGCGGCGGCCAGGAAGGCGATCATGGATCAATCCACGGCGCCAACGATGGCGCCTTCGACGTGCGCGATGCGCAGTCCATGGGCGGCTACGTGCTGCACATCGGCCGTGCGACCAGCGGCTCGCTGCACGTGAACGACGACATCACGGTGCAGATTGCGGCACACCGCCGAGCTGCGCTGGCGCAGAACCACACCGGCACGCACCTGCTGAATCTGGCCCTGCGCGAGGTGGCAGGCGACGACGTCGAGCAGCGCGGCTCGCTCGTCGCGCAGGATCGACTGCGCTTTGACTACGCGGCGCGCAAGGCGCTCACGCCCGAGCAGGTCAAGCAGGTCGAGGATCGCGTACGCGCGTGCATCGACCAGGGGCTGGCCGTGCATGCGCAGACGGCGCCGCTCGATGCAGCCCGCGCGGTGCAGGGTGTTCGGGCAGTCTTCGGCGAGCGCTACCCCGACCCGGTGCGCGTGGTCAGCATCGGTGCACCGGTTGATGCACTGCTTGCTGCTCCCGGCGACGCTGCCTGGCGCATGCAGAGCACCGAGTTCTGCGGCGGCACGCATGTCGCGAGCACGGCGGAACTGATGGACTTCGTCCTCGCCAGCGAAGGCGCACTTGCAGCCGGCGTCCGGCGCGTCTTTGCGCTCACCGGTGCGGCGGCGAAGGCCTCGCGCGTCGCGGCCCAATCGCTCGTCGAGCGCTGCGGGCAGGCGTCACGGCTGGATGCAGCCGCGCTCGCGGCCGAAGTCAACGAGATCGTGAAGCTCGAAGGCTCGCTGGGCCTGGGCGCCAGCGATCGTGCTTCGATCGCACCGTTGATCGAGGCGCTGCGCGAACGCGTGAAGGAAAGCCGCAAGGCCAACGAGAAGGTCGAGCGCGAGCAGGCCGTGGCGCAGGTGCGCGAGTTGATCGCTCGGCATCCGGGCGGGCCGATGGTGGCGCGACTCGACTCGGGTGATGGACAGGCGCTGCTCGCGGCGCTGGACTGCGCCAAGGCATCGCTTGCAGAGTGCCCCGTGATGCTGATGGGCGTCGACGATGCTGCCGGCAAAGTCGCCATCGTGGCCGCGTGACCGAAGGCGTGGATCGACAAGGGTCTGAAGGCCGGCGATTGGGTCAAGGTGGCTGCGGTCGCCTGCGGCGGCGGTGGCGGCGGCAAGCCCGACGTGGCGCAGGCCGGCGGCAAGGATCCAACCAAGATCGACGCTGCGCTCGCGGCGGCCAGCGCCCACGCAGCGCGGTGAGGCCCCCGCGCTACCCTCTGCTGCATGAGCCAGGAGATCAGCAGCGG
>CAIYOC010000096.1 GCA_903927725.1 uncultured bacterium | reverse complement strand
CTCGTTACTTTGTGATTCACGGGACGTCTCCTTGTCGACGGGACCTCGGGAACCCGCTCACCCACCGATATACGGTCCTGCGGTCGCGCAGCGTCCCGACCCCATCCGTTGCGGATTCGCCGCAGTGTACGGCACGAGGCTGACAGGTGTGTTGAACGGGCCCATGCCTTTCGAGAGATTCTCGCGCCCCACAGGGCCGTGAGGCGTCTCCGATGAAGCGTCCGATGAAAAGGAAGCGGCATCGTCCTGAGGAGCTCCTTGCCAAGCTCAGGCAGGCTCATGAGGCACCACAGCGTGTCATGTACTCATTGCAAGGCACCGTGCGAGCACGATGCACGCACTGCGCCGCAAGGAGGCCCCGCGTGCTGCGGCTTGAGGGTGTGAGCAAGACCTTCTTCCCCGACACGCCGGGCGAAGTCCGCGCGCTGCGCTCGGTCAACCTCGAGTTGGCCACGGGATCGTGGACGATCGTCATCGACACCAACGGCAGCGGCAAGAGCACGCTGCAGGGCGCGGCCAAGCGCGTCTGGCGGGCCGAACGGCTGCACGAATTGTTCGGGGAGATGCGCCGCGAGGACCGTTTCGACGACGCCACCGTGGGCGTCGTGGTGCCGGCGTATCGCTGAATGGTCGGTCCGGGGAATCCGTCAGGCCTGCCGCAGCCTGACTAGCATTCCCCCTCCTATGAGCGTCACCAGCATTGCTGTCATCGGCGCCGGCACCATGGGTTCCGGCATCGCCCTCACCGCCGCGCAGTCGGGCATCAAGGCCTTCCAGGTCGACCTCAGCCAGGCCGCCCTCGACAAGGCGAAGGCTGGCCACACCAAGAGCCTGGCCCGCTTGGTCGAGAAGGGCAAGGTCCAGCAGGCCGACGCCGACGCCGCGCTCGCGCGCATCCACTACTGCACCGACATGGCGCAGGCCAAGGATGCCGACTGGGCCGTCGAGGCCGCCACCGAGAACGTGGAGATCAAGAAGAAGCTTTTCAAGGCGATGCAGTCGACCTTCGGCGCGCAGTGCGTGCTCGCCACCAACACCAGCAGCATCTCGATCACCGACATCGCGAGCGCCGTGGGCGCCGACGCGCACCGCGTGATCGGCATGCACTTCTTCAACCCGGTGCCCATCATGAAGCTCGTCGAAGTGATCAAGGGCATCGCCACGAGCGAAGAGACCACGCAGCGCACGATCGCGCTCGCGAAGGCCATGGGCAAGACCCCGGTGCCCGCGAACGACCGCGCGGGCTTCGTGAGCAACCGCGTGCTCATGCCGATGATCAACGAGGCCTTCCACGCCTGGATGGAAGGCGTGGCCAAGCCCGAGGACATCGATCAGATCATGCTGCTGGGCTGCAACTTCCCGATGGGCCCGCTGCGCCTGGCCGACTTCATCGGCCTCGATGTCTGCCACGACATCATGATGGTGCTCTACCGCGAGCTCGGCGACCCGAAGTTCTTCCCCTGCCCGCTGCTGCGGCAGCTCGTGCAGGCCGGGCGGCTGGGGGACAAGACCGGCCGCGGGGTGTTCGAGTACCCGGCCAAGTGAGTTCCCGGACCGCTTGGGCGGCGGCGCGCCCTGACTAGAATCGGCGAGCCATGTCCACGAACGCATCGACCAAGCCCGCCACGGGCGCGACGACCGACCGCATCGACCCTGAGACCGTGACCCTGTCCGGCTACGTGCTGCAGGAGACCTACGGACCGGTCGATGCACCCACGACCGACCGACGCGAGCAGGATCGCGTCGATGTGCGCATCGGCGAGCCGGGGCAATTCCCATTCACGCGCGGCGTGCACCGCACGATGTACCGCTCGCGACTGTGGACGATGCGCCAGTTCGCGGGTTTCGGCAGCGCCGAGGACACCAACCGCCGCTTCAAGTACCTGCTTGAGAACACCAAGGGCACGAAGGCGAACACCGGCCTCTCCACCGCGTTCGACCTGCCGACCCTGATGGGCCGCGACAGCGACGATGCACTGAGCGTGGGCGAGGTCGGGCGCTGCGGCGTGGCGATCAGCACCGTCGACGACATGCACCGGCTCTATGCCGACATCCCGATCGGCGACGTGACCGTGAGCCAGACGATCAACGGCCCGGCGGCCGTGATCTGGGCGATGTACTTGGCGATGGCGCGCGACCGCGGCATCCCCTGGTCGAGCCTGGG
>CAIYOC010000095.1 GCA_903927725.1 uncultured bacterium | reverse complement strand
TCCGCCCGGCCACCTTGGGGCAGGCGGGTCGCCTGGCCGGCATCAATCCCGCCGATGTCAGCCTGCTGGCGATTGCGATCAAGCGGCATCGCGCCGGCGCTCGTTAGACTCCGACGGACCTCCGCCGCCGTAGCTCAACTGGCAGAGCACCTGATTTGTAATCTGGAGGTTGCCGGTTCGATTCCGGTCGGCGGCTTTGGCGAATCGTGGTCAGGCGCCCCGGGTTGTGTCCGTGCGGCATTGAATCGCTCGCAGCCATCCGGTCGATCCCAGCGCCCCAGCGCGCGGCGTGTTCCACACCTGCGATGCCAGCCTTACGATCCCCGGCGTGAACTTCCGCACGCTGACCCTTGCGGTGCTGTCCCTGTCGCTCGTCGCCTCGCTGGGTGGGACGCTGCTGGGACTCTTCGTCGATAGCACCGAAGCATGGCAACTCGCCGGCACGGCCATGATCCTCACGGTGATGAGCGGGATCTGGTCGGTCGCGACGCGTGGCGGCGATGCAGGCATCACGCCGGTCGTGCTCACCACCGTGATCGGCAGCGGAGCATCGGCCGCTTGGTTCTGTGCTGGAGTCTGGCTGCCGATCGGGACGGTCTTCGAGGGGTGCATGGGCTCTGGTGCGGCGTGCCTTGGCGCGACCGTCGCAGGAGCGTTCTCGATGAGGGCGTTGGCTTTCCCGCTGGCCGTGCGCGGTGCGTGGGTTGCGTTCGGCCTGCAGATGGCAGCACTGCTGGCGTGGTTTGCGGCGGCCTGGAGCGTGGCCCCGGTGATCGCGGACTTCGGCCTGCGCGGCTGGCAGTTCATGATCGCTTCGCCGATCGCCTTCATGGTCTGCTTCGGCGACCCGCGTGAGCGCGGCGCGACGGCGTGGCAGGTCGCGGGGCTGTCGCTGCTCGGCATCGCGCTCGTGATCTGGCTGGGCATCGCGAATGGCCTGCAGCAGCCGTGGACCTTGGATGAGCCCGACCGAACCTCCATGGAGCGCCAGGGGGCGGTTGCGGTGCTCGTGGCGACCTTCGCGCTGGCGATCGGCATGGGCCGTGTCTTCCGTCACGCGCGCGGCGGCCGCTGGGCGCACGCGCTGCACCTGGCGACGGTGGGCCTGGTGTTGATGGAGGGTGCACTTCTGTTCACCTACATCGCAGTGGGTTGGCGCGGTGATCTGGCGGAGCGAGTCCTCGTGGCGATGATCCCCATGATCGTCAGCGGTGGAGCGATCTCCGCGGTCCTCGACCGCATGGCTCGTGCGATCAAGGCCACGAGCTTGAGTGACCTCAAGGATGTCCAGTGCGACTGCCCACGCTGCAAGCATCGGCAGCGGATCGCCGTGGACGGGCAGATGCACCCGTGTGCTCGATGTGGACTTGGCTTCAGCATTGTGCTCTCGCAGCGCCAGTGCTTTGCGTGCTCCTACGACCTGGCCGGTTCGGTCGGTGCAACCACCTGTCCCGAGTGCGGGGCGCCGGTCGTCACGCAACCCCTGGGCCTGATGGGCCTGGCCGCTGCACCTGCCCCGGTCATGACGGGCGGCTTGCCACCACCACGCGTCGCGTGAACCTGGCCATGCCCGCCCACCTCGTCCTGGACTTCGACAGCACGATCGTCACGCTCGAATCGCTCGACGAGCTCGCGGCGATCGCGCTTGAGGGCCGCAGCGATCGTGATGAGGTGCTCGCACGCATCCGCTCGATCACCGATGCCGGCATGGATGGTTCGCTGCCGATCGACCAGAGCCTGTCGCAGCGGCTGGCGCTGCTGCGGTTCGATCGGGCGATGGTGGGCCGGCTCATCGCGCGCCTGCACGAAGCCGTGAGTCCATCGCTTCGTGCGCACGAGCAGGAACTGCGCCAGGGCGCTGGCCGTGTGTGGGTCGTCACGAGCGGGTTCCATGAATGGATCGATCCGGTCGTCGAAGCGCTTGGGATCCACCGATCGCACGTGTGCGCGAATCGCCTGCTCTGGTCAGCGGATGGTCGCTCGCTTGGACTGGACCCGTCGAGCACGCTCGCCTCGCCCCGGAGCAAGCCACGCGCGGTCCGTGCGCTTGGGTTGGTCGGCCGCGTGATCGCGGTGGGTGATGGCATCACCGATTGGGAGATCCGCGACGCTGGCGCCGCCGATGAGTTCATCGCGTTCACGGAGACCGTCGCTCGAGCACCCGTCGTGGCATGTGCCGATCACGTTGCCGCGGAGTTCAGTGCCGTCCTGCGGCGCTGGCGTGCGTCGTGAACCCGCCGTGAGCTCGGCGGCAGTGTGATCCGAGTTCAGCCCCACGCGCTGATGAGTGCGCCGAGGTCCGCGCCGTCCACCACGCCATCGGCGTTGAGATCGCCAACGATGCCCGCGCCTGTCGATCCCCACGCCGAGAGCAGCAGTCCAAGATCAGCACCGTTCACGACGCCATCGCCGTTCAGGTCCGGCGACGGCGTGCACGTTCCGCACGAGAGCGAGACCTCGTAGCGGGTGCCGAATGCACCGGGGATGATCGGCGGATCATCGGGATCCGGTGGGTTGTCGGGATCCTGGTCCGTGCAGGGCTGACCCGACTGGATCGGGCCTTCCGGACTGCCAAGGCTCACGATCGCGTACCACGATTCACCTGCGGGAACGCAGACGGTGGTGAGCAGCGGCTCGCAGGGACCGATCGCGTGCCACGCCATTTCTTCAAGCGTGGTCACGCAACTACCGCGCACGATGGTCAGGCTTGCGGGGAACTCGGCGCGCAGGCCGATCGTGTGGCCGCCGGGGGGCAGGGCATACCAATCGGTGTCGCGGGGAGCGCCGGTGGTGCACCTGCCCGCCACGCGCTCGCCGCAGGCCAGTGCATCGAACGCCGGCTCGGGCAACGTGCATCCATCGTTGATGCGGTCGAAGCACGCTTCGCCCTCGGGGCGTGCGCCCGGTGGGCCCTCGAGTTCGCAGGGCGCGAAGGGGCACCACCACGCAGCATCGCTCACGCAGGTCTGGTCCCAGAGCGCGGCACCGCACCAGCCATCAAGACGAATGGTTCGCGCGCAGCAGGCTTCGTCGTCGCAGCCGCCCGTGTCGTGTGGCGTCTCGCACGAACCCGGTGCCGGGCAGTACAGGCCATCGCATTCGGTGTCCGCAACGTCCACGCACGCCTGATCCCACGCCAGCACGCAACAGTCCGGCACGATCAGGCACACGGCTTCGCAGCACTCGGTCGTGAAGCACCCCGGCGTCGGGTGCGGCTCGTCGCAGCGGCCCGCCGATCCGTCGCCGGGCCCGCACGTGCCGCCCGCGAGCGAGCCTTGATCGCTCGGGCGGCTCGGTGGCGCTCCCCAGGCGGCAAGTTCGATCGCGCGTCGGCGCGCGTCGACGCCCCGTGAGCGCATAGCCAACGGAGCCTGCGGCCAAGCCGCGCCGGATTGGTCGGTGACATCGCTGCCGAGTGGTCTGCGGGTCGCTGCGGATTCGGCGGCCGACGATGATGCAAAGGCGCAGCCGGTCAGGTTGGGCAACCTGATGATCGCGTTGCTGCTGATGTCAGCGGCCACGATGTCGAGGTCGCAATCACCATCGGTGTCGACCAGTTCGATGTGGCGCACGAATGGGCTGGGGCGCTTGAGGACCGCTTCGCCGAACGTTGGCCGCGTCGCGGTGCCGACGTTCTCCATCAGGTAGAGGCCGCCATTGATGATGGCCACGCTGGTCACGACATCGAGGTCGCCATCGCGGTCGAGGTCGGCCACCGCACACGTCCAGCCGTAGCCGGTGTCGGGCCCGGCGAACGAATCCTGCCGCGTGAACCGGCCATCATCATTCCAGCAGATGACGAGCGGCTGGTTCACCTCGACCGAGAGCAACTGGGCCACCACGTCGTCGTCGCCATCCGCATCCATGTCGGCGAGGACGAACGTTGTGATCGCCGGCTGGTCGGCGACGAGCGGCTGGACGGGCGTGTGCACCGGCCACTCGGTGAGCACACCACCGCGATTGCGCCAGGTCAGCAGCGATCCGGTCGAGATCGATGACGCCACCACGTCACGCCACCCATCGCCGTCGACATCGCTCGCGCGGACCTGCTGCAGCGAGCCCGTGCCGCCGAACCAGTCATCGGTGCGCAGTCGCTGGAACGGCACGAAGCTTCCGGTGCCGTCCGCCCGATCGATGCGCAGCGTTGGACCTGACGCATTCGCCACGATGAGATCGGCGAGCCCATCGCCGGTGAGGTCGGCCAGCTCCATGGTGCGCGGCTCGCGCTCCTGCTGCCATGTCAAGCCGGTGCCGAACTGGGCTTGGCCGCGGTTGTCCAGGCGGAGCACCGCACCCTGATACGCGCGCAAGGCCAGCAGCACGTTGGGCGTGGAGGTCAATCCAGGCTCCACGACAGCCCAGTCGGCTTGGGCTGGAAGTTCAAGCTCGCGCCAGACGCCGAACGACGGCGCGCCACCGGTGCCCAGCGACCATCGAATCAGGCGATCGGTGTTGCGGCCGGGCACGATGGCATCGAGCACGCCGTCGCCATCGAGGTCTGTGAGTGCAATCTGATTGGGTGCGTGTGCCGGTGGCAACACGGAACCGCTGTTGGGACCGAATGGGATGTCGGTCGCGAGCAGCCAGGCGATCGCGGCGATCGAGTGCACGCCATCAGTATGACGAGCGCTGGAAGCGGCGCCATGGGCACTCGTCATGTGATCCAAAAACAAATCCCCCCCGGCGCAGGGCCGGGGGGGAAGTGATCTCAGGAGACTGGCTTCGGATTACGGGCAGGCCGTACCGAAGACCGCGAGCAGGGCGCCAAGGTCAGCACCGTCG
>CAIYOC010000094.1 GCA_903927725.1 uncultured bacterium | reverse complement strand
CGAGGCCCTGGGCCGCACCCCAGCGACCCTCGCCGACCGCAGCACCGTTGACATCGGTGTCAAGCGCGATCGGCAGGGATGGAAAGGCATGGCGGAAGGGGGCCAGCAGGTCTGTGCGGGCCCAACCTCGCTTGGGCGTCGTCGTGATGCATCCGTGGGTCGGCGATGCTGGATCCAGGTCGAGCGGTCCAAACGAGGCAATACCGATCGCCGTGATTGGGCCCACGCGATTCGCCTCGGAATGCATCCACGAGGTGACCTTCGTGAGCACCTGCGCCGGGTCATCTCCCGTGGTGAATCGCTCGCGCGCCAGGATGCCTGCACCGGGGCCGGAGCCGATCGCTGCGATGATCTTCGTGCCGCCCAGTTCAACGGCGCCGACGATGGGAGATCGTGGGGTCATCGATGGTGCCTTGACGTGATCATGATCGTCCTTTGGGCTTCGATGAGTGCCAGCCCTCGAGCCTCTGCGCCTGGCGGATCCATCCGCGGAACATGGCCTCGTCGAGATCATCCATCGAGTGCAGGTGCAGGTACCGGGTGTCGGGATCGGCCGCCGCGACCGGCGGCGGCGGCTTGAGGGAGGCACCCTTGAAGAACGCGAGCTTGATGTACGCCTTGAAGCAGTGCAGCCCGAGGAACCATCCCCGGCCCGGGCAGCCCCAGAGGGGCGAGTTCCACTTCACCGCATGCTCGACCTCAGGCAGTTCGTCCACGATGAGTTGGTCGATCCGTGCGCCGACCTCGCGCTTCCAGCCGGGCATCGCGGCGATGTAGCCCAGGACTGGCGCGTGGCCATCGGCCTTGGCGATCTGCGGGTTGCCGCCGCTCAAGAGCTTGACCGGTGCGCCCGCCGTGGCGGCAGGGGGCCGACCCTTCGTAGTGGGGCGATTGCTCATGCGCAGCGGCCCTGCACGGACACACGACATGGGGCGACTTGGGGCCGGCTCAGTGAGCATCGTCGATCAGAAGTGATCACCACCGGAGTCTAGATGGCGGGCAATCCATGCTGCCATCCGTCGACCGTGGAGCGGATCCGCGGTACAACCCGCCTCGATGCACCGAGTTGATGCCAGCACGGTCGACCAGCGCCGTCGCGAGCGAAACCTCGCGGCGTGGACGCTTGCGCTCGCGGTAGCTGTGCTTGCGGTGAAGGCCGCTGCCTGGTGGTTCACGCGATCGACCGCGCTCTGGTCGGACGCAGTCGAGAGCATTGTGAACGTGATCGCAGGGGGCATGGCGCTGGGCAGCCTGGCGTGGGCCGCACGGCCCGCTGACGAGACGCACCCGTATGGCCACGGCCGGATCGAGTTCGTGACGGCTGCTTTCGAGGGCGGCATGGTCGTGCTGGCCGCCGCTGCGATCGCGATCCGAGGGGTCGAGGGACTGTTCGTGCCCACGCTGGAGACTGGCATGATCGGTCGCGGCCTCTGGCTCGCCGGTGGGACGGCCGTGGCCAACGCGCTGATGGGCCTCTGGCTGATGCGGCATGGTGCACGCCACGGATCGATCGTGCTGCGTGCCGGCGGGGTGCACCTGCTGACGGATGCGGGGTCGACGTTGATCGGCATCGTCGCACTGCTGCTCGTGGCGTGGACTGGGCAGCCCGTCTGGGATGCGATCGGTGCGATCGCCCTGGGCATCGGTGCGCTCGTGGCCGGGATTCGGCTCGTCCGCGAGGCGATGGGCCTGCTGCTTGATGAAAGCGATGCCGCCGATGCACGGCTGATCCGGGATGTGCTCACGCGTCGCACGCAGCCTTCGGCCGGAGCCGAGCAGCTGTGCTCGTTCCACAAGATCCGTCACCGCCATGTTGGGCGCGAGCACTGGATCGATTTCCACGTGCAGTTGCCTGCCTCGCTTGACATCGCGGCGGCGCACGCCATCGCGAAGCACGCCGAGGATGAGCTTGAATCGCTCCTGCCCGGCACGGCCACGGCCCATGTCGAGCCGTGCGTGGATCCGGCGTGCGATCGATGCCGTCGCAGTTGATGGTGGCCTCAGCGTGCCTTGCGACGATCCGGCTGGATCACCGCCCCGAGCGTGCGCTGGCCCTGCTTGAGCTCCACGATCCACACGTCTTTCTCGGGGATCGGGCCGTCGGCATAGGAGATCGTTCCGCTCACGCCGGGATAGCCGCGAATGGAAGCCAGTTCCGCGGTCATCGTGGCGGCACAGCCGGGCGGACGGGGACCCGATGTCGTGCCGCCGCTGTACACCTTGGGCGCACGCGCGTGCGCGAACTTCACGAGCATCGCGGCGTCGTAGCCGAGCGCCGAAAAGCCCGTGGGGGCCTCGCCAAAGGCTGCCGTGTAGTCCTGCGCGAAGCGATGCGCCGCCTCGCTGGCACCCTCGCCGAACCAGGCATGGGCACAGAACGCCACGCCATCGGTCGCACCATCGAGCAGCGTGTCGAGGCCAGTGAAATCGAGTCCGTCGCCGCCCATGCAACGCACGCCCGGCAGAGCCGCTCGCACGGCGGGGAGCACGGTCGGAACCAGATCGGGTTCAAGCGCAAGGAAGACGGCGTCGACACCCTTGCTCGCAGCAGCCTCGAGCTGCTGCTTGAGCTCCGTGGATCGAGCGCTGACCGACAGCGTGACGGTGCCACCGAACGCCGGCACGGCCTTCTCCACGAAGCCGCCGATCGTGCGGGTGTAGTCGTAGTTCGGGTCGATCACCACGACCACGCGCTTGCCCCAGCGCTCGACCATGTATTGCGCTGCCGCCACGGCCTGCGCATCGTCGGTGAAGCAGGCAAGAAAAGTGCTCGCAGGCCAATGCCCCAGTTCGGGCAGCTTCGGATCGGTCGCGCCCACGATCACGAATGGTGCCGCGCACGGGGGATCCTTGGCGTTGGCCGAGAGGAACGCGCGCATGCCAGCAGCCGCGATGTCCGAGTCGGTGAACCCAAGTGCGATCGACGCTCCCTCGCGGCGAAGTCGCTCGCCCACGACCGCTGCAGTCGAGGTGCTTGAGCGCGAGTCGGCGCGATCGACCGCTGCTGACTGCCATCGACTGAAGACGCGGGCGGCGCCATGGTTGCTCGAGGTCGACCAGTCCTTGCTCATGCTTCGGCTCGCGGGATCATCCGGCGCCCACGCGATGTCCTGCTCCAGGACCCAGGCCGGTGGATTCGTCCGCTGCAAGGCGAGTTGCGCACCCTTCCACGCGGGCGTGCCGAGCGCGGCTTGCGAGCCGGTCTCGTCGAAGATCACCGCGATCCGGTTCGATCGCTCGCACCCGGTGGCGAAGGCGAGCGCACATGCAACGATGCCAAGGCGTTGGATCATGCAGCCAGTGTAGATCGAAGCTCCCGCCGATCGGCGAGGGCTCACGCCGTGACCGACGGCAGAGGTGTGTTCACCGCGCGGGGGCGTCCGTCACGCAGCGGAACCCCAGATGCTGCAGCGACGAGTCGGCGGTGCAGGCCATCCGTGCGCTCGGCCTGTAGCTCGAGCAGTACGACGGATTGCAGAGGAACGAACCACCACGGTGCACGCGACTCTCGCTTGAGTAGGGGTTGCGCGGATCGCGTGTGGTGCTTGGGCCGCTCGGGCAGGTGATCACGCCGGCGCCGCCCGACGCCTGCACGCGCTCGCTGTACTCACCGGGTGCGTACTGATCGTTGCACCACTCCCACACGTTGCCGGCCATGTCGACCAGGCCGTAACCGTTCGCGGGGAACGAGCCCACCGGTGCGGTCGTCACGAAGCCATCCTCGCGCGTGTTGCGGTACGGGAACTCGCCCTGCCAGATGTTGCACCGTGTTGCATCCAACGCATCGTTGCCCCAGACGAAGGTCGCACCATCGAGTCCCCCGCGAGCTGCGTACTCCCATTCGGCCTCGGTCGGCAGGCGCTTGCCGGCCCACGCGGCGTAGGCCTGGGCATCCTCGAACGCGACCTGCACCACCGGGTGATTCCCCTTGCCCTCGATCGATGAGCCGGGCCCCTCGGGGTGCCGCCAGCTCGCACCGCTCACCCAGCGCCACCACTGGCTCGCGTCATCGGTGGGGACGGCCTCGGTGGTCGGGGTGAAGACCAGTGAACCAGGCTGGAGCATCTCGTCCGGCGGCTTGGGGGTGCCGGGCGGTACCTGCTGCTTCAAGAGTTCCCAGTCGACGGGGCGTTCCGCCACGGTCACATACTTCGTGGCAGCGACGAAGGCCGCGAACTCATCGTTGGTCACCTCGTGCCGGTCGATCCAGAAGCCCTTCATGCGCACACGGTGCGCGGGATGCTCATCAGGTCGCGCGTCAGGTGCATCGCTGCCCATCGTGAATTCGCCGCCGGGGATCCACACCATGTCGGTGGGGGCATGACTGGAATCCGAGCATGCGGCAGTGAAGAGAGTCATCGCCAGCAGGATTGGCGTGGCCACGTTCCCGCAGACGGCGTTCGCGATGGAACCGCACCACGGCCTGCCGCGGACCGATCGCTCCGCGTGCGCAGTCATCACGCACCCCACTCTGGCCCGAAGGCGAACTCGTAGTTTTTCCAGCGTCCGATGGAGCCGCGGTTGATGGACTTCCGCACCTGCTCATGGCTCAGCGTGAGCACGGTGCGCGCGTTCTCCTGCGGAGCGAGCACGCGATCATCCATGGGCAGGCCAAGCCGTGCGAGCACGCGCTCCATGTGGCCGCGCGGATCCTCGACCATGTCCTCGTAGCAGATGTCTTCGTGAGGGATGCCCAACGTGCGCAGGGCCAGCGGCGCCAGTTCGCGCTCGGCGGCAATGACCTGTCGGATCGACTCGAGCGAGCCGGTCCAGCCGAAGGCCTGCGGATGGAAGTTCGAGAGGAAGAGGCTCGTGGCGGTATCGCGTGGATCGCGCTCGATGCGCAGGCAGACGGCGCCAGGCAGGATGCTGGCGATCGCGGGGAGCCAGCGCCACGCGTGCAGCGTCTTGTCGAAGCTGACCTTGGCGCCGGGGCGGCGCAACGAGGCCGCACCGTTCAGGTAGTCGCGCTGGAGATCGCGCGCCTTGACGGGTGCAAGGGCGGCGGGTGACTGGGGCCAGTGGCCCTCGGCCATGATGCCGTGACCGAAAGCCTGCACGCCCTCGAACTCACCGATGCCACCGACGGCCGGATGCCGGTCGAGCATCTGTTCGAGCAGTGTGGTGCCGCTGCGCGGCATGCCGACCACCATCGCCACGCCGCGAATGGGCGGCGCCACGGGCTTGCACCATCCCGCGGGGCCCTTGAGCAGTTCAACCTGCTTGCGGGCATCGGCGAGCAGGCCCTCGAGATCGAAGCCCGTTCCGGTGGTTGCATGCAGGTGCGAAGCCAAGTCGAACGCACGACGGTAGAGCCCGGCCGCATCGAGCATGCGCACGGCTTCGAAGCCCGACACGCGCCGCTCCAGCGCAGGGGCTGAGCTGCGTGCATTCTCTTCGAGCATGTCCATCGCTGCGGCGGGGTCCGAGGACTTGATCACCCGCGCACGGGCCAGGACCGACCGCGGATCGTTCAGCCACGGACCGCCAGCGGCCACGAACGCGGCCAGCTCGTCAGCCCGCCCCGACCGATGCAGCACTTCAGCCAAGGCAAACGAAGCCTGCACCGCGTGGGGCCCTCCGGCCTGGACCAAAGGCTTCAAGCGACCGATCGCACGATCGCTCCGGCCGAGCCGGTGATCGATGAGCGCGCGCAGGAAGTCGACATCAGGTCCGCCTGCGCCGAGCTTCATGGCCTTGTCCATCGCTGCATCAGCCGTCGCACAGCGGCCGAGCCCGAACGTCGCGCGGGCGAGCGCGAACCACGCCGCCGCATTGCGCGGCTCAGCCTTCGTCGCGGACTCCGCCAGCGGGATCGCCTGCCCAAACGCGCGCTTGGCGAGCAGTTCGTTGATCTGGGCGATCGGCACCACGGGCGGCATCGCCGCATCGTAGGGAATCCGCATGCGCAGGCGTACACTCCTCGCGTGCCGTCGGCCGCGGTCATGCTCGCCTGCTCCGTCCTCGCTGGCGGCATCGACTACAACCGAGATGTCCGTCCGATCCTGGCGGATCGATGCTTCGCCTGCCATGGCCCCGATGCGGCTGCGCGCAAGGCGGGGTTGCGCTTGGACACTCGCGAGGGTGCGCTGGCGCTCGTGGCTGATGGACGCACCGCCGTTGTGGCCGGCGATCCAGCCCACAGCGAACTCGTGGCCCGGATCCACAGCAACGATCCTGATCTCGTGATGCCACCACCGGAACTCAAGCGTCCCTTGAGTGAAGCGGAACGGTCGATCTTGGTGCAGTGGGTCGAAGCCGGCGCACCCGTGGACCCGCACTGGGCCTTCGTGGCACCCAAGGCTGCCGAGGGTCGTCGCCGTGGTGCCACGGATGGATGGTCCCGCGATCCGCTTGATGAGCTCGTGCTCCGAACCCTGGCTGAGCGATCGCTGCGCCCCGCTCCCGAAGCGGACCGCGCCACGCTGCTGCGCCGCGTGTCGATGGCGCTGACGGGCCTGCAACCCACGCCCGAGGAGATCGACGCGTTCATCGCCGATCAGGCACCCGGTGCCTATGAGCGGCGTGTCGATGCGATGCTCTCCAGTGCCCGCGCCGCCGAGCACATGGCAACGACGTGGCTCGACTTGGCGCGCTTTGCCGACACCCACGGCTACCAGTCGGACGGACCGTCGTTCACCTGGCCCTGGCGTGATTGGCTGCTGCGTGCACTCGATCGCAACGATCCCTACGACCGGTTCGTGCGTGCGATCATCGCCGGCGACCTGCTGCCCGATGCCACGACCGAGACCCGCGTGGCCACGGCCTTCCATCGCCTGCACCGCATGACCGAGGAAGGTGGCTCGATCACCGAAGAGTTCAGGCAAGAGGGCATCGCCGACCGCGTGAGCACCTTCGGCGCAACCTTCCTGGGCCTGACGCTCGAGTGCGCTCGCTGCCACGATCACAAGTACGACCCGATCCCGACCGAGGAGTTCTACGGGCTCGCGGCGATGTTCGGCCGCATCGACGAGAACGGCATGAAGTCCTTAGCGCACGGTGGCTTCCAACCGCCACCGACGGTGCGCTTGGCCACGCCCGAGCAGGAGGCGACCATGATGGACCTCGCGGCGAAGGCCCAGGCCGCTCGCACGGAACTGGAGGCTGCGTTCGCTGCAGTGCAGGCTGCTGACGGTGCGATCGCGATTCCCGCAGCCACGGGCCACTGGCCCTTCGACACCTTGGCCGATGGCCAGAGCCCCAACGCGATCGATCCTTTGAAGCCCGCCACCACGGATCGTGGCCGAGGCGAGCAGCTCGGCATGGCCGCACTCACAGCGGGCCAGGTGGGCCAGGCGCTTGCCTGCGATGGCGATGGTGGCGTGGCGCTGCAGGGGACCGGTGGCTTGTCACGGCATGATCCGATCACGATCGCGCTGTGGATGCGTCCCGGCGAGCGGTCCGCGCGCGCCACGATCCTGCACACGAGCGGCTTCTACACCAACGATGCGGATGGCTCCGGCATCGAGCTGATGCTCGAGGATGGACGGCTTCGCTGGAGCGTCCTGCACCTGTGGCCTGGTAGTGCGGCGAGCATCCGCACGGTGGATGAGCTTCCCATGGGCCAATGGTCGCTGGTCACCGTGGCGTGGGATGGACTGGGCCGTGCCGCGGGTCTGTCGATCTGGATCGACGGTCGGCGTGCGCGCACCGACGTCGTGCGTGATCACCTTGATGGTCCGATCGCTGCCGCCCCGATCGAGGTCGGCTCGCGCTCGCGCGATGCGGGGTTCCGCGGCGGGTCCATCGATGAGCTGCGGTTCTGGCGTCAGGCGCTCACCGATGCCGAAGTCGCTGTCCTGGCAGCCCGCGAGGTGACGCCGGACGATCGCCGGTCCCATGCGGCGTGGCAAGCAGCCACGGCACAGCGCGAGCGTGCACGAACGGCCATCATGGCGCTTGATGCGCACCTCGACTCCATCCCGCGCATGCCGTGCATGCAGGATTCGCCCTACGCGCGGGCCACGATGGTGCTCACGCGTGGTGCCTACGACCAGCCCGATCCCAAGCGCCCGGTGCATCCGGGTGCAGTGGCCGCCGTGCTTCCGTTCGCTTCAAGTGCCGGCGCGTCGCGGCTCGATCTGGCGCAGTGGCTCATTGATCCGCGTCATCCGCTGCTCGCCCGCGTCGAGGTCAATCGCCTGTGGGCGCAGTGCTTCGGGAGCGGCCTCGTGGAGACGGTCGAGAACTTCGGCACGCAGGGGAGTGCGCCCATTCATCCGATGGTGCTCGATCTGCTCGCCCACGACTTCGTGCATGGCCCCACGGCGTGGGATCGCAAGGCGATGCTCCGTCGCATCGCGCTCAGCGCCACGTTCCGCCAGTCGAGTTCGGTTCAGGCAGCGGTGCGCTCGCAGGATCCCGGCAACTCGCTGCTGGCCCGCGGTCCAAGCGTGCGCGTGAGCGCCGAGCAAGCGCGTGACAGTGCGCTCCTGGCTGCGGGGCTGCTCGTCGAACGACTCGGCGGTCCGAGCGTGCGGCCGTACCAGCAGCCGGGGATCGCCGCGCAAGCCGGCCAATCCGATGGCTACCAACCCGATACCGGCGAGGGTGCGCACCGCCGGAGCCTCTACACCTTCCGCAAGCGCACGGTGCCGCCGCCGAGCATGCTGACCTTCGATGCGGGCACGCGCGAAGCATGCCAGCCGCGCCGGTCGAGCACCACCACGCCGATGCAGGCGATGGCGCTGCTCAACGACCCGATCTTCATCGAGTGCGCCCAAGCGATCGCCGCGCGGGCCATGCGCGATGCCACGACACGCACCGAGCGGATCGCACGCGTCTTCCGGTTGCTGGCCGGGCGCGCCCCGCACGACGATGAGCTCGCGCCGCTCACCGTGCTGGTGGCGAGCCAGGCCGAGGTCTTCGCCAGAGATGGGGCGGCGGCACGTGCGGTCTCGGGCAGCGATGATCCCGAACAAGCGGCGCTCGTTCTGGCCGCGTCGACCGTGATGGCCAGTGATGCCTTCGTGATGGTGCGATGACCATGAGCCACCGACCACCGAGCTATGACGACCTGATGCGCGCCTCGCGCCGGCATTTCCTTGGTGCGTCGGCGCTCGGCCTGGGTGCGCTCGCGATGGGCGATGTGCTGGCCACGGCACCGGCGCCGCAGGGGCCGTCGTTCGCGCCGCGGGCCAAGCGCGTCATCTACCTCTTCCAGTCGGGCGGTCCATCGCAGTTCGAGACGCTCGATCCGAAGCCGGGGCTTCGTGCGCTGCATGGTCAGCCGCTGCCGGCGAGCGTGCTGGGATCACAGCGGCTCACGGGAATGAGCGGCTACCAGGCGAGCCTGCCGATCGCATCAAGCTTCGTGGGTGCGTCCAGGCACGGGGCGTCGGGCATCGAGCTGTCGGACCTGCTGCCGCACACGGCCAAGGTGGTCGATGACCTGTGCGTCATCAGGTCCATGCACACCGAAGCGATCAACCATGATCCGGCGATCACGTTCTTCGCATCGGGGCACCAGATCGCGGGGCGGCCGTCGATGGGCGCGTGGCTGAGCTACGGCCTCGGCAGCATGAACCGCGACCTGCCGTCGTTCATCGTGCTCGTGTCGAAGGATGCCAACCGCGACCAGCCGCTCTACGCGCGGCTGTGGGGCAGCGGCTTCCTGCCCAGCGAGCACCAAGGCGTGCAGTTCCGCTCGGGATCCGAGCCGGTGCTGGCGCTCTCGAATCCCGAAGGCGTGTCGCCGCACGCGCGGCGCGCCATGCTCGATGCGCTCGGCGGGCTCACGCGTGCCGCGGTCGCCCGTGAGTCGGATCCCGAGGTCGATGCACGGCTCGCGCAGGCGGAGCTCGCGTTCCGCATGCAGACGAGCGTGCCCGAGGCGACCGATCTGTCGGGCGAGTCGGAGGCGACCTTCGATCTCTACGGCCCGGGCTCGCGCGATCCCGGCACCTTCGCGGCCAATTGCCTGCTTGCGCGGCGGCTCGTCGAGCGAGGCGTGCGGTTCGTGCAGCTCTTCCACCAAGGGTGGGACCAGCACGGCGGATTGCCCGGTGGCATCTCGTACCAATGCCGGCAGACCGATCAGGCCAGCGCGGCGCTCGTCATGGACCTGAAGCGCCGCGGCTTGCTCGAGGACACGCTCGTGGTCTGGGGCGGCGAGTTCGGTCGCACCGCGTACTGCCAGGGGCGCATGACGGTCGATGACTACGGTCGCGATCACCACCCGCGGTGCTTCAGCGTGTGGATGGCTGGCGGGGGCGTCAAGGCCGGCCATGTGCATGGCAGCACGGACGAGTTCGGCTCGAACATCGTCGATGGCGCGGTCCATGTCCATGATCTGCACGCGACGATGCTGCACCTCTTGGGCATCGACCACGAACGCCTGACCTGGTTCTATCAGGGGCGTCACTACCGTCTGACCGACATCGCCGGCCGCGTGGTGAGCGGGGTGGTGGGGTAGGGCTACGCCGAACGAGTGCGGTCGAGCGTGACTTTCGCCGTCAGCCGTGCACCAAGCGCCTCAAGAAGGCGATTGGCCCGAGCAACGGTGATGCCCCAGTACTCGGTGCGCTCATCGCGGCTGACCTGCGCTTCGGTGCACTGCATGCGCTTGGCCAGGTCGCGTTGACTCAGGCCGCGGGCGAGCCGAGCCGCAATCAAGAGCTGGCCAAGGCCATCAAGGTTTCGGAACTCGGAGAGATTGCCCCGCTTGATCCGGCGGTACTGGGCGATCTCATGCCGAAGCGCGGCGGCAGCGTTCAGTTCCACGGCAAGCAAGCGCTGGATTGCCTTGGCATCGTGCCCCCGACTTCGCAGTTCCCCCTTGCGGCGAGTCATCTGCATGGTCGCTTGCTTCAGGAGCGCCGTTGCACGACGGAGTTCGTGGTCAGTCCTGATCATGTCGGCCCCCGGATGGCTGGTCGCACGAGCCGAACGACTCCCTTGGGCCGCCCATCGCTGCGGCGACGCCGGAACAGCTCGTCGAGGATCGCCCTGACCGCCGGCTCAGGAGCTCCCTGATGCATGGGAAGTGGATAGAAGTCCAGGCGCCGAGCATGCCACATCGGCAATTCCGCCTTGGATGACCCCGGCCCACGTCGACGGCGGCGCGCATCCCACGTCCAGTGCCCGGCTGGGTCGATCTGGTTGAGTCGCGTCTCGAGCGTTCCGTCTGCCAGCAGGCACTCATCGCACTCGAAGAACCCGTCGACATCACGCGGCTCGGGGGTGTCCTCGACGAATGAGCCGTCAAGGACCACATCTCCGGCTCCTGCGGTCCAGAGTGCGAGGATGGCATGGCGAGCCCGGGCAGCCAGCTCGGCACGCCAGACTCCATTCCATGCAACGGACGGTGAGCCCGGGAGCACCAAGCACGATGTCGGCAGACTCGAGACCGTGAGTACGTGATCGCCTGGGGGCAGGATGCCATCTGCCGTGAAGGCAAGGCGATGTTCGGGTAGGCGCATGGTGGATGACGGCCCATGGAGAGAGCATGGCATGACTTAACACAAATGTCAAGATGGGTTTCCGGCCATCCTATTGCCTGAAGCGGGTCGGTCGTGATCAGCCTCCAGAACTTCGGCGAGTTCCTGCCTCTGACGCGCCGTCACGGCAGGCAGACTGACATCACCGATCGCCTGGTGAGCGGGGTGGTGGGGTAGTGG
>CAIYOC010000093.1 GCA_903927725.1 uncultured bacterium | reverse complement strand
GTGCCTTGCGCATGCGTGCACAATAGCGATGAGGAGCACCATCGGCGATCGGGGCACCCCACCACGCATGAACGCGTCTCCATGTGCACGACCTAGCATGGCACCGTGCTCCGCATCGGACCCGTTGAACTCCAGAGCAACCTCCTGCTCGCGCCGATCGCGGGCTATACCGACCTGCCGTTTCGCATCCTCTGCCGCGAGCTTGGCGGGGTGGGCATCGCCTACACGGATCTCCTGAACGCGCATGCCCTGCTGCGCGGCTCCGAGCGCTCGCTCGAGCTCGCCGCGACCAACGAACTCGACCGCCCATGCGGCATGCAGCTCTACGGCAACGGGGACGACCCGCTGCCGGAGGCTGCACTCTGGGCGATCGATCATGGGGCACAGGTGATCGACATCAACATGGGCTGCCCGGTCGACAAGGTTGCGAAGAAGAACGGCGGCAGCCTGCTCCTGCGTGATTGCCCGGCGACTGCCGTGCTCGCTGCACGCATCGTCAAGGCGGTCGAGCGCGCCAGTGGCGGCCGCGTCCCCGTGACCGCCAAGATGCGCCTGGGCTGGGACCCCGAACACATGGTCGCACCGGACCTGGCGCGTCGGTTGGCTGATGTCGGCATTGCAGCCGTCACGGTGCACGGGCGCTACACAGTGCAGTTCTTCAGTGGCCAGGCCGATTGGGATGCGATTGGCCGGGTGGTCGAAGCCGTACCGTCGATCCCCATCATCGGCAACGGCGATGTGGTCGAGCCCGAGCACGCCAAGGCGCTCATCGATCGGTCCGGATGTGCGGGGGTCATGATCGCCCGGGCTGCCCTGCGGACCCCGTGGATGTTCCGGCGGGCGGCGGAGCATCTGGCCACGGGAACCGTCGGGGCAGACCTCTCCTTCAACGACAAGTGCCGGGCGATCCTCCGCCACATCGACCTCATGGAGCGGTTCGCCAAGCCGTGGTACGGCATCAAGCGACTGAACCAGGGCATCGCCTGGTACGGCCGGACCATGGGCCACATCAAGCCGCTCAAGGAAGCCGTCCGGACCGCCACGAGCTTCGAGGCGATGAGGGCTGCGATCCGGGACTGGATGACGCCCGAGCGGGATCACGTCCCGACCGTGCTGCGGGGACGCGAGACGGTCGACGGCTGAGGTCGGCTCAACGCGACGTGGCAGGGGTTCATATTGGACCGCCGGCGAGCCGCACAAAAACTTCCGGCTTCGTGCTTCCAGCCGCCCGGCAGAATCGTATGGATGTGATGCCGGAGATGTTCCGGCCGCATCTGGAGGGATGCGTCACGGAGGGACTCGCGCTTGCGCGACGACCAACAGTCATGGTTGTGAGAATCCGCTGCCACTTGGCACGGAGGGAGAGGGTTGTCATGCTGTTCAAGACTTGTCTGTACGGCGCCGTCGGCGCGGTGCTCCTGAGCACTGCTGCGCACGCCGGCCTGAACTTCGGACCTGGGTTCGAAGTCACCTTCAGCGGTGGGAACGAGACCATGAGCGGCCAAGCCAGCTCGCTGGGATCGATGACCTACCTCGGTAACAACATCTATCACACTGGGGGCTTCGCGGCGGTCTCCGCCGGCTACCTCGAGTGGGATGCCCTGATCGATCCGGATCCGTTCATCAACGGCACGTTCTCGATCACGAACACGGCGAATTCCACCCAGACGTTCACGGTGAACTTCACCCTCGACAGCTCGGTGCAGTTCGCGCAGAGCCTCATGAACGGTGCGTTCTCCGGCACGTTGACCGATGCCAACGGCGACGGTTCGGCCTCGATCGGTCGCACCAGCGGTTCGGCCGGCTTCTACTCGGCCTTCATCGACGGCAACCTCGTGCGCTCGCTGGGCAGCTCGGCCTACGGCTACAGCGGTGCGGCCTTCGGCTCGGCCCAGGTCGGTCCGGAGTCCTTCGCGCCAGTGGTCGGACCTGCACTGAACACGACCATCGGCCTGCAGTTCCGCTTCACGCTCAGCGCCGGCGACAGCGTCTCGTTCTCGAGCCTGTTCAACGTCGTGGATGTGCCGGCGCCGGGTGCCTTGGCGCTGCTCGGTGCGGCAGGGTGCATCGGCTCGCGCCGCCGTCGCTGAACCACATCGATCACGAAGTCCTTCCTGGGTGTGCCGCCGATGCGGCGCATCCGGGAAGGCAGGGTGGCAGAGGTAGGCCGCCCGGGACCGTTACGACCGGGGATCCAAGGGAGTCCGGCACGCCACGGCATGCCGGAGAAAGCAGGAGGGAAGAAAGACATGGGACAGAACACGATCACCACCGCCATTGCCGCCACGCTGCTGGCCTCGTCCGCAGCCTCGGCCGCGATCTCGGCCAACGCCGCCACCATCAACCTCTCGGCCAATGGTGCTGC
>CAIYOC010000092.1 GCA_903927725.1 uncultured bacterium | reverse complement strand
GCGGTGCTGCCCGCCTCGGCGGCGCGCTCGGCGTTGTCGAGCTTGTACTTGCTTCCTTCCGAGCGCAGCTTGGCCATGCGGTTGCTCAGGTCGGCGCAGCTGCAGCCCTCGGCGGCCAGGCGCGCCATCTCGTCGTGCTCGACGATCGGCGGGTACTGGCTCTCGCGGTAGTAGGGGAAGTGGCCGCTGGTCCGGTACAGGTCGAGCTTGCCGATGTGCGGGGTGTACACCTGCTGGTAGCCCTGCTTGCGCAGCTCGGCCCCGATGAAGTTCTGCAGCTCGTTGCGGACGATCGATCCCTTCGGGGTCCACAGGATGAGCCCCTGTCCGACCATCTCGTCGATGTGGAAGAGCCGCAGCTGCTTGCCGAGCACGCGGTGGTCGCGCTTGCGCGCTTCCTCGAGCTGGACCATGTGCGCATCGAGTTCGGGCTTGGTGGCGAACGCCGTGCCGTAGACACGCGTGAGGCGGTCGCTCGTCTCGTCACCCTTCCAGTAGCTGCTGGCCAGGCTCATCACCTTGAAGGCGCCGATGCGTCCTGTGCTCGGCACGTGGGGCCCGCGGCAGAGGTCTTCCCAGTCCTTGCCCGGGGTGCCGGTGGCGTACCAGCTCAGGGCGGTGCTGCCCGCCTCGGCGGCGCGCTCGGCGTTGTCGAGCTTGTACTTGCTTCCTTCCGAGCGCAGCTTGGCCATGCCTTCATCGAGCGGCAGGTCGTAGCGTGTGAAGCGCCGGTCCTCGGCGACGATCTTCGCCATCTCGGCCTCGATGCGCGCGAAGTCATCGGCGCTCGGCACCTTGCCGTCGGGGAAGGCCATGTCGTAATAGAAGCCCGTGTCGAGCGGCGGCCCGTAGACGAGCCGCACGTCGGGGAAGAGCCGCTGGATCGCCTCGGCCATCACGTGGGCGGCGCTGTGCCGCAGCAGCGTGAGCGCTTCGGCATCGATGCCGCCTTCGCGACGCTTCATCGTGACGATGGCCAGTGAGCAATCTCGGTCGATCGGTGCGGCGAGGTCCGTCAGCGTGCCGTCGACCTTGGCGCCGAGTGCCGCCTTCGCGAGACCGGCGCCGATGTCGGCGGCGACCTGCGCGGCGGTCACGGGGGCGTCGTAGGACTTGACGGTTCCGTCAGGAAGCGTGATGCGAGGCATGGGGGCGCAAGGTACCGCGCCACGGCCTGATCAGGACTTGGGCTTGCCTTCGCCGAAGAGCGTGGGGTGGTCGCCCACGGGAGGCCGTTCCTGGAGCGCGGTGATCTCGGCGGCGAAGTCCTCGACCGAGCGGAAGGCGTAGTACACGCTCGCGTAGCGGATGTAAGCGACCGGGTCGACCTCGCGCAGGCGCAGTGCGACGGCGCGGCCGATCTCGGCGCTGTCGACCTCACGGGCGAATCGCCGGTGCAGCTCGTCCTCGACCTGCGTGGCGATGCGCTCCATGATCGCGGCCTCGATGGGGCGCTTCGAGCACGCCTGCTGGATCCCGGCAAGCACGCGTTCGCCATCGAAGGCCACCCGGGATCCGTCTCGCTTGATCACCATGAGCCGTTCCGCGCGCTCGATGCGTTCGAAGGTCGTGAAGCGGCGCCCGCAGGCCTTGCATTCACGTCGACGGCGCACAGCACCGCCTTCTTCGGCAGGGCGGCTGTCGACGACGTTCGTGTCGAGGGCGGTGCAGTCGGGATTCGGGCAGCGCATGCTCAGGCCTCCCGGCGGTGGATGGGCGGATGGCCGGTCGGCATCCGCATGACGGTCAGATCTCCTCGATCTCGGCGACCTTCTTCGCGGCCATCTCGTCGATGCGCGTGGTGTACTGCTTGGTCAGGTCATCGACGGATTCCTTGGCGCCCTTGGCCTGGTCCTCGCTGACCTTGACCTTGGGATCAGCCTTGGCGAGGTCGATCGCCTTGTTCGCGTCGCGGCGCTCGTTGCGGATCGACACGCGCGACTCCTCGGCGAGCTTCTTCACCTGGCTGGCGAGCTGCTTGCGGCGGTCGGCCGATGGCGGGGGCACGTTGATGCGGATCTGGTTGCCCTCGGCTTGCGGATTCAGGCCCAAGCCGCTGGTCTCGATCGCCCGGATGATCGCGGCCTTCGCGCTCGGATCGAAGGGCTTGCAGAGCAGTTGCGATGCCTCGGGCACGCTGATCGCCGCGAGCTCGCGCAGGTCGGTCATGCTGCCGTAGTACTCGACCTTCACGTATTCGAGCAGGGCCGTGCTGGCCCGGCCGGTGCGCAGGCCGCGCAGTTCCCGCTGCAGGTAGTCGACCGACTTCTGCATGCGTTCCTCGCACTCGAGCAGGATGGTGTCCAGATCCATGGTGTTCCTCGTGGTCCTTGGTGGTGATGCCGTGGCTCGGGCCCTGATTCAGGCCCTGACCAGCGTGCCGATCGGCTCGCCGCGCACGGCGCGCGTGATGTTTCCCGGCACCTTGTAGTCGAAGACGATCAGCGGGAGCTTGTGCTCCATGCACATGGTCAGTGCAGTGAGATCCATGACGCCCAGCTGCTTCTCGACGGCCTCGCCGAAGGTCAGCGATTCGTAGCGCCGCGCGGCGGGATCCTTGCGCGGATCAGCGGTGTAGACGCCGTCGACCTTGGTGGCCTTGAGCAGGACGTCGGCGTTCAGCTCGATCGCACGGAGGCTCGCGCAAGTGTCGGTCGTGAAGTAGGGATTGCCCGTGCCGGCGGTGAGGATGACCACCCGGCCCTTCTCGAAATGCCGGAGCGCTCGCGGGCGGATGAAGGACTCGGCCACGGAAGGCAGCAGGATCGCGCTCATGACGCGGCTCTCGACGCCGACTGCGGCCAGGGCTTCCTTCAGTGCCAGGCCGTTGATGACCGTGCCCAGCATGCCCATGTAGTCGGCGGTGCTCTGGTCGAACTTGCCCGCTGCGGCGAGCTTCGCACCGCGGATGATGTTGCCGCCGCCGACGACGACCGCCAGGTCGAAGTTCGCCGACTGCTTGGCCGCCGCGATTTCGGAGGCGATGACGGCGAGTTCGCCGGGCGAGATCCCGAACTGGCCTTGCTCGGCCAACGACTCGCCGCTGATCTTCAGGAGGATGCGCTTGTAGGGGCTCGCCATGGGTGGGGATCCGGCCGGAGCGTACTACAATCCTTCGCGTCCAACGGACGAGGAGGAAGCGCGTGCAGTCGGCTGCAGGAGCACGGCAGGAGCGCGATGCGCCCAGCGTGCGCGCGCCTCGGCTGTTGCGCGCCATCCTGCTGGGCGTGGCCTTCAGCGTGCCGTTCCACCTGCTGCTGGTCGGCGTGCTCGCTTTGATCCCGATGCTCCGTCCGGTCGCGACGGAGCCTGAGTTCGAGGTCTTCGATGTGGTGCTTGCGGCACCCACGCCTCTCGAGCGGCCCGCGGAGTCCGCGGCCGAGCTGGCCGACGACATGCCGGCGCTCGAGTCATCGGGCGCCGCTGACCCCGTGAGCGCAGAGGCGATGCCTCTGCCGGCCCAGGGCGCGCCCGTGCCGATCGAGAGTGGCTTCGGTGCCGGCACGGGGATGGGTGCAGGTGGTGGCGGGGGCGACGGCTTCGGCGGTGGTGGCGGCGGCACCACATTCTTCGGCGTTCAGGGGACGGGCCGGCGCGTGGCGTTCATCGTCGACAAGAGCGGCTCGATGTCACGCGGCAACCGCATGGATCGTGCGCGGGCTGAAGTCACGGCGGCCGTGTGGGCTCTTCCCGACTACGCCAAGGCATGCGTGCTCTTCTACGACACCACCGTCGTGTCACCGCCGGGCTTCGATGCCTTCACGCGCCTGCGGGGCGCATCACGCGATGACTTCGTGGCGTTCCTCGCCGGCATGCGGCCCTCGGGCGACACGTCCCCGATCGGCGCGTTCCGCCGCGCGTTCGGACAGGGCGAGCGGCCGGACCTCGTCTACTTCCTGAGCGACGGCGAGATCAATCCCGAGGAAGTCGATGCGATCCTTGCGCTCAACGCGTCAGGCCGGCCAGCGGTGATCCACTGCATCGCGCTCGGAAGCGATGCGGGGAAGGTGCAACTCCAGCGCGTTGCAGCCGTCAGTGGCGGCAGCTTCACGTTCGTTCCCGAGGGGCCCCAGTGATGATGCTGGCACCCATGGCGATCGCGGCGGCACTGGTCGCCGCCGATTCGATCGAGTGCACGCCGTGGGGCGGCGCCCCCATGCGGGGCGTGGTGACGCGGGCGGATGCATGCGGCGTGGTGATCAAGATCGATGCCGGCAACGCGACGGTTGAGCTCGGCTGGCCCGAGGTGCGCGCCATCTCGCCCGCGGACCCGGCATGGTCGGGGTGGATCGAGGCCGGCGATGCGATCAGGCGTGGCGAGCAACGGCTGGCGCGCGGCGATGCGGCGCTCGCGGCCGATGCCTTCGGCCGGGCCACGGAATTGCTTGAGGGAGCATCTGGCCGGTGCCTTGAACGCGTGTGGTCGCAGTGGGCGACCGCGCTGCGATCGTGCGGCCGCGCCAACGCCGCAGCACTGGCGCAGGTCAGGGCGATGGAT
Source organism: uncultured bacterium (assembly GCA_903927725.1). Taxonomy (GTDB): domain Bacteria; phylum Planctomycetota; class Phycisphaerae; order Phycisphaerales; family SM1A02; genus SYIB01. Next base: position 9,297 of record CAIYOC010000092.1, on the reverse strand, counting down.
CTTGCGGCCGACGATGCCCTCCCGCCGTGGCCGGCGGATCTCTGCCCGGCCTTCACCGAGGCAACGGAAGCACGCGAGGCGTGGTCGGCGTTCAGCGGGGCAACGTTTGCTTCGCCCCGCGCGGCTGCGTGGGGAGCGCTCCTGCGGGAAGTCGCCGCGCGACAGGCCGGTGCGGAGCCCAAGACCCTGCCCAAACCCCCGCGAGGCGCCTCCAAGGACGATGCGATGCGTCGTGAGCGGCTGGTGCTTGAGCAGTGGATCGATGCGCTCGGCGAGGCGTCCGGCACTCGGCAGCGTGCGCGCGAGGCGCTCGCCGACCTGCTCGCCCGCATCGAGACGCCGGTGCGCCACTGGTGCCGCGTGGCGATCGGCCAGTCGCTCCTGATCGAAGCCCGCGCGGCGAAGCCCGGATCCGCCGAGGCCCGCAGGCTCGCGCTCGACGCTGCCGAGCAGTTTCTCACCGTCGTCGCCTGCGATGACGCTGCGATTCCCATGCTTTCCGCGACCTGTGCCGCCCTCGGCGCGCAGGCGCTCGATGCCGCCGGCGATGCCCGCGGCGCCACGACCGTCCGGAACCGACTGCTCCAGGAAGGAACCTCACCGTGATGCACGCGATCCTCGGCTTCGACTCCATGCCGCTCCTTGCCCAGGAGGCTTCGGCCACCTACCTGCGCTACATCACCGGCGGCGGCGTCGTCGGGTACGTCATCGTTGGCCTGAGCGTGATCGCCGTCGCGCTCGGGCTGGCGCAGCTCCTGCACTTGCGTGCAGCATCGCTGGCACCTGCTTCGCTGATGGATGACGTCAACACGATGGCGTCGCAGGGGCAGTTCGGCAAGGCACTCGAGCGACTGAAGCTCGCCGACGCTGATTGTTTCGCCGGACGCGTGCTGCGCGCCGGGCTCAAGCGAGCCAGCCAGGGACCGCTGGGTCCGCTCGAGGCCCGCAGCGCGATGGAAGATGCCGGCGGCGAGGAATCGATGCAGCTCGAGCAGCGGCTCGACTGGCTCGCGGCGATCGCGAACATCGCGACCCTCCTTGGCCTGCTGGGGACCGTCCAGGGCATGATCGGCGCCTTCGAGACCGTCGCCACGAGCGCCGTCAATGATTCGGGGTACTACCAGCGGCTGGCGGACAACATCGCGATCGCCCTGATCACCACGTTCCAAGGGCTCTGCGTGGCCATTCCCTGCATCGCGCTGCATACGTTCCTGCGCACCCGCCTCACGCGCATCGTGGCACTCGTGGGCGACGAGTGCGATCGCGTGGTCGCTGAGCTCGAGCGCCACGCCGCCAAGGGCCGCGGAGGTCGTGCATGAGGTTCGCCCGGCGGATGGCGGCCGACGGCGGCGTCGACATGACGCCGATGATCGACATCGTCTTCCAGTTGCTCATCTTCTTCCTGACCACGGCGGCGATTGCGCAGGCCAATCGCGTGCAGCTGGACCTGCCGCGCGAGGCGGGAGCGCCCGATCCCTCGCCGACGGGGCCCGGGCTCGTGGTCTCGATCCTTGCCGACGGATCCTGCGAGCTCGCGGGTCGCTCGGTGACGATGGACGAACTGACCGCTGCAGCACGCGCCTCGCTTGCCGAGCGAGGTCGCCACGTGCCGGTGGTGCGGGCTGACCGCAGCGCGCCGGGTGCGCGGCTCAACGACGTGATCGACGCCTGCCGGCAGGCGGGCTTCGATGGCATCCGCCTGGCCACCACGCCCGGAGGTGGTCGATGAGGTTCGCCCGCGGCGGGCGTCGTGGCGGTCGCATCGTGCTGAGCATGACCAGCATGATCGATGCCACGTTCCTGCTGCTGGCCTACTTCATCTTCACGACCGGCGTCGAGCGGCGCGAGGAACAGCTCGCCGCCGCGCTCGCGGCGCGTGCCGCCTCGCAGGCGAGTGAATTGCGACCGCAGGTGGTCGAGGTCCGCGGCGGCAGTGCTGTGCCGTTCACCGTGGGAAGCAATGCCGTGGCGACGCGCGATGAGTTGCGCTCGATCCTGCAGCGTCTGCCGAAGGAAGCCGGCCTGCTCGTGCGGGGCCATGACAGCGCGTCGGTGGCCTCGGTTGCGGCGGCGATGCAGGCAGCGACCGATGCCGGATTCGGGGAGGTCGCCTATGCGCCGGCGCGGTGAAGGCGCCGTCCCTCGCGGTTCCGCACACTCGTGCTCGCTCGTCGTGATGGCGTGGTGGGTGGCCCCGGCGCTGCTGTTGGCGATCATGGCGCCTTCGGTCCACGCCGATCAGGAGCGTCTTGATGCCGACGCTGCGGCGCTCGAGCGATTGTCGGGATCCCTTCGGCTCGATCGGCTCTCGTGGCATGTTGCCGAACGCCGGTTCGACCAGGCCGCAACGCCTGAGGAGCGCGAGGTGGTGGCGCGCGATCTCGTGCGTCTCATCGAGCCCATGGCGGAGGCGGCCGATCCCGAGCTCGCCGATGGGCTGGCGCAGAGGCTGGAGCGCATCCTCGGCCAGTTCGCGACCGTGCACGTGGATGCGCCCGGCATGGCCTGCGTGGGTCGCCTGCTCGATGCCAGCAGCCAGATCATCGGTCGGCTGCGTGCCGGCGATGAGGTGCCGGCAACCGAGGTCGCGCAGGCGATCGGCTGGGCGAGCCGGGCGGAATCGCTCTCACAAGCCATGGTCGAGGACCTTGGCTCGCGCACGCCACCAGGGTTCGAGCAACTGCTCCGGTCGCGCCTGGGCTGGTCGAGACTGCAGGGTGCGTGGCTCCGTGCGCAAGGCGAAGGCCGTGGCGTGGAGGATTTGGCCGAGTCGGCGATCCAGCCGCTTGCCGAAGTGCTGGAGATCGATGGTCGCGCCCCGAAGCCGGAGGACGTCAGCGTCGACCTGCGATCGAACGAGGTCTACGCATGGGCGATCGTCGGCATGGCGCAGGCGCGTGCGCTGCTGCCGCGCGGCGGTGCGAGCGATGCCATCCGCTGGCTGGAGCTCTGCGACGATCCGGTCACCGCTCCAGCCGTGCGCGCCGCGGCCATGGAGTGGCGACTGCAGGTGTGCCTCGACGCGCGTGACTGGACGCGCGCTCGCGTGCTGCTCACCGGTGCCGGCCAGGTTCCCCAGGGCTTCGAGCCTGCGTTGGCTCGAGTCGCGCGACGTGCTGCGCGGCTCGGGGCGACCGACCCCGAAGCCTTGCGGGTCGTCGAGGTTGCGCTGCCGATGCTGCTCGCTTCAGGTCGCGGCGACTTGGTCTCGTGGGTGGCGCAGGCGCTGCCGCCATCGGGTGCAAGCGGTGTCGTGCAGGCTCTCGGTGCGTTGGCCACGGCTTCCACGGATCGATCGGCCACCCCCGACGAGCTGCGGCGCGCTGCAGAGGGTGCGCTCGGTGTCGCGGCGGCCACGAAAGGCTCGGCAGCCGCCACGCTGAGGCTCGAAGCCGCGCGCCTGCTGCTCCGCGCAGGTGATGCAGCACGTGCTGCATCGATCGTGGCCGAATGCCTGGCGCAGGCTCGCGAACCCTCGCCATCGCTGCAGTGGCTTCGATTGCAGGCACTCGCTGCCGCGCAGGATCCGGCCCTGCGCCCCGAGTCGCTCGCGTTCCTGGCCGGTCCTCCGGCAGGCGAGTGGACCACGCGTGTGGCGATCCTCGTGGCATCGCAGGGAATCGACGAAGACCCCGTGCTGCTCGCGCTCGAGGCCGTCGACGAGTCGGACCCATCCTGGCGACGGGCTCAAGATGCGCTCTGCGCTGCGGCGTACGAGCGCATGCGCAAGGCGCCGCCGCAGGATCGTCTTCGCCTGGCCGAGCTGGTCATGCGCCCCGCACCGGCCCCCAGCAGTGCGTGGCCGGATGGCCGCATCGATCCCGTGGCGCTCCGGCAACTCGTCACGGCCATGCTCCCGTGGTTCCGGTCGCCAGCCTCGGTCGCTCGTGCGGGAGCGCTGCTCGATGAGATCACGACTGCTCGGCCGATGGCGATGCTCGATCCGTCCGAGCGCAACGTCGTGGCCGAGGCGACGGTCCGCGTCGCGTGCGCGCGTGGGTTTCCCGAGCAGGCGCTGGCGGCCCTCGGGACCTTGGATGGACTGCAGCGCACGAAGGCGGCGCGCGTGGTGCTCGAAGCGTCGTGGGAGGTGATCCGACAAGCTCCGATCGAGCCGGTTCGGCGTGATCGGTTGGCGATCGACTCCGCGATCGCCGCGCAGGAGGGGATCGATCCGTCGCTGGATCGGGCCTTGGCGCTGACGTGGGTGCAGGTGGCGACGGTTGCTGTGCGTGCAGGTGAGTCCACGCTCGCACCACGGATGATGACCATCGCGACCGACTTGGTCGATCGATCGCCCGATCGGGCCACCTTGCTGAGTGCACTCGCTGCAGCGCGCGCGGCCCAGGATGATGCACGCGCGGTGATGTGGGCAACCAGGCTCGCGTCGGGCCTTGCTTCTGATGATCCCGAGCGCGCCTCGATCGATGTGATGCTCATCGATTCGCTCTCCCGGATCGACCCGGAGCGTGCTCGCACGGCGCTGCGCCAGCTCTTCACGCTGACGCCGGGATGGAAGCAGGGGACACAGGCCGGACCGCTTGCGGAACTCGCGCGCCGACTGGGGGTCGACGGATGATCGACGCGATCCATGCATGCTTCGGCATCGCGCCCGACGCGCCACCGCACGAGGTCATCGGCGTGGCGCCCGATGCCTCGCGCGAGGAGATCCTGGAGCGCGCAACGCAGCGCCTGCGTGCCGTGCATGCACGCTTCCCGGAGCATGATCCGGCGTTCATCGCGGCCCGTGCGCGGCTTCGTGCGGCTGCCCGCGAACTCGTCGATCGAGCGACTGGCGCGGGCGACCCTGATGGCTTGCGCGTCTTGATCGCGACTGCAGGCGGTTGGAACCGCAAGGCTCGCGCGCGCGCTGCGTTGGGCTGCGATGCATGGCGTCGATCCCGGAGCGCTCGTCGAGTTGCTCGGCGGGCCATCGAGCGACCAAGCCACTGCATCGCAGGCGGCCGTCGTGCCAGCCGCAGTGGCTCCGCGTCGCGAGCATGCTCGATCGTGGCTGCCGTGGGCGATCGGTTCCATGGCGGCGATCCTTGCACTTGCGGCCACGGCCACCCTCACGCTGGCGGTGCTCGATCGTGGGCGCGCGAGCGAAGCACCCGTGCCTGCGCCGCCCCGGGATTCCGCCGCGCCGACCAACGAGGCGAGGCGGTCGCCCGAGCCGCAGCCAGCGCCAGAGTCGCCACCGTCCGTGGATCCACCTCGACCGCCCTCAGCCATTCCATCAGTGCCGGATGCTCCCGCACCCACGCGTGATCGCATCCCCGCACCCTCGACCGACTGGGATCAGCTCGCTGCCCGGCTGGAGGGATCACGACTCGCTGCCGGCGCCAGCGTCGATGCAGAACTCTCGTTGCTTGAGCGCGTGCAGGCGCTGACCGAGGCGGCGCTCCTGCTGGACGCTGGCCGCACGGCCGATGCCCGGCTGCTCCTCGATGGCATGCCCGAGTTGTTCCGCGCGCCTGAACCCGCCGTGCAGCGCAGGCGTTCGGTCGGCGATGGAGGACTCGCCGTGGCGATCGAGCGCGCCGATGGCCCCGAGGCACGCGTGCTGGCACTCAACCGGTGGCTCGGTGCAGCCAACGAGATCGGCCCATCCGATGCGCGCATGCTTGCCGTCCTCGCGTGCGGGCCTGAGGATGGCCTCTCGCGACGCGCACGCGCCGTGACGCAGGCGCGCTTTGCCTCAAGCGCCGAGATGGCAATGGGCTGGCTCGATGCGCTGCCCGTCGCGGATCCTGCCAGGGCATCGATGGCGATCGGTGCATGGCTCGGGCGTGCCGGGCTCGATGCATCGTCGACCGACGGTGCGATCCGTATCCGGCAGGCACTCGTCGAGCGCGCGATCACGCTCGCGCAGGGCGAGGCCGACTCGATCCGCCAGCGCGTGGCAGCTTGCCGGATGTCGTGGGAGCGCATCGCGCCGCTCCTGGGTGCGGTTCCTGCTCGCGGCGGCGACGGGGATCTGGGCACCGCCTCGATCGAGGCCATCGTGCAGGGCAGCATCGGGACCGAGCCCGCGCGCGCTGCGGCGGCGCTGCGGCTTCGGGCGGCCGACAGCGAAGTGGCGCGCTTCATCGCCTGGCAGGCTGCACTGCTCGATGCCCTGGCGTTGCCTGCACAGGGCGCATCGCGAGCCGAGCGCGCCGCCGCCGAGCGTGCGCTCGATCTGGTCGCGGATTCGCGTGCCAGAGCGATGAGCGCCCTCGAGCAGGCGATCGCCAACCAGCGCGCGATCACGCGCGCCATTGGCGTTCGTGCAGGGCGGTGGACATGGTGAGGATCGTCGCCATCCTGCTGGCCATCGTCGCCGTGCCGCCGTTGACGGAGCGGCTCGCCGCGCTCGACCCCTCGAGGCCATTGGCCTACCTTGAAGCGGGGGAGGATGCGGCGCGTGACGGCGAGATCGACCTTGCGCGCCAGCTCTACCGGCGCTGCGGTGCGTTGGCGGCAGCGGCCGACGATCCGGGCATGGCGGCCAGCGCCGCGCTGGGGATGGCGTCGCTCGAGGATCCATCCGGACGCGACGGCGCTTGGGCCACCTGGCACGCGCTGGCCCGCATGATGGCCCCCGCACGCGTGACGGGCGGTACGCGGGTGGCGTCCGATGCGGACCGGCTTCGGTTCGCCGAACTGATCTCGCACTATCGCGCGGGGCGCTCGCTGCAGGCGCAGCGGCTGGGGCGCGACGCGTCGTGCGTGGCGCTCGCCCGCGAGTGGGGAGCGCTGCTGCCCGGTGGAGGTGAAGGGTTCATCCGTTCGTGTACGGGTCTCTCGGCCTCGGCGCCTCCGCAGCTCTCGCCGCGACAGGCCGACCAACTGATGGCGGTCGAGGCAGCCCTGCTGGCGCGGGCCCCACGTGCGCTTGATGAACTCCGCTGTGGACTCGCGTTGCCGGTGCCCGAAGTTGATGCGCGCGACCCGGCAAACGCCTTCGGCATCGACGACGCCACGTGGTGGTGGCGCAGCGGACGCTGGTCGGCGACGAAGTGACCGCAAAGGATCGGCGCACGGAGCTCGATCCGCCATCGACGCTCAGCAGTGCTTCAGCGCCGCGTCGAGATCCGCCATCAGGTCATCGGCATGCTCGATGCCCACGCTCAGGCGCACCAGCGAATCGCTGATGCCGAGCTCGCGGCGCATGACCTCGGGCACGCTGGCGTGGGTCATGATCGCGGGGTGCTCGATCAGGCTCTCGACGCCGCCGAGGCTCTCGGCGAGCGCGAAGAGGTGCACGTGCTCGAGGAACGCGCGGCTCTCGGCGATCCCGCCCTTGAGGAAGATCGTGATCATGCCGCCGAACGCCGGCTGCCCGTGCAGGCGCATCTGGCGCGCGGCGAGCGCGTGCTGCGGGTGGCTGGCCAGGCCCGGGTAGACGACGCGCTCGACCTTGGGATGGCGCTCGAGCCACTGCGCCACGCGCATCGCGCTCTCGCAGTGGCGCTGCATGCGCACGGCCAGCGTCTTCACGCCGCGCAGGCCCAGATAGGCATCGAATGGGCCCATCACGCTGCCGATCGCGTTCTGCATGAAGCGCAGCTTCTCGGCAAGGTCCGGGCGCCCCGTGATGAGCGCGCCGCCGACGGTGTCGCTGTGGCCACCGATGTACTTGGTCGTCGAGTGCATCACCATGTCGCAGCCCAGTTCGAGCGGCCGCGTGAGCATGGGCGTGGCGAACGTGTTGTCGCAGACGGTGATCGCGCCGGCGGCCTTGCCGATCGCGGCCACGGCGGCCAGGTCGACGAGCTTCAGCGTGGGATTCGTGGGCGTCTCGACCCAGAGCATGCGCGGCGCGTTGGCCTTGACCGCAGCCTCCAGCTTGGCCGCGTCGGTCATGTCGACGTGCACGACCTTCAGGCCCTGGCTGCGCGCGCGGACGCGATTGAGCAATCGGTTGGTTCCGCCGTACACGTCGTCCATGCACACGATGCAGTCGCCGGCATCGAGGAGCTCGAGCGCCGTGCCGATCGCGGCCAGGCCGCTGGCGAACGCGAATCCCCCGCAGGTGCGGTCCTGCTCCTCGGCGAGGCCGCTCGACTCGAGGTTGCCGAGGCAGCGCTCGAAGGCAAACCGCGTGGCGTTGTGGCTGCGCGAGTACTCGAAGCCCTTGTGCACGCCGGGCGAATCCTGGATGAACGTGCTGCTGGTGGCGATCGGCGGCATGACCGCGCCGGTCGAGGGATCGGGGTGCTGGCCGCCGTGGATGCAGCGGGTGTCGAGGTGGAGCCGGGAGGTGTCGTGGGCCATGGGTGGTTCCGGAGTCAGGCGGTCTGCTGGCGCAGCCAGTTGATGAGGTCGATGCGCGTGATGAGCCCGCAGTAGCGATCGCCGTCGACGACGATGGCCACGCGGTCGGCGCGGAAGATCGGGATGAGGTCCTCGGGGCGCGTGGTGGGCGGCACGGTCTCGAGGTTGCTGGTCATGAACTCGCTCACGGGGCGCTGCAGCGCGCCGCGGTCGCGGTAGAGCGCGAGCAGGATGTCGCTCTCGTCGATGATGCCCAGCACACGGTCGCGCTCGTCGAGCACGGCCATCTGGCTCACCGAGTACATGCGCATGCGCTTGACCGCCTGCGCGAGCGGCAGGGCCGGCGAGAGGGTGAAGTCCTCCTTGCGGTCGTGACGTCGCGCGATGAGGTCGCGCAGGTCGCCAGTGCGCTCGCGCTGGAGCATGCCCTGGTCGACCATCCAGAAGTCGTTGTACATCTTGCTCAGGTACTTCGCGCCCGAGTCGCAGATGAGCGTGACAACGCGCTTTGGCTCCTTCTGCTCGCGGCAGTAGCGCAGGGCCGCGTGCAGCAGCACGCCCACGCTCGATCCGGCAAGCACGCCCTCCTTCACCAAGAGCTGCCGCACGGTCTCGAACGCCTCGGCATCGGTGACGGTGTATGCCTTCGTCACGAGCGACAGGTCCAGGATCGACGGCACGAAGTCCTCGCCGATGCCTTCGACGAGCCAGGAGCCCGGCTCGACCTTTCGCCCCTCGTTGACCAGCGGAGCGAGGATCGATCCGGCCGGGTCGGCCAGGATGATCTGCACCTTGGGGTCCTTCGACTTGAGGTAGCGGCCCACGCCGCTCACGGTGCCGCCCGAGCCGACGCCCGCGACGAAGGCATCGATGCGGCCACCCATCTGTTCCCAGATCTCGGGCCCGGTCGTGCGTTCGTGGGCGAGAGGGTTCGCGGGGTTGGCGAACTGGTTCACGTAGATCGAATTGGGGAGCTCCTTCGAGAGCCGCTCCGCCACGTCCTGGTAGTAGTCGGGGTGCCCCTTGGCCACGTCG
>CAIYOC010000091.1 GCA_903927725.1 uncultured bacterium | reverse complement strand
GGGTCATCCGGCTGCAGGTCCAGCTCGACGGTGACGAGGGCCCGAATGAGTACTTCCAGCTCCTGAATCTCCTCGCGGGTTCGATCGCCGACGCTGCCGGCGTGCTCGACGTGACGACCGGGCAGTTCGTGCCGCGTGCGGAGCTGGACCAGGAAGTGCTCGCTTCCGATGCGGTGCCCATCGATCGATTGATGTGGCGGATCGTGCGCCTGCCGGGCGTGAGCGACAAGGCCGACGTCCCGTCGTCCCACGTGGCCATCTGCACCGTCGGGCTCGGACGGATCGGTCGGCCCGAGCTCGAGCTGCTCGAGGTGCCCGTTGAGCATGCGCTCGCCGCGGAGATGGTGCTCGACACGCTCGTGCCGCTGCTCCTCGAGGATGACCTGCCGCTTCCAGGCCAGCCCATCGAGATCGGCGATGGCATGGTGGTCGCGCTCGTGCCGCTGGCCGACGCCGACCGATTCGTCGAGGAGTCGCACGCCGGCAGCCGCGCGTGGCGCGAGCGCATCGCCGCTATCGGGATCGACCATGTCAAGTCGCCGCGTGTGGCGGTGTGCGCGGCGAGCGAGCGAGGCACGTTCCGCAAGGCGTGGACGTGGCCACAGGATGCGGCGCAGCGGATCGAGGAGGGCAATGCGGTGCTCTACCTGGCGCAACGCGAAGTCGACGCGAACGCCCGCCAGGCACAGCGGACCTTCCCACTCTTCGCCACGGCATTCGCCTCGCTGGCCCGCGGGGACGCCCCGGCCTGGAAAGCGTTGGCACAGGAGCACTTCATGGTGCAGGCCCCCGTTGGCGGCACCGACGGCGATGACCGCATCGAGCAGGCGTGGTATCGGGTGGACCATCTCGACGGCGATGGCGTCGATGGGCTGCTGGTCGATCGCCCCCGCACGCGCACTGACCTGGAGCCGGGCTCCCACCACCGCATCGATCGCAAGGCGGTCAGCGGATGGAGCGTTGACCTGCCGGGTGGATCGTTCCGTCCGAGCGATTGCCAAACGCTGCTCGAAGCGATCGATCGCCTGCGCGACGAGGTCCCCAAGACCGCGCCGGAGCAGGGGGCATGATGCCTTCTGCCGGTGCCCGTGAACCTGTGCCATGAGGCGCCGCCTGTCCTACCGGCCGGCGCTCGGTGGACTCGTCTTCGTGATCGGGGTGCTCGTGCTGGTCATGGCGGTCGTCTGGCGACCGTCAAACCTGCTCATCTGGGCGGTCGGCACGGCGGTCGGCATGATCGTCGTCAGCGGCCTTGCCAGTGGTGCCATGATGATGGCACTCCGTGTCCGTCGGCTCGTGCCACGCGATGCTCGCGTGGGCCAGCCGCTGGTGCTGCAGTATGAGGTGCGCAATGCATCGTGGATCTGGCCGGCGTTCGCGGTCTCGGTCCGCGAGTCGGCGCTCGGTACGGCGCAGGGCTGGCTCGTGTCGGTGGCGCCGGGCGAACGGTGCATGGTGGAACTTGCCTGGTGGCCGCAGCGGCGCGGCGAGGTGCAGCTGCTCGATGTCATCGCGCAGTCGTCGTTCCCCTTCGGCCTGGTGGGCAAGCGCGTGACGTGGCGCCAGCGTGCCACGATCACCGTGCTGCCCCGTGTGGTGCGCGTGACGGCGCCCCGCCTTCGAGCGCTGCTGGACCGTGGCCCGGCGGGCCAGCGTGCCGCGTCACGGCCAGGTCATGGCGAGGAGTTCTTCGGCGTCCGCGATGCACCCGAACTCACGAGCCTTCGCGACGTGGCGTGGCGCCGTTCGGCATCGCGGGAGCAGCTGGCCGTGATCGAGCGCGCAAGCCCGAGCTACCCGCGGCTGCGGCTCGTGATCAACCTCTCGGAACCCACGGCGTCGCTGGCTGGTCGTGTGCCTGCGGGCGTCGATGCTCGTCAGCGTGAGGAGGATG
>CAIYOC010000090.1 GCA_903927725.1 uncultured bacterium | reverse complement strand
TGCGAGGAGCATGATGCCTGCACGGATTTCAACTGGCAGCGCACTCCAACCCTCGATCAACTTTTTCAGATCAGGATCATCTTGTGCAACGGGAAGATGCCATCCTGCCGCATCTGCACCGCATTCTGCACCACATGTTTTGGAAACATCATTATTCCCTGTTGTTTCCTTCGTATCTTCGAGTCCAGTATCGCCCATTGAGATGAACCCGCAGGCCGTGCCTGCGGGTTTGTCGTTGGAGGGGCGTGGGCGAGGACATCGCGCTCACGACGCCTGGTTGATCTGCTCGACCGCGGCGGCGACCCGTGCGTCGACGGCTGCCTGCACCTCGAGCATGCCGCGCACCGAACCGCAGGCCACGACGAGCGCCACGATCGCGAATTCGACGGACTCGGAGCCGCGCTCGTCGGCCAGGAAACGGAAGATCGACTTCGACTTGCCCACTGGATCCCTCCTCACGGCCGTGAACGTCGAATCCGGCAAGTGACGGTCAAGCCACCGGCGGTTCATGAATCGAGGAATGCACCGCATCCGCCCATGCACAGGCTGCACAGGCGGAACGACCGGAACCGCCGGAACGTGGCGGTGCGTCCCCGGCGCGTGTCAGGACCCGCGGCGTCGCTCGATCACGAGCGACGCGTTCAGCAGGTTCTGCGCCGCGTTGCCGCGCTGGTAGGTGGACGGCTCGTAGCGGCAGCGCCAGGTGCCGCCGGCCTCCAGCTCCGCGACGATGCGCTCGAGGTACGCGTGCCGCCGCGCGGGTTCCGTGCGCGTGGTGGTCGGGTACAGGTGGAGCGAGCCGTCGGTCACGCGCAGGAGCTCGCGCACCGCGTCCACGTGCCACTGCTCGGTGAAGGGCGAGCCGGGCAGCAGGCCGCCCGAGGCGGGGTCGCTGTAGGTGACCAACAGGTGCGCGGTGAACGTGCGGTCGAACGCACGGTCGGGGAACGGCAGGCTGGGCAGCGAGGCCGCCACGTAGCGGCCGGCGGCGCGGCCCGCGGGGTAATCGGCCAGGAACGCCTGCGCGGCGGCGCGCTTCTCGTCGGCGTAGCGGGCGATGTCCATGTCGGCGAAGGCGCCGGCGTTCGCCCGCATCGCGGCGATCGTCGTCTGGATGTCCGCCTCGCCGCGCGCGCGGAGCTGGTCGGCGTCGAGTTCGTACAGGGGGTCGACGGCCACCGCATGCGCGCCGGCCGCGCACGCCTCGGCGGTGAAGGAGCTGGGCCCGCCGGGGCAGTCGAGCACGCGGAGCCCGCGCAGGTCGCGGACGTCGACGCCGAACATCGCCCGGTATTCGCTGGCGAGCCGGCCGAAGAACTGCATGCCGTCGAGGTGGAGCGTCCGGGGGTTCATGTGCGCATTGTCGGCGGGGAATCGGATCAACTCAAAGCCCGGAATTCCTGCAAATCACCGCGAGCGACCCCGAGGCGGCGGCCGCATTCGACCAACGGCGCGCCCGAGCGCCCATTGCAAGCACCAGGCCCAAAGCAACTCCCGTTGACGCCAACGTCAACAGGCGCGTATCGTCCCGAAGGGCGTCTTGCGACCGAGTGCAGGACAAACCAGATAGACGGGGAGATCTGATGCCGAATCCGGGAACCACACTGTGCAAACGCAGTCGAATCGTTGCCGCGCTCTCGTTGGCGCTGATCGTTGCGGGTGTCAGTGCCTCGGAAGCGGAGCTCGTCGAAGCGGGGACCACGCAAAGCGCCGGCCCGCAGGCTGCGCCCGGTCAGCTGACTGATGCTGAGCGTCGCGAAGCCGCCAAGAAGGAGCTCGAGGCGTAGCGCCGAGGCGAGCAACCGAAGCCGCCGACCGCGGAGGAGCGCGAAGCCCGTCTTCGGGCAATGCAGAAGCGGCTTCTGCTGCTCGGACAATCTCCGGACTCCGACTCGCTGGGGCTCTTCTTCCCGGCACAGCTCACGCCAGAAGCGGTCCGCAGTTGCTGCCTGGTGTCACCCACGATCCTTCCTGGCGAGTTCGACGCGGTCGTCTCGGCGATCGCCGAGTCTGCAACCGCCGAGCATGAACTTCGGACAAAGGTCCTGACCCCGTTCTGGCTGCTGGTGCGGGAAACCGCGGAATCAACCGACCTTGAACCCGATGCGCTCGCCGCGCGCTGCAAGCGCATCGCATCGCTCTACCGGGCCGCGTTCGAGAACCTGGTGGATGGCGACCGCGCCATCTTCGAAACCGAGCTTGCCAAGCGAATCGGCAAAGAGCGCGCGCTCGCAATCTCGGTTGAACTCGCGACGTTCGTTCGAATCGACCCATGCAGGATCTTCGGGATCGGCCCCCCAAGCACCGTGACCAGCCCCGTCCGAGTGCTCCTCGAGACGCTCGCCACCATGCGATCGATGCCATCAGACAAGGATGCCATGGTCCCGGCCGGCCGGATCATCATCGATGCGTCGGACGAACTGAGCCTCGCGTATTCCGAGGTCGTGAACCGGAGAATGCGGGCATTGGCAGATGCACGCGCACGGTCGCAGGCGTACAAGTCACCACCTTCGAATTCGGACGAGGAGCGCGCTGACCGCCGCGCGCGGATTGCCGCCGCTGAGCAGCGAGCGGACGCCTCGCGCCGGCCGGTCGGCGACGCATTCCTGCGGGTTGGCGATCTGCACAAGCGGCTGTTGCAGAACCTGCTCGCGGCGATGCCACCGGAGTTCGCCGCGCAGTACGAGCAAACCTATCTCGTGCAGGCGATCGGCACGCTGTCGCGGTGCCCCTGGGATCCGATCCCGGTCCTGAGGGAATTCTCGGCTCGTTCCACTGCGACACCCGAGTTCATCGCTACGGTGAATGCCACGCAAGCGGAGAATCTCCGTCAGTACCAAGCTGAGGTGCTTCGGGCACTCGACGTGCACCTGCTCGAGATCATCCGTGAACCACTGGGATTCCAGAAGCGGTCGAAGGCCAAGGCGCAGGCCGCGGTGGTCGACGCCCAGGACGCGGCCCACCGCCGCGCCCTCGCACTGATCCTGCAGGCCGAGGGGTTCGTGGCCTCCGAAGCGCGCGAAGAGTGGCAGAAGGCCATCGCTGGCTGGGAGCATGCAGGCACGGAACAGGCGGCCGGCTCGCTCAAGGACTCGTACTTGTTCCCATGATTCATCCCGGGCGATTCCCCGGGGGCGCAGACACGCACACAAGTGGCGCGGAGGACTG
>CAIYOC010000089.1 GCA_903927725.1 uncultured bacterium | reverse complement strand
TGGAGGTACCCATCAACGGAGTCAGTTCTGCCGGCGGGTACCTCCAGATCAAGGACAACTCGTCGGAGTTCCTTCTCTTCGCAATGCTGCAGCGCTTCACGAAACTCCTTGGACGTCATCCCCTGATCATTGACGATGCCAATGGGGCCATTGAGCTCGATGACAGCACCCGCAACGATTGCCATGACCGGCGCACTAGGCACATCATCGACCATGCCGGAGATCAGGCGCTCGGGGCCAAAAAGAGCTGACACCGACGCTGCGCAAGCGGCCGAGAGGGTAAGTGCAAGCACCATGTCCATCAGGATAGCTGCACACTTCCAAACGGCGACTACGCGCACCCTCCCTCAATGGGCCCTCCCGGACTCGAACCGGGATGCCGTGTGACCGGCGAGGGATTTTAAGTCCCCTGCGTCTGCCAATTCCGCCAAGGGCCCGACCTGCGCAGGCTACCTCGACTCACTGCAGCAGCTTCGGCAACTCGCGCTCGACCCATGTGCGGATCTCGTCGCGCACGCGGCGATAGTGCGGCATCGCCTCGTCATCCGTGCGAGCGTCCTGCGCCAGATGCGGCGGATCGTCGAACGGCACGTGCACGCGACGAACCGCGCCGGGGATGGCAGGGCACGCCTGATCGGCACCCGAGCAGACCGTCACCGCGACATCGAGCTTGCCCGGCAAGTCGGCGACGATCTTGCTGGCGTGACCGCTGATGTCGATGCCAGCCTCGGCCATCGCGCGCACTGCGAGCGGATTCAGCGTGCTCGCGCGCACGCCGGCACTGAACACATCCAGTCGCTCGCCATGGATCGCGCGCGCCCAGCCCTCTGCCATCTGGCTGCGGCAGGAGTTCGCCGTGCAAACGAACGCCACCGTGTGCCGGTAGGTCTCGCCGATGTCCTCGGCCCAGAGACCGGGCTTTTCGCGCTGCAGCCGGTGCATGAGTTCCACGCAGCGCGGATCATCGAGCACGAGCACCTCGGCGCCGGCCTCGGCGAGCCAGTGTTCCGCACCGAGGAAGGTCCGGTTCTCGCCGATGACCACGCGCGGCACCTTGTAGAGGACGGCCGTTCCGGTGCACATGGGGCACGGGCTCAGCGTGCTCACGAG
Organism: uncultured bacterium; assembly: GCA_903927725.1. Lineage (GTDB taxonomy): Bacteria > Planctomycetota > Phycisphaerae > Phycisphaerales > SM1A02 > SYIB01. The sequence continues at coordinate 6,567 of CAIYOC010000089.1, read as the reverse complement.
CGTGAGCTCCGACCAGTCGGTGCGGCGGCCGGCGTTGCGGATGCAGTCCATCTCCGCATGAAGGATCGGATCGCCCGACTGCACGCGCTGGTTGTGGCCGCGCGCCACGATCGTGCCGTCGGCGCGCGCGAGCACGCTTCCGATCGGGATGCCGCCTTCGCTCCAGCCCTTCTCGGCCTGCTCGATGGCTGCATCCATGAGCCGTACCGCCATGCTTCGATCGATTGCCATTGCGCGCTCCTTGCCGGCGGGAGGCCGGTCGATGGGTACCGTAGTGGTCGATGCTCATTGCCGCCATGCTGCTTGCCGCGATCGCACTCGCCGCCGGCGACGGTCCGTTCCCGCCGGGCCTTCGCCTGAATGACGTGCAAGTCCTCGGTACGCACAACTCATATCACGTGGCACCACCCACGGGGCTTTACACGCTCTTCGCCGAGCGGGCGCGCTCGTGGCAGTACACGCACGCACCGCTGCGCACGCAGCTGGATGACCAGAACATCCGTGCGCTCGAACTCGATGTGCACCATGACCCGCAGGGTGGCCTCTTCCGCAACCCGCTCTTCGGCCATGGCTCGTCGGCGCTGCTGAAGCAGCCCGGGTTCAAGGTCTTTCATGTGCCATCGGTCGATCAGGGAACACGGTGTGTGCTCCTGAAGGATGCACTTGCGCAGGTGGCAACCTGGAGCTCGGAGCACCCGGGCCATGTGCCGATCCTGATCCAGCTCGAATTGAAGGAATCGGGGTACGACGGCCCTGGCGGGTACCGCATCGATCCACCGCCGCCCTTCGATGCAGCTGCGCTCGACGCCCTCGATGCGCTCATCCGCGAATCGATCGGCGAGTCACGGCTCATCACGCCGGACTTCGTGCGCGCAGGAGCCGACACGCTCGAGCGTGCCGTGACCACGCGGGGCTGGCCCGAGCTGGCCGACGTGGCCGGGCGCGTGATGATCATCCTGGAATGCGGCGCGCGCGCACGCTCGAACTACCTCGATGGCCGCCCCAGCGGCCAAGGGCGCGCCTGTTTCGTCAACGCCGCCGTCGGCACGCCGGCTGCGGCCTACCTGGTCATCAATGATCCCCTCGGCCAGGGCCAGCGCATCAAGGACTTGGTACGCAAGGGCTACATGGTGCGCACGCGCGCCGATGCCGACCTGCAAGAAGTGCGCGCGAACGATCCGGCGCGACGCGATGCAGCCCTGGCCAGCGGTGCCAACGTCATCAGCACCGATGCCCCGGTGCCGTGCAGCGAGCTCGGCAGTGCGTATGTGTGCGGGCTCCCCGAGGGCGGATGCTGGCGGCGCTCGCCAGTGGCCCCCGAGCGCACAGTTTCCGACAAGCCCCAAGCACGTCCCGACGAGCCCTCGTACACGCCCTGAAGACGAACGTTCCTCCTCCACCTCACGTTGGGAGTCATCCATGAGCCACGACACCACCAGCAGCGAAGCCGACGTCATGACTGTCCCGGTCCGGTACGGGATGTTCTGCTGGTTCGAGCACCACAGCGATGCTCCCGAACGTGCGATCGACTACTGGACCGCGTTGGTCGGTGGTGAGTCGATGGCCGTGCCCCTGCCCTGCGGCAACACCATGCATCTCATGAACTCGGGGCAGCACCACCGCTGGTCGCTGCGCGCGCTGGCTGGCTGCCCTGCTCTGCTCATCGAGCGAGGACCGCACTGGCTGCCCTTCGTTGCGGTCGATGACACCGATGCCGCCTACGCACGCGCCATGGAACGAGGCGCGCGGAGCATCGCGGCTCCGAACGAGAATGGCATGGGCCGCGGCGCGATGATCGAGGATCCGCACGGTGCTGCGATCGGCCTGTTCACCGCGGCGCCCGGCGCGACCGATGGCGTGAATCCGCACGGCCACGGCTTCATGTGCTGGTGCGAACTGGTCACGCCCGATCCAAGAGCCAGCGCCGACTTCCTCGGCCACGTGCTTGGATGGACCGCCACCGAGCAGGACATGGGTGCTTTCACGGTCACCATCGCGAGCGCCAACGGCCATCCCGTCGCGAGCCTCTGGAAGCAGTGTGCCGACGATGCGCACCCCTGGAAGCGTGCGCGCTGGTACCCCTACGTGCAGGTCAATGCGATGGAGACCGCTGCGGCGCACGCGAAGGCACTCGGCGCCAGGCTGCCGTGCGACATCATGCCGATCCCCGGCGTGGGTCGGTGGCAACCCACCTACGACCCGACCGGCTGCGAAACCGCGCTGCTCGAGCCGTGCCAACACGCCCCGAAGGCCTCGTGATTTTCACTTCGCGCTGAAATCACTGGCTTTCTTGCGGTCCGGGCTTGTGCCTTTCTTCACGAACCACTGATTCCAGAGCAAAATCGCGTCTTCACGAAGTGAACGGCTGTTTTTGACGCGATTTTTATCGGTTGGGTCCGATCTGCACCGATCCAACCCGTGCAGCCAAGGAAAGCGCACGGTGCGCGGGCTGCACTCTCACCAACTGCACAGGAGGCAGTCACATGAAGGCGTTCGACACTCTCAAGAACTGGACCAGCGAATTCATCGACATCGCGATGCTGTTCATCGCCGTGGGCGTGCTTGCCCAGATCATCTTCGGCAAGACGAACACGTGGTTCTTCGGTGGCATCACCGACAACCTCATGAGCTTCATCTCGGGCTTCGGCAACAACGGCCTCGTCGGCCTGATCGCGCTGATGGTCATCCTGGCCGTCTTCAGCAAGCGCTCGACGACCTGAGTTCCGGTCCTTTCTCCTTCGAATCACAGGCGACTCGGCCGGGCACCTGCCCGGCCGTTCGCTTTTTTGCCGATCGCCATTCGCGCGTAGGATCCTGCGAGATCCAGCAAGGAACCACCATGACCACTCGCACTGCCATCGTGTCGCTCGTCGCCCTCGCCCTTGCCTGTGTGCCAACGATGGCACAGTCCGAGGGCAGCCCCGGCACCCCGGCCGGTGACACCAGCAGCGGTCGGCTCGCGGCAGGCAGCAAGGCCCCTGCGCTGAGCGTGGACGAGACCATCAAGGGCAAGCCGGTCGAGGGCCTGCAGGAAGGCACCGCCTACGTCGTCGAGTTCTGGGCGACCTGGTGCCCTCCGTGCGTGGCGAGCATCCCGCACCTCACCAAGCTGCAGAAGAAGCACAAGAACATCGTGGTGATGGGCGTGGCCGGCTCCGAGCGCGCCGGCAAGGAGCCACTCGAGGCCTTCGTCAAGAAGCAGGGCTCCAAGATGGCCTACACCGTCGCCTACGACAGCGACCGCTCGATGTCCGCCGCATGGATGAGCGCCGCCGGCCAGAACGGCATCCCCTGCGCGTTCGTCGTCGACACCAAGGGCATGATCAGCTGGATCGGCAACCCCCACGACAAGGCCTTCGACGCTGAAGTCGCCAAGGTCGCCAGGGGCAGCAAGCTCCCCAAGTCGGCCAAGGGCGGATCCAAGGAGGACGGCGAGGCTGACGACGCCGCCAAGACCGACGATGAGCCCAAGGGCGACGATGCCTCCAAGGGCGGTACGGGCTCCGACGGCGCCAAGACCGGCGACTGATCGCTTGCGCATTTCGCCCGCGACGGCGAACATCCGGGCATGATGATCCATCGCGCGCTGTTGCTCTGCTTTGCCTCGCTCCTCGTCTGCGTCCTGCCGGCGTGCCAGTCGGCACCGACCGCCGAGGAACGATCAGCCGATCGGTCGAAGATCGATGGCGAGCGCGATGCCGTGCTCCAGAAGCTGTACGCGGTCTATCCCGACGCGAAGAAGCAGATGGCGGAGGCCTATGGCTCGGCCGTCTTCTCCGGCACCAACGTCTTCGTGATCTTCGGCGGCGGCTCGGGCGCCAAGGGCGTGGCGATCGACAAGGCCGGCAAGAAGACCTACATGTCGATGAGCGAAGCCAGCGCAGGCCTCGGCCTCGGCGCCAAGGGCTTCTCCATCGTCTGCCTCTTCAACAACGATCTCGACTACCGCAACTTCACCGAGAAGGGCTGGAGCTTCAACGCACGCGCGGATGCTGCGGCCAAGGGCGACAGCGGCGGCGAGGCCGGCAACGCGGCCAACACCAGCGGCGTCTGGAAGTACTACGAGCTCACCAAGGATGGCGTCCTGCTGCAGGCCGCCGTCGGGGTCCGCAAGTTCTGGCCCGAGAAGCACCTCAACGACTGAGTGCAGCGGCTGTAGCCTCCGGGCGTGCAGCCTGCGCCGACCATCCGGGTCCACGTCGCCTGGGGCGATCGCTCGCGATCCATCCTGCTGTCGCCCGGCCAGTCGGCCGTGATCGGCCGCGACACGAGCTCGACCGTCTGCGTGCCCGTGGCCACCGTCTCGCGGCAGCACGTGAAGATCGACTGCGATGGGCATGAGTGGCGCGTGACGGACCTCGATAGCCGCGCAGGTACGCGCCGGCAGGGCCTGCCACTGCCGGCCAAGGCACCAGTGGTGCTCTTCGATGGCGACCAGCTCTCGCTCGGGCCGGGCGTCATGGCGGTGATCGAGATCACGGCACCCGCGGGCGCCACGATGCTGCGCACGCTCGATGACAGCGGCGAGAGCCCTGCGCGCATCGCCGCGGCGAATCCCGCTGAACTCCTCGAGCATGTGCTGAAGGCCTCGCGATCGATCGGGCAGGCTTCGACCGAGCGCGACGTCTGGCTCAACGCGGCTCGCGCGCTCGCCGAGGCGCGCGGGCTGGGCATCGCCACCGCTGCAGCGGTCCAAGCCAAGGACGCTGCCCGCATCACGGTGCTTGCGCACCACGGCAACCAGGATGCCACGTTCAGCCGCCGAGCGATCGAGCAGTCGCTGCGCACGCCCGACGAGACCGCGATCTTCGAGCGCTCAGCCGAGGGCTCGGTCGGTGCCACCCTGATGAGCGATTCGGAGTTCGTGGCCTGCCATGCCACCACGCTGGCAAGCGACGACGGCACCAACCTGCTCTACGCCGAGGGGCGGCACTCGCTGGGCTCCGCACGGACGCACTTCGCGCACTTCGTGGGAATCGTGGCGCAGCTCGCCTCGCAGGCCGTCATGCAGCTGCGCCGCGCGCGATTCAGCCGCTATGTCTCGCCGAGCATCGCCGCGCTGCTCGCGCGCGAGGGCACCGACACCCTCGAACAGATTCCGCAATGGCACCAGGCCTCGTGCCTCTTCCTGGACATGCAGGGGTTCAGCTCGCTCGTCGACGTCCCCAACGACCAGGTCGGTGCCGTCCACCAACGCATGCGCGGCTACATGGACGAGCTCACGAAGGCAATCTTCGACGAGCAAGGCATGGTGGTCGAGTTCACGGGCGATGGCGTCTTCGCCGCGTTCGGCGTGCCGACTTCGCACGATGACCACATCGCGGCGTCGATCCGCGCGGCGCTGGTCGCCAAGCGCATCGTGCCTGACTCGCGACTGGGACTCGATGCAGGAGCGTGCCTCTTCGGGCCGATGGGCGCACGACTCCACGCCAAGCTCGGGCTCTTCGGCACCGTGGTGAACCGAGCGAGCCGGCTCGAGCAGCTCGGCCGTGCCGAGCGCATGGAAGCCGGCATCCTCTGCACGCGCGCGATCGCGGCGGACGCCGGGGCCCAGGGTGCCGCGCAGTTCCTGCGCGTGGGCATGGTGGTTCCCAAGGGGCTGCAGGATGCCGTGGAGGTCTTCGAGGCCGTGCCCCACGGCACGCTGCCGCCTGAGCAGGCCAACACCCTCACATCGCTCTCGCTCCAACTCGAGGAAGCACGCGACACGATGGCGCTGCTGGCCGTGGCACACTCCGCGCAGCAGCTGGCGGGCGTGCATCGCCGCTTCGCGTGGCTCGCGCGCACGGCCACGACGATGCTGCAGAACCCCGGTGCCTGGGACGGCATGCACCGCCCCGGCAAGTAGCGCGGGCTCATGCGGACCGTGCGCCGCGGACCAGTTCCGCCACGCGCTCTGCCAGTCCGGCGCGCTGCACCTGCTCGACAGGCCGATCGCCCACGAGCACCATCGCGCGCTCGGTCGCCCACGCCAGGTCGTTGGCCACGATCGCATCGGCACCAGAGTGGCGCATGCTGGCACGCGCGATCGCCTCAAGGTCGGCATCGGTCCTGCCCACCGTGAGCTTGAACTTGACCAGCCTGCCCGTGAACCCCCACGGCGTGCGGATGAGATCCACGAGCTTGGGAGCCTTCACGAGCGTGACGACGAGCCGATCGTGCTCGCTCGCGATCTTGCCGTCCGCATCGAGCGCATGGCCTGCTGCATCGCTGACCTGCTCGACGAGGTAGTCGCTCACCGCGGCACTGTGCACGATCGCGCTTGGCCATCGCTCCTGGACGATCGACGCCTGCATCAGGTCGTGCAGTTCATCGAACGTGGTGTAGCCCGAGACCTTGACCGATGAAGGCAGCCCCCACTCCTGCGCACGGTGCGGCGCGCTCGTGAGCAAGCGCACCTCGGCGCCCGGCAGCGTGGCGATCGCCGCCGCAACCTGCGTTCCCGTGCGGCCGGTGAACACATTGGTGATCGCACGCACCCGGTCGATCGGGACCTGCGTGGCACCGGCCGTGACCAGCACACGCAGGCTCACGTGGCGCGCTCCACCAGGTCGCGCGTGATCGAGC
>CAIYOC010000088.1 GCA_903927725.1 uncultured bacterium | reverse complement strand
GGTGCCGGGCTCGAGCAGGAAGAAGTTGTCGCAGCCCACGAGCCCGGGGCAATCGACCGGACCGGGACCGACCGAAATCGACCACTGGGTCTGGCCCTGCCAGCCAAGGATGACCGCCGGCAGGCATGCCGTCTGCAGGTAATTCTGGCAGCTGCCGAACGCGCCCACATCATCGGGCGTGGCCTGGAACTGTCGATCGGCGTAGTCGGCGCCATAGGTGGCGTTGGCGGCCGAGAGGTTGCGCAGGTTGCCCAGGCTCTGGGTGACCAGCGCTGCATCGCGCGCGCGGCCGAGCGCCGGCAGCAGGATGGCGATGAGCAGGCTGATGATCGCCACGACCACCAGGAGTTCGACGATGGTGAAGGCCCGTGGTCCGGGCGCGGTGCGTTGGGCGTAAGCCATCGGGAGGGGATCCTACTTGGCACCAAGGATGTCGCGACCAAGAATGCCATCGGTCGTGAGCACGTGGAAGCTCGTGTCGGCGAGCATGTCGAACGAGAGCTGCTGGTAGTAGCCGTTCACGCCGAGCGGCGTTCCGGTGTGCCACAGGCCGCGACCCGTCAGTGGCGGAGCGCCGGCGGCGCCATCCCAGCTCGCACGCATGCGGCGATCGGCATCCATCACTTCGGACACGGCGATCGAGGCCACGTGCCCGTCGAAGAACATGGCGTTGGGTGTGCTCGCGTAGCCCTGATTGAAGAGCCACGGCGAGGCGCCCCCAGCGAACCCGGGATTGACGGCGCCGCCATCCTGGTTCTGCAGCCAGGAGTGCTCGATCATGCGGGTCTTGAGTTCCGGGTACTTGGCCTGGCCGGCCGATGGGCACTTCCACCCGGCCGGCAGCGACGAGGGCTGCTTGAACCCCTTACGCGACAGCACATCGGGATTCCAGCATGCAGCCGGGCTCCACACATACGTGCTGCGGATGCTCGTTCCACCGACGGCCGACGGCGGGATGAACTCACCCGGATACTGGAAGCCCGGAGTCGCCTGGCCGATCCAGAGCAGATCCTTGGGAGCCCAGAAGACCGGGTCGTAGTAGCGGCCGTTGACGTAGGTATTGAACGCCTTGTAGTTCGGCAGGCGCCAGTAGCCGAACATGCCGTTGGTGAAGCTCCACTCGTTCGGCCAGTAGATGATCCAGTTGCCGCAGTTTCCGGGGTAGTTGGGCGGGCACATGCCGCCACCGAGCCAGAAGCCCCACAGGCCACCGTTCATGTCCCAGCCGGCGATCTGCTGGGGCGGGCACGTGACCGTGTTGATGTAGGTGTTGCAGTTGCCCTGAACGACGCCGAAGTCATCGCCCGCGGCGGTGAACTGGCGGTCGGCGTAATCAGCGCCGTAGGTGGCGTTGGCTGCAGCCAGGTTGCGCAGGTTGGCCAAGCTCTGGGTGATCAGCGCGGCATCGCGCGCGCGGCCGAGCGCCGGCAGCAGGATGGCGATGAGCAGGCTGATGATGGCGACCACCACCAAGAGCTCGACGATCGTGAAGGCACGGTTGCGCGCAGCAGGCATCAGGCAATCTCCCCTTGCGATTGGGAGAAGATAATCACGATGTCGCGCGCTACCGAGCCCATGCCGCCGTGCTTCGGCTGAAATCGTCCAAAAACGCCGTGGGCGGCGCAAAAACACAACGGGCCCCGCGAGGGGGCCCGTTGGAAGATGCTCTCAGATGGCTTCGAACCCGGCAGATGAGGTCATGCACTCAGGCTGCAAGGCCCGCGAACCGGATCACTTCGCGCCGAGCACGTCGCGACCGAGGATGCCATCGGTCGTGAGCATGTGGAACGACGTGTCAGCCAGCATGTCGAACGACAGCTGCTGGTAGAAGCCGTTCGCGCCCAGCGGGGTGCCGGTGTGCCACAGACCACGGCCAGTGGCCGGCGGAGCGCCGACGGCGCCGTTCCAGCCCGCACGAGCGCGGCGGTCGGCGTCCATCACTTCCGAGACGGCGATGCCCGCGACGTGACCGTCGTAGAACATGGCGTTCGGCGTGCTGGCGTTGCCCTGGTTGAAGTACCACGGGGTGTAACCGCCCGAGAAGCCCGGGTTGGTCGGACCGCCGTCCTGGTTCTGCAACCAGTAGAACTCGATCATGCGGGTCTTGAGTTCCGAGTACTTGGCCTGACCCTGCGACGGGCACTTCCACGCGCCGGGCAGCGTGTTGGGCTGCTTGAAGCCGTTGCGCGACATGACGTCGGGGCTCCAGAGCGCAGCGGGGCTCCACACGTAGGTCGAGAAGACGACCTGGCCGGGCTGCTGCGGAAGGATGGTGAATTCACCGGGGTCGCCCATGCCTTCTTCGGCGCGCTCCATGGTGAGCTTGTCCTTGGGGGCCACGAACGAGCGGTCGTAGAAGCGACCGTTGACGTAGGTGTTGAAGGGCTTGCAGTTCGGCAGGCGGTAGTAGCCGAAGAAGCCGTTCGTGAAGTTCCACTCGTTGGGCCAGTTCACGATCCAGTTGCCGCAGTTGCCGGGGTAGTTCGGCGGGCAGAGGCCGCCACCGAGCCAGTAGCCCCAGAGGCCGCCCGTGTCATCCCAGCCGAGGATCGCCTGGCCGGGGCAACCAATGGTGCCGAGGTACGTGGCGCAGTTGCCGGCCGCGAGGCCGAAGTCATCACCGGCCAGCGTGAACTGACGGTCGCTGTAGTCAGCGCCGTAGGTGGCGTTGGCAGCAGCGAGGTTGCGGAGGTTGCCCAGGCTCTGGGTGACGAGCGCGGCATCGCGCGCGCGACCGAGCGCAGGCAGGAGGATGGCGATCAGCAGGCTGATGATCGCCACGACGACGAGCAGTTCGACGATGGTGAATGCGTTGCGTTGCTTCAAGGGAGGCTCCTTGCTGGACCGACCGACGAGGCCGGCGTTGCCGAGTGTCGGGACACCGCATGCGTGGACCGGGCATGACGCTCGGTTCACTCATGAAATGGATCGTGGGACGATCCGTCGATGCTGCAGGTCGTGAGAAGTGGACGGCTGACCTGCGAACCCACCCGCCCTGGACCTTGGCAAGGACCATGACGGAGCCGCAAAGGGACTATACGGCAGATCGAGGTGGAATACGCCAAAATCCTCGTTTGTCGGGCCGGTCCGGGAGACTCGCCAGTCGAGGCGCGACCAGCATCGATAACCTCCCTCGGGATCTGAATCCCACCAGGGCTCGATCACGAAGGAGGCCTCTCATGAAGCTCTACACCAAGACCGGCGACGACGGCACGACCGGCCTCTTCAGCGGGGCCCGGGTGGCGAAGGATCACCCCCGGATCGAGGCCTACGGCACGATCGACGAGCTGAATGCGGTCGTGGGGCTCTGCGCAAGTGGCTGCGAGCCCGCCCGGGGCTTCGATGGGCGGCTCCTGGCCATGTTCGGCCAGATCCAGTCCCGGCTCTTCGACATCGGCGCAGACCTGGCGACCCCGGAAGGGGCCCGCCAGCAGTCCAAGATCGTCCGGATCGGCGAGGCCCACATCCGCGAGGCCGAGGGCTGGATCGACGAAGTCGAGTCGGGCAACGACCCGATCCGCAGCTTCGTGATGCCCGGTGGCAGCGAACTCGCCGCGCGCCTGCACCTGGCGCGCACCGTCTGCAGGCGCTCCGAGCGCCTGGTCGTGAGCCTGAACCACTCCGAGCCCGTGGGCGATGCGATCCTCGTCTACCTGAACCGGCTGAGCGATCTCTTCTTCGCGATGGCGCGACGCGCCAACAAGGAGCGCGGCGTTGCTGACACGCCGTGGATCCCCGGCGCCTGAGTGGGTTCAGTGCGCCGCGGGCTTGCGCGGCGTGAGGGTGAAGAGCACCAGGAACACCACGGCCAGTGCGACGGGCAGCACGGCGACCTTGCCGAGTGCATCAAGCCCCGCACCAGCCTGGATCGACATCCACTGCGCAGCCTGTTCGCTGCCCGCTGCGGCGGACTTCAGCGCATCGGCGCTCACGCCTTCGGGCAGCCGCGCCGTGATGCCCTCGTCGTAGAAGCGGCCGATCACCGGCAGCACGAAGCCCGCGCTGAGCATGCCGGCACCACCCATGATCGCCAAGCCCAGCGCACCGGTGGCAGGGAAGCGCTCGTTCACGAAGCCGAGCATCGTGGGCCAGAAGAAGCAGACGCCGAAGGCGAAGACGGTGGCCGACACGAACAGCATGCCGCCCGATGAACGGCTCATGAGGAAGAGGCCCGCTGCGCTCAGCACGGCGCTGGCCAGCAGCATGCCCAGCGGCTGCAGCCGATGCACGAAGGGACCCGCGAACTGGCGGCCGATCGCCATCAGCCCCGTGATCCAGACGAGCACCAGAATGCCGGAAACACCAGCGTTCTCGAGGATGCTCGGGATCCACTGGCCCGGCCCGAGCTCGGTCGCCGCGGTCATGAGCATGCACACGACCATGAGCAGGAAGACCGGATTGAGGCACGCGCGCACCATCGCGCCGCCCGAGAGGCCCATCGACACGCGCTCGGTCTGCGGCATCGGTTGCCCGAGGAAGAGCGCGCCGTAGGCAGCCAGGGGGATGAGCATGGACGCGAACTGCACCTTCCACCCGAGCCCAGCCTTGGCCATGGCGAACGCGACCAGCCCACCGATCACGATGCCGCCGGGGAACCACACGTGGAAGTGGTTGAGCTTGGTGGTCTTGTTGTCGGGATAGAGCGCGGCGATGAGCGGGTTGCAGGCAGCCTCGACCGAACCATTGGCGATCCCGAAGAGGAGCGTGCCGGTGAAGAGGCTCCAGGAGTCCCACGCGAAGATGGTCAGGAGGATGCCGGCCAGATGCCCGACGAACGCCAGGCGTGCGATCGCCGCCATGCCGATCGCGTCGCACAGCGGGCCGCCGAAGACCATCGCCAGCGTGAAGCCCCAGAAGGCGGTGCTGTTGATCCAGCCGGCCTGCTCGTTGGTGAGCCCGAACTCCGCGGTCCATGCACCCATGGCGCTGCCGCGCAGGGCGAAGCTCATGGCGGTCACGATGAGGGCGAGGCAGCTCGCGTTGAAGAGCCGTGATGCCTGCGGTGCACGCGCGTTGGTCATGGTCGACATGTCGGGTTCCGGTGGGAGCGGTGCGGCCACCCACGAAGGACCCGGGCCGCGCGGGCGATGCTATCGGTGCGCGGGTACAACACGCCGCATGCAGGCGCACCCGCAGCACCCGAACCTCTGGCTGGTCGACCATCCGCTGATCCAGCACAAGCTCAGCGTGCTGCGCGAGCGCACCACACCCAGCAGCGATTTCCGCAGGTTGCTCGGGGAAATCGCGGGGCTCATGACGTATGAAGTGAGTCGTCGCTTCGAGACCGAGCCCGTCGAGATCCACACGCCGATGGAGCGCATGCTCGCGCGGCGTCTGCGGTGCGCACCCACGCTCGTGCCGGTGCTGCGCGCAGGGCTCGGCATGACCGATGGCATCCTCGCGCTCTTCACCGAGGCGCGCGTGGGTCACATCGGGATCCGTCGCGACGAGCGCACTGCGCAGCCCGAGGAGTACTACCTGCGGCTTCCGCCCGACGTGCAGGATGGCCCCGTGCTCGTGGTGGATCCGATGCTCGCCACCGGCGGCAGCGCGGCGCGTGCGGTCGACGAGGTCAAGCGCACCGGCGCGCGTGACATCAGCGTGGTCTGCCTGGTGGTCGTGCCGGAGGGTCTTGCCGCCATGCAGGCCGCGCACCCCGATGTGCGGGTCTACGCAGCGGCGCTCGATCGCTGCCTCAACGAGCGCTTCTTCATCTGCCCGGGACTGGGCGATGCGGGCGACCGGTGCTTCGGCACCTGAGCGTTGCCAGGGTCACATGCGCGACGGTGCGCTGATGCCTAGGAGCGAGAGCCCGTCGGCGAGCGTGCGGCGCGTGAGGTGCGCCAGGTGCAGCCGGCTCGCGCGGACCCGTGCATCGTCGCACTTGAGCACCGGGCACGCCTGGTAGAAGGCGTTGAACGCGTTGGCCAGCGCGTAGAGGTACGCGCAGATCGTGCTCGGTGCGCACTGGTCGGCGGCGCTGCGTACGGCGGCGGGGTAGCGCAGGATCGCGAAGCCGAGCGCCTTTTCCTCGGGCGCGGCGGGATCGATCGGCGCATCGGTCCACGCGGCGGCATCGCCGGCTTTCGCGAGCATGCTCGCGATGCGCGCGTGCGCGTACTGCAGGTACGGGCCGGTGTCGCCCTCGAAAGCGACCATGCGGTCGAGGTCGAACACGTAGTCGCGCGAGACATCGCCGCCGAGGTCGGCGTACTTCACGGCTGCGATGCCGACCGCCTGGCCGATCGCGTGGAGTTCATCGGTGCCCATGCCGTGCGTGGGGCTGGCCGGGTCGGCCGCGCGGGCGGTCACTTCGCGCACGCCCCGGTCGATCGCCTCGTCGAGCAGCGCCTTGAGCGTGAAGTTCTCGCCGCTGCGGGTCTTCAGCGGCTTCTTGTCCGCGCCGAGCACGGTGCCGAAGGGGACATGCACGAGCTGGCACTCGACCTCGACGTCGCGGCCGTCGCGGCGGCGCGTGAGCTTGGTCCAGCCGATCATGCGCACGGCATCGAAGACATCCTTGAAGTGGTCGCGCTGGCGTGCGTCTACGCAGTAGATGACGCGCTCGGCGCCCAGGCCCTGGATGCGGTGACGCAGCGCCGCAAGGTCGGTGGTCGCGTAGAGGAAGGCGCCGTCGGACTTGCGGATGAGCATCGGGCGCTCGCGGTCGGGATAACGCACGACCAGCGCTCCCTGGTCGATGATCGCCAGGCCCGCGCGCTCGAACGACTCGACGACCGGCGCGAGCTCGTCGCGGAAGCTGCTCTCGCCCTTCTCGCTCGCGGGATCGAGCCGCACGTTGAGGAGGTCCGCTGCGGCGTAGACCTCGCGCATCGTGACCTCGATGATGCGCTCCCAGTCGCGCACGAGCGAGGCATCGCCCGATTGCAGGCGCACGAGCGTGGACTTCGCATCGGCGATGGCCGCCGAGGCGCCCTCGTGCTGGGCCTCGAGCTCGGCCAGGCGGTGCGGCCCGCAGCCGCAGGCGTGCACGGCTGCGAGGCCGGCTTCGTCGTCGCGGCCCTCGGCCTGCGCCGAGCGGTAGGCCGCGTTGAGGTCATCGAGCGTGAGCGTGGCCAGGTCCGTGCCGCGCCGACGCAGGCTGGCGAGCGTCATCGCGATCGGCAGGCCCCAGTCGCCCAGATGGTTCTGGCGGAAGACGCGCCAGCCCAGGCGTTCGTAGGTGCGCGCGATCGTGTCGCCGATGATCGTGGCGCGCAGGTGGCCGACGTGCATCTGCTTGGCCACGTTCACGCCGCACAGGTCGACCGCGCAGGTGTGGGTGTCGGCAGGGGGCTCGATGCCCAGGTTCGGTGCATCGAAGGCCTGGAGCGCGGCGCCGAGCGCAGCGGGCCGCAGCGTGATGTTGATGAAGCCCGGACCGGCGACCTGCAGTGGCTCGCAGCGGTCCGACAGGCCATCGCCAAGTCGCGCGATCACCGCCTGCGCCAGGTCGCGCGGGTTGCGGCCGCACTGCTTGGCGAGGGCCATGGCGAAGTTCGCCTGCAGGTCACCGAAGGCTGGGTTGGCCGCGGGCTGCACGCGCGGGTCCGCGTTCGCTGGATCGATGCCGCACTCGGCGGCGATCGCCGCGCGCAGGGCGCGAGCGACGGGTTCGGCTGGGTCGCAGGTCATGGGCCGCGGATCGTAGACCAAGGCCGCGGGGGTCGGTCGGCGTCGCGCTGGCCGTAGGCCGCTCGCGCACCGCAGTGCGCCGCGTCGCGTTCATCAGGCGGCCAATCCCCGCTCGGCGTGCAGCTCGGCGGGTGGACCGCCGTGGATCACGGACAGTCGCACTCAAGGACGAGCGATGCAGGATCGAGGCGAAGCGTGCATGGCACTGGCGCGCTGCTGCACGTGCCCTCGCACATCACGATCAAGAGACTGGGGTCTCGTTCTTCGGGGACCATCACCACGGCGCACTTGTTCGTCGCGGGCTCTTGATGGCTGATGATCGTGCCACGCTGGTCGAGTTGGATTCGCCCCGCACGGAGCCCTGCGGGCGGGATCTCGATCGCCGGTCCGAGTCGGCGCTCGATGATGATCCCACGGAGCGACCCATCAGGGGCGCCTTGGCCACCACGCATCACTTGGCGCGCGGCGAGCCAGTTCATGAAGTCCATCGTGCTCGGTGCGACCCGGACGGCTTGTCCACCGACGAGGAATTCGTACTCATCGACCGCGTCTGATGATCGCGGCACGAAGAGCAGAAGCGCCACAACCGTTGCTCCAAGAAGGAGCATCGACACGACGAGGGGACCGGACGGCCTGCCCTTGCGGCTCATGGGCATCCACACACCCAGCGCAGCGTTCCGAGATCGAAGTACAGGGGACAGGCTTGGCCATTGGAGCACGTTCCGACGCAGTACATCACCTGGCGTCGCGGATCCGTGGGGTGCGGCCCAAACAGGACGGCGCACGACGGTGGCGCGGAAGACGCCGACGCGGGGATCGCCGCGACCAATCGCCCCAGTTCGTCGAGCTGGACGGACTCGCACACCATGGACTGCTCCGGCAGGAAGGCCCCGGGTGCGGGTTCAAGTGCCAGTTCGATCGTCAGCCGGTTCGTGGAAGGGTCCAGTCCAAAGCCAGCGAGAATGCCCAGTTCGCTTGCGGATTGAAGGGTCATGAAGTCCCGTTCGGACATCTGAACTTCCTCGTCTCCCACGACGACAACGGTCGCCTGCTGATCGTTGATGGAAAAGGCCGCAAGGCCAGCGAGGACGACGACCGAAAGGGCTGCCCATTGTCGAGTCTGAAGACGCATGGTGATGGCTCCGGAAGGTAGGTGAATCAAGCAGGACCGCCAGGCGAAGACCCGGCCGCTGAAGTTCCGCGCTCTGCCATGGACTGACCCCTGGCGGCAGGGCGTGACAAGCAATCCCAATTTTTTGCGTCTCGTGCCTTGGGCGTACCGCCGCGCGCGGCTGTCGGCATCACCCGCCTGCGGCAAGGCGCTGCATGGCGCGGAAGTAGCGCCGATGCGCCGCCGAGGCCGTCATCCCGAGTTGCTCGGCGATCACGCTCCAGGTCGCTCCGCGCAGGCGCAGTTGCACCACATCGATGTCGATCCCGCTCAGGACGAGGAACGGATCCGCCGGAGCGTCGAGTTCGCAGGGCTGCTGCGATGCAGTCGTCGTCAAACCATGGTGTGCCGCGCCATCCTGACGCTCCCGATCCCGTCGATCCCGTCGGCTCTCCTCACGCACGGCGTTGCGGCTGATCGCCGTGGCCAGGGCAAGCAAGTGCCTGTCATCGATCTCCGCCACCAACCTTCCGGCCGCGGCCGCAGCATCGGCCCGGCGCAGGGTGGTGGAGAAGATGTCCTCGGCCTGCGTCGAGCAGAGCCCGGCTTGCGCGAGGCGTTGTCGGATGCGCGCGAGCATCAGCGCGCGCGCCGCCATCAGTCGATCGGCCAGCGCGCGGCGCGCCGCATCGGCTGGCGGATCATCCTGCTGCTGCGGCTGGCTCATGGGCACGCGCACTCGAAGCGCAGCGATTCCGGATCGAATCGCAGCACGCATCGACCCGATGCACTGGTGCACGGACCCTCGCAGAGCACCATCAGCAGGTTGGGATCGCGCTCGTCGGGGACGAGCACCACCGAGCAGGCATCCTCGGTGGAGGCCTCGTGATGCATGATGGTGCCGTCCTGGTCGAGCTGGAACCGACGTGCGCGCAGCCCGCCCGCAGGGATCACCATCGATGGCGCGAGCCGGCGGTCGATCAGGATCGCGTGGATCGAGCCGTCATCCGAGCCCTTGCCGCCGCGCAGCATCTCGCGCGTGGCGAGCCAGTCCATGAACTCGATCGTGCTCGGCGCCGCACGGAAGGTCTGGCTGCCGACGAGCAGCTGCGGTGCATCGGCCGTCACGGATGCGCGCGGCACGAGCAGCGCGACGGCGGCGAGCACGGCCGCCCCGAGCACTGCGGCCGTCGTGAGGGAGCGAAGGGATCGACGTGGTCGTTCGTGGTTCATGGAGGCGCCGCGGGGCTTTGGGAAAGTGACTCGGGCCACGTCGCTGGTGACAGGCTTCCTGGAGATTTGCGAGAAATCACCTCGAGCCCATCCTTCAGGTCGATCCAGAAGACCAGCCGTTCGCGTGCCGGGACGGCCGGATCGAACCGCGGCCACGCCAGCCACGCCCCCGCAGGGGCGCCGTCGGGCCCTTGCACGACTTCGATCAGGTTGCCTCGGGAACGGAGGCGTTCGATCGCCGCCTCCGCGGGCGTGCGGCTCCATGGACCGATCGTCCAGGCCAGCAGGGTAGCCATCAGGATCACCGCGACTGCAGCAACAATCGGTCGCAGCAGTCGTCGTGCGTGGCGCCGAGGTGCGCAGGCAGCGAGCCAGTTCGCCGCCAGGCCGAGGTGGTGTTGCGCGCAGAGCCACGCCGCCGGCTCGATGACCCACGGTGCAGCGCCGGTGGATCCACCGATCGTTCGCACGATGCGTGCCAATCGTTCGGCATCCAGTGCCTTGCCCGCGTGATCGGCAGGACCCGCGCTCCCCCAGTCGATCAGGAAGCACGAGCCGTCGCTGCGCAGCCGCAGGTGATCGGGCTTGAGATCACCATGCGCGATGCCGCGCGCGTGGATGCGGTCCATGGTCCAGAGCGCTTCGGGAAGTGCGCCAAGGTGGATCGGCGGCGTCGATGGTTCCCATGCCGTGACCAGGACCGCACTGCCGGCCCGATCGGCGTGGAAGCCGATGACCTTGGGCCCGCAACCTTCAGGAAGTGACAGCAGGGTGGACAGTTCGTGCCGGGCATGGCGCAAGGCAAGGCCGGTGGCATCGGACTCGAACCGCTTGAGCGCGACGTGACGAGGCTGCTCGGGTGAGCCCAGCAACGCGTCGACGGCCAGCGCCACGGTGCCGGTCACGCCGCGACCGACGACCCGGTCGATGCGCCATCGTCCCAGCACGATCGCGCCCGGGACGAGATCGCCCGGCAGGTCGCCTTCCGGCATCCCGAAGCCGAGCGCAGCGGCCATGAAGTCATCGGCGAGCATGGGGTGCGCTGCTGCAAGCTGCTGCGCCGCCTCCAGCGGCTCGCCGCCATCACGGATTGCGCTGGCGATGCAGGCTTCGGCAGCCGCCAGCGCCGCCATCGGTCGGTCACGAGCCGAGCCGACGACGGCCGCCCAGCGCTGCAGCATCCGCGCCGGTGCCATCCCGTCAAGACCACGAGCATCGAGCTCGATGGCGAGCGCGAGTTCCTCGTCGGTCGATGCGCTACCGGGCTGGAACGGCGTGGGCATGGTTGGCCATCATTGTCGGAGGGAGTGAGCGGAATGGCAATCGACAACCCGCAAGCTGCGCGCATGTAGCGCTCAATCCTGCGCGGTCAGCACCCGCTTCTTCTGGGCGTATAGGGTCTCCATCGTGGCCTTGCCATCCCACGCGATGGGCCTGGCGAGGATGGACGCCGCGACCAGCAGCATGGCGGCAAGGCTCGAGCAGTCGTCGATCGAGACGAACTCGGGCCCCATGCGCGCCGGGCCCGAGCCTGCCTCGACGCGATCGAGCCGTTCCATGTTGTGGTAGTTCCCCAGCGGCAGGCAGAGGCACACGCTTCGGTAGCCGTAGCAGCCGAAGGCGGTCGTCTCGCACCAACCGCCGGGCATGAGCTTGCGTTGGCAACGGAAGTCCGGATCGGCCTTGGCGAGCCGCCCGAACTCGGCTGAGAGCGCATTCACGATGCCCGCATCGAAGACCGTAGCGCGGTCGCCGATGCGCAGGATCGCACCGGCGCCGATGGGCGAGTCGTGCGGGTAGCTGCGCGAGTTCTCAAGGTTCAGGAGCAGCGCTCGCTTTGAAATGAAGGCGTTGCGTGCGGCGTGGATCGCCCCGATGAAGCCCACTTCCTCGGCCACGGTCAGCACGAGGCCCAGGTGCGCCATGTCCTTGCGGGCGAGCGTGGCATCGAGCACCGCCAGCGCGATCGCCGCTGCCGCCAGGTCATCGCAGGCGTGCGTGCGCAGGACCGCTGCCCGCCGCGTGCGCCCACCCGGCACCAGCGCGGGCAGGGCGTGCGTGGCCACATGCGCCCGCTCGGCTCCGCGCGAACCTGACCAGCGCCAGCGGACGATGTCGCCCACGGCAAGATCCTGCAGCGCGCGCGCCTTGGCGGCCGCGGTGCCCGTGGGCATGGCGATCACGGTCTTGAAGGGCGTGGCCTTGAGGTCAGCACGCTCGATGCGCAGCGCATGATGCGCATCGCCCGCGTCGATCGCCTCGAGCCGTGCTCCGGCGAAGTAGGCATCGAGCACCCCGCCCCGGAACTCCAGGTGCACGCGCCCTCGATCGATGCGCGTGATCACGAACGCCGGATGATCCAGATGCGCCGTCATGAGCACCTGCTGTGCGCCGCGTGGCAGATCGCGCCGCGTGATCAGGTAGTTGCCTGCATCGTCACGCGCGACGGCGAGCCGGTCGGCGCGCGCGGCGAGCCACTGGTCGATCCATGCCATGACGCGGTGCTCGCGGCCTGCGGCCGTGGGCAGGTCGGTGAGTTCCAGTAACCAGCGCTGCATCGTGGCGCGTTGCGATGGCGTGAGCTTCGGCGCGCGCGTGGCGACCGCGGGCTTCGTGGCCCGCTTCGACGTGGTGGATCGGGTGCTGGTGCGACGGGCTGGCGTGGGCATGACGCGATCGTACGACGCTCGCGGCTACGCTTTCCCTCCCATGCCGCTCAGCCCCATCCCCGAGATCCTCGACGAACTCCGCGCAGGCCGCATCGTGGTCATGGTGGACGACGAGAACCGGGAGAACGAGGGCGACTTCGTGTGTGCGGCCGAGTCCCTGACGGTCGAGCAGGTGAACTTCATGACCCGTGTGGGCGCTGGCTACCTGTGCGTGGCGCTTGATGGTGCATCGTGCGAGCGGCTGGACCTGGTGCCGCAGGCGGCGATCAACACGAGCCTGCGTGCGACGCCCTTCACCGTCAGCGTGGATGGCCACCCGCGGCACGGCGTGGGCACGGGCATCAGCGCGCGCGACCGCGTCAAGACGATCCACCTGATGTGCGACCCAGTTTCGCGGCCGGATGACTTCGTGCGCCCGGGCCACATCAACCCGCTGCGCGCGCGCGACGGCGGCGTGCTCGTGCGCACCGGCCAGACCGAAGGCAGCGTGGACCTGTGCCGACTCGCCGGCTTGCGGCCCGCGGCCTGCATCATCGAGGTCGTGCGCGAGGATGGCGAGATGGCCCGCGTGCCGGACCTTGAGCTGCTGTGCGCGCAGCACGGGATCAAGATGTGCTCGGTCGAGCAGGTGATCGAATGGCGACTGCGCCGCGAGAGCCTGGTGCGCCGCATCGAGCCCGTCACTGGCGAACGCGTGATGACGCCCGAGGGCGAGTTCACGGTGCTCGCCTGGCACAGCACGATCGATCCGCAGCCGCACCTGGCGCTGACCTGCGGCGGTGTCGGGATCCCCGGTGCCGACGGCACCGTGGCACCCATCGACGAGACCGTGCTCGTGCGCATGCATCGCCGCGACGTGCTCGGTGACATCTTCGGTGCCGCCGCAGCGGGTGATCGCAGCGGACAGGAGACGATCCGCGCCTCGCTGCGCGCGATCCGCGCGGCCGGACGCGGCGCGCTCGTGTACCTGCGCCCCGAGGAGACCGATGACAGCCTTCGTTCGCGCCTGCACGCGATCCGCCGCGCTGCCGGCGATGACGTGAATGCGCCCGACCTCACCCGACCATCGGGAATCGGCGGCAAGGCGCAGCCCATGGGCGAACGTGAATATGGCATCGGTGGACAGATCCTGCGTGACCTTGGGCTGTCGCGACTGCGCCTGCTGACCGATCATCCGCGCGCCTTGCCCGGGCTGCATGGCTTCGGTCTTGAGATCGTGGGTCACCAGGCGCTGGCACCCTGACGGGCGTTGTCCGGCGCACACGCCGTGATCGAGTCGATCGGACCGGCTCGGCTGGGCCATGCCATTCGCCCGTTTGCATCGATCCTGCATGGGTGCGCTCCGTATGATCCTCCGACCCCTTGGAGGCTTGCATGCGCACCCTGATCGTCGCTTCATCGTTGATCGCCATTCCGTTGCTCGCGGCTGCATCGCGGCCCATGTGGAGCGCTCCGGCGAACGCCGCGGCGGTGCTTGCGCAACCTGCTGCCGAGGGCGAACTCACCCTCGATCCCGTCCACAGCATGGCGCTCTTCCGGATCCAGCATCTGGAGGCCGGGCAGTTCTGGGGTCGCATCAACGCGCTCTCGGGCAGCGTGGCGTGGCCCATGGATGACTCGGCCGCGCCGACGATCAAGGCCGTCGCCGAGCTCAAGAACATCGACACCGGCAGCGAGAAGCTCGACAACAACCTGAAGGGTCCGAACTTTTTCAATGAAAGGGAGTTCCCCTCGATCTCGTTCACCTCGACCGGCGGCACGCGCGTGACCGAGCGCCACTGGACGCTGACCGGCGACCTGTCGCTGCATGGCGTGACCAAGCCCGTGATGGTCGACTGCGTCGTCACTGGCGTGGGCAAGGGACCGACGGGCAAGAAGGTCGGCTTCGAGTGCCAGGTCACGATCAAGCGCAGCGAGTTCGGCATGACGTGGGGCATCGAGAAGCCGCCGAAGGCGCTCGGTGACGAGGTGCGCTTGGTGATCGGTCTTGAGGCCGACGAGACGAAAGCCGAGTGAACCATGCTGCCTGAGGTTGCGCTGTATCTCGTGAAGGTCCTCGTGCTGCCGGCGCTCCTTGGGCTGGCGGTGGGTGGCTTCGGCG
>CAIYOC010000087.1 GCA_903927725.1 uncultured bacterium | reverse complement strand
TCGAGGTCGCCCTGGCGTTCGAGGAGGCCCAGCAGCATGCCCGCAACGAACTCCGGCGGCGCATCGGCGGGCGCACGCGCGACGATGGGTTCACCCGCATCATCGGCCCCCAGGCAGAGCACGGGCACGTGGCGCGAGAGTGCATCCTCGACCAGCCCGCGCACCTGGGGGTCGGCGCTTGCCGATCCCAGCACGAGCACGGCCTCGGCGCGCCGCACGCGGCTGCCGGCCTGGGCTGCGTAGGCATCACCGCCTTCGCAGGTGAATGGACCCGTCGAGGCGAGGGTGCGAGCGATCGCCGCGGCCGTTGCGCCATCGCGCGCCGCGAGCACCGTGACGGCACGCGGCCTCACTTGGCGAGTTCCTTCAGCGCCTTGGCATCGAGCGTGACCTTCGTTCCCGGCTCGATGCCGAGTCGATCGATCGTGCGCGCCTTCAGCTCAATGACGAATTGCGCAGGCTTGCCGCTCGGATAGCGGCGCAGGCGGTTGAAGTACGCCTGTTCGCTCTCGCCTTCGGCGCGCGGCGCCTCGGCCGCCATCGTGTAGGCGCTCACCACGAAACCTTGCGGATCCACGTACAGGATGTCCATGTCGGTGATGCAGTCGCGCATCCAGAACCCCTGTGGCTCGGGCGTGCGGAAGGCGAAGATCATGCCTCCGTGCTCCGGGATTTCGGCCACGCCGCCGAGCCCTCGGGCGCGCGCGGCGTCGTCGGCGGAGATCGTCAGGTTGAAGACCTCGCCCTTGATCTCGATCCTGCCCGGATCGGTGCCGCCGCAGGCGGCGAGCAGGGCAGTCAGCGCGAGCACGATGGTCATCACGGGCCGTGGCATAGCCAACGGACGATATCCGGCGTCACGCGCAGGCGTGCCTTCGTCGCGACGAGCGAGCGGAGCGCATCGGGCGTCAGGGCGGTGGCCAGTTCGGCCGACGATGACTCCCCGCCAAGTTCGGCAGCGCCGCACCAGTGCAGCACGAGCCGGCGCACGCGCCCGGGTGTGGTGCCTGCGGCCGCCAGTGATCGCAGCGAGAGCGCATCGTGGCGCTTGGCCAGCCGCCGATCGGTCTCGTCGACGACCAACGGCAGGTGCCACCAGCGGGGGCGCGTGCCGCCCAGGGCCTCGATCACGACCGACTGCAGCACCGCACTGTCCAGGAGGTCCTCCCCGCGCACCACGTCGGTCACGCCGGTGGCCAGGTCATCGACCACGACCGCGAGCTGGTAGCTCGGCACGCCGGCCTTCATCCAGACCAAGGGATCGCCCCACACCATCGAGGGATCGAGGGTTCGGTCGCCGTGCAGTTCATCGTGGATCGTGCGGGCGCCGGAAGGGCAGGCCAGCCGATGATTGCACGCGTGGTCACTGAAGCCCCACGCAGAACCCGGCGGCGGACGCAGCGACGGCGGGAAGCGAAGCACGGCATCGCCCTCGTTGGGCGCGTTGGCTTCACTCGGTTCCGGCATGGCCACGCTCGCCGCGCGGACCTGGGCGCGCGATTGCGGAGCCTGGAAGACGAGCCCGCGCGCAGCAAGCTCATGCATCGCGCGGAGGTGGCGATCGACGTGTTCCGACTGCAGCTCCGGCTCGCCGTCCCAGTCCACGCCGAGCCACTGCAGGCACCAGAGCGCATCAAGCCTTGCATCGGTCGAGGCGCGCGATGCATCCAGGTCCTCGAGGCGCAGGCGGATCGACCAGCCGTTGGCGCGCGCGAGCGCCCAGGTGCACAGGAAGCTCCAGGCGTGACCAAGGTGCAGGTGGCCGGTCGGGCTTGGCGCCAGGCGCGTGACGGTCGGTGCCATCGGCGGCGAATATAGTCCTGGCATGCACCGCTACTCCGACGCCGAGATCGACGCAGCCCTCAGCCGTCTTCCTGAATGGTCGCGGGTGGGCGAGTGCATCCAGCGAACCTTCACGTTCGCCGACTTCGTCCAGTCGATGGCGTTCGTCAACGGGATCGCGGCGCATGCCGAGCGCGTCCAGCACCACCCCGACATCCTCGTGCGATGGTCGAAGGTCACCCTGAGCCTCTCGACGCATGATGTCGGGGGGATCTCCGTGAAGGATGCCGACTTCGCGGCGCATGCGGATGCCGCGGCGGCCCAGCGGTAAGGCCGTTCAACCGATCGAGGCGCGGAGCGGTGCAAGGGCATCGCGCAGGAGCGTCGCCCGGGCCGCTGACTGCTGCTCGAGCGTTTCCATGGGATCGTCCGGGCGCGCGAGCCCCAGATGGGCCGGCTGGACCTGCAGGAGCAGGCGATGCACCAGCGTGGAATCGATCGCCTCGGTCAGGCCGCTGGCGATCCCCAGTCGCAGCCGACCAAGGAGCTTCATCGCTTCGTCGAGCGGCATGAGTCGCGAGTGCGTGAGCAGCGCTGCGGCGCGGATGAACCGATCGCGCGCGGCGGCGGGGGCCTTGGAGCGATACGTCTCGCGAGCGAGCCGTTCGTAGCGGATCACCTGCGGAATGATCCGGTCCCGCAGCTCGCCCACGACCTCCTCGTCACGAATGCCCAGCGTGATCTGGTTGCTGAGCTGGTAGAAGTCGCCCATCGGTTCCGAGCCTTCGCCGTGGAAGCCGCGCAGCGCAAGGTGCAGGTCCTTGGCGGCACGGCGCACGCGGTCGAGTTCCGAGGTGAGTCGCAGGGCCGGCAGGTGGAGCATCACGCTCACGCGAATGCCGCAGCCCACGTTGGTGGGACAGGCAGTCAGGTAGCCCCATCGGTGGTGCCAAGCGAAGTCGAGCGCCGACTCGGCCCCCCGATCGAAGGCGGTGGCCGCGGCGAAGCACTCATCGATGCGCAGGCCCGAGTACATCGCCTGGATGCGGAGGTGGTCTTCCTCGTTGACCATCACCGAGAGCGTCTCGTCCGCCGAGATGCCGACGGCGCGTGGCGCATCCGAAGCGGCGAACTGCTTGCTCACCAGGTGTCGTTCGACCATCTGCGTGCGCTGCTCCGGCGGGCAGGCCTGCATGTCCACCCAGCCCAGCATGCGGCCCCACGCCGAAGCTTGGGCGCGATCGCGGACCATCGACACGACCTCGCGGCGCTGCGTGGTCGAGGCGCGGTTGGTGAACGGGAAGCCAGCAAGGTTCCGGGCCAGCCGCACACGACTGGCCACGACGACATCCGCGTCGCGGCCGAGTGGTCCGAGCCACGGCCCGCCGTTCTCGATCGGCTTCATGCCTGCTGCCCCGCGATGCCGTCGACCTCGCGCAGGGCGTTGCGGACCTGCGCGGCGACTTCGTACCGTTCGGCGGCGACGGCCTGCTCGAGGTCGTTCAGCAGGCGGGCGCGATAGGCCTGGCGGGCTTCGGCGTCATCACGGCGGGCAGGCGCGCGTCCGCAGTGCGCGGTGGCGCCGCCTTGCGCGCGCTGGATGGCTTGGTCGATCACGGGAGACAAGGCGTCGAAGCAGGCGGAGCAGCCGGCGAGGTTGTGCTTGCGGAACTCCGCGAGCGTCATGCCGCAGCCGCCGCAGGCCGGCTGGGTCCGCTGGCCAGTGAGGTGGGCCGCCAGAAGCTCGGCGATCGGAGCGCTGGCAGGCACATGGTGCATCTGCACCATGGCGTGCTCGGCACAGAGATGCACCGTGGTCTGCACGCCGGCGGTGATCACCGTCTCGTGCACGACGGCAGGCTTGTCGCACTGGTCACACTTCATCGTCACGAAGTGTATGCATCGACCACCGCCGCGCGGATCCGTGCAAGTTCTTCCAGCAGTTTCGGCATGGTGGCCAGCGGCTGGCAGGTGGCCTTGTCGCTGAAAGCCCGCGCCGGCTCGGGGTGGCACTCGAGGAAAACGGCATCCACGCCCGCCGCCACGGCTGCGCGGGCCAGCAGCGCTGCCCGATCGGGTCGGCCGCCGGTCATGGCACCCTCGGCACCCGGAAGCTGCGTGCTGTGGGTGACGTCGAAGCAGACCGGCACGCCCAGATCGGCCATGTCCTGCAGTCCGGGGAAGTCATTGACCAGTCGGTGGTAGCCGAAGAAGGTGCCGCGCTCGGTCAGCATGATGTGACGGGCTCCGCCCTCGCGGACCTTGGCCACCGCGTTGCGCATCTCGCCGGGGGCCATGAACTGCCCCTTCTTCACGTTGACGGCGCGACCGGTCTCGGCAGCCGCGAGCAGAAGGTCCGTCTGCCGGCACAGGAACGCCGGAATCTGGAGGATGTCGACCGCCTGTGCCGCGCGTGCTGCCTGGTGGGGTTCGTGGATGTCGGTGGTCGAGGGCACGCCCAGCCGCTCGCGCAGCGCGGCGATCATGTCGCAGCCGCGTTCGAGGCCGGGGCCGCGAGGGCTCGATGCGCTCGATCGGTTCGCCTTGTCGAAGCTCGCCTTGAAGACGTAGGCGAAGCCGAGCGCCCGGCACGCGTCGCGCATGGCGGTGCCGATGCGCAGGTTGGTCTCATCGTCCTCAAGCACGCATGGCCCGGCGATCACGGTCAGCGGGCGCAGGCGGCGGGGGCCGAAGGCAAGGTCGAGATCCAGCAGGCTGTTGGCGTAGGCGGTACCCATCGGCCCCATTGTGACCGAAGGCCGCGGGACGTGCGTTCTCGGGGATTCCGGGACTTTCGCTTGATGGACGCCCGAAGGCATCCGATCGTCCATGTGGAAGCGGGCCGGATGGGTCCGCAGGAGGCACGATGGAGCGATTCCCCTACGAACCAGCGGCGTTCACCGAAGCGATCGCCAGGCACATCAAGGCCACGTGGCGCGACCGGAAGGTCGAGGTCATCGATGCCCTGAAGCTCCTGGTCGATGGACGGCGGATGGGCCTGGAGAACCTGTACCGACTGGTCATGCAGGACGCCGAGCGCGCCATGGAGGTCGTTGGTGCCTACTTCCAGAAGGTTTTTGAGGGCGACCTCCTGGCCACGGCCGCGCTGCCGCTGGCTGTGGCCAAGCCCCGCATCATGCCGCGACTGCAGCCGGAGTCGATCTTCGACTCGGTCGATCGTGAGCAGGTCGCCCACATGCCGTTCGTCAACGGCACCGTCATCGTCTTCGTGATCGACCTTCCCGACATGACGGTCAGCATCAGCACTGAACAGCTCGTGCGCTGGGGCCTGACGACCGATGAGCTCGAGGAAGTGGCGCGCGTGAACCTGGGTTCCTACGCGCCCGAGCTCAACGTCCAGATCATGCAGTCAGGCGACGGTGGCAGGGCGGCGGTCGTCAGCCTTCGCGATGGCTATGACGCCGCGCGGCTCCTGCTCACGCACCTGCACGAGCGACTTGCGCCGGAACTCAAGGGGGACTTCCTCGTGGCCACGCCAGCCCGAGACATCTTCGTGGCCATGAGCCGCGGCCCCGGGCAGTTCATCGATCGCATCATGGGCCGCATCGACGAGGACTACCGTCGCTTGCCGTACCCGATCACCCGGAACCTGTTCTACGTGACGCGCGACGGCGTCGCCGGGACGGCCGAAGCGGCCTGAGCCGCGTTCAGCGAACTGGTTCGATCGTGGAGCCGCTCTGGACGTAGAAGTTCAGCAGGTCACCGGTGGCGAAGTCGCTCGCCGCCTGGCCTTGCGGCACAGCGATCCACATCGGCACGACGACGTCGGCGAGCACCATGTTCGAGCGCGTGTCGGTGGCGATCACGCGGCCCTGGACGATGCGCGCATGGCCCTCGCTCGGCTCGACGAAGATGCCGCCGGCCTTTGCGTGATGCATCTTGAGCGCCGTCGCGCGGAAGCGTGCGTGGACGCGTTCGCCGGCGACGAAGGAGCACTTCGGGCAGTGGGGCAGGAACGACAGCTGGTACTGCGTACCGGGCACCTTCACGACGATTCCGTCGGACGAGGTCGAGGTCACGAGCACGCGGGCTGTGTCGGTCAGCACTGGGGTCATGGTTCGCCAAGCCTAGCACGGGGCCGTGGCCTCGGCCCCGCGGCGAATCGGCCGGATCAGCCGCGCGAGCCCATGGCCAGGAAGTTCGCCAGCAGCCTCGGACCCTCGATCGTGAGGAAGCTCTCGGGGTGGAACTGAACGCCCTCCATCGGCGCCGCACCGGCGGGGGCCGTCCAGCGAAGGCCCATGACCTCGCCGCGCGCGGTCCAGGCGCTGACCTCGAAGTCGGAGGGAACGGTGTCGCGTCGGACGACCAGCGAGTGGTAGCGCGTGGCTTCGAACGGATCCGAGAGCCCCGCGAAGACGCCGCGGCCGTCGTGGTGGACCAAGCTCGTCTTCCCGTGCACCGGGATGTCGTTGCGCTCGACGACCATGCCGTGAAGGTCGCCGATCGTCTGGTGGCCCAGGCAGACGCCGAGGATCGGCACGCGGCCCCGCAGGGCAGCGATGATCGCGGGGCACGCACCGGACTCCTTCGGAGTGCATGGCCCGGGCGAGATCACCAGGTGCGTGGGTGACATCGCCAGCGCGGCATCCGCGTCGATGGCGTCGTTGCGGATGACCTCGACCTTGAGCGACGGGTCGATCTCGCCGAACCGCTGGACGAGATTCCACGTGAACGAGTCGTAGTTGTCGATCAGCAGCAGCACGTCGTGGCCCGGTGGGTCACTCGTCTCGGGCGCTGAGCGCCTTCTTGCGCGTGGCGCCCTCGCCGTACACCGCCATCTCGCCGTAGCCATCGGGATCGATGCCGATCCGCGCCACGCGGACACCCGCGCTGTCACGGATCGCCAGGGCACCGCCCGGCGCGTTGCTGGCCTGGCCAAGGATCACGACGGGGCGACCTTCCGGTCCCATCAGGTTGAGCAGGCCGCCCGATGCCGTGCCGCCGAGGCCGGCGATCACGCGCGTGGAGTGCAGGAGCTGCAGCGCGCCGCCGCCGTCGGCGCCGGTCTCGAGGAGCACGTTTGGTTGCTTTCCGTCGGCTAGCAGCAGCTTGCCCGTGCCGTCTTCGCGGACGAGCATCGAGCCAACTTCCGATCCCGCATTGTTCTGCACGACGACGAAGCCGCCGCCCGCACGAGAGCCGATCGATGCCGCGGGCTGGCCGCTTGAGCCGAGCACCTGCAGCACGCCGCCGGCCTGCTCGGTCGCGGCGCGCACGATGGGCTTGTTGTCGGCATCGGTCAGCGCGATCTGGGCGAGCCCGGTGGCGGCATCGAGCGAGGCGCTGCCCTTGCCATCGGCGGCGTTGGCTTCGATGCGCGCACCCTGCGCGGTGGCGTACAGGCTGCCGACGACGCGGCCCTGCGCGTTCCACATGATGAAGTCGCCGCCATGCTCGTTCGCGCCCAGCCGCGCCACGTTGGCGCCGGAGCTTGCCCACAGGCTCAGCCGGCCCGCGCCTTCGGTGGTGTCGGCAAGCATGACGACCTTGCCGGCCTCGTCGACGATCTCGAGCTTGCGGGCCTTGATGGTCTCGCTGTTCAGCGCAGTCGCTGCCAGCACGAAGGTCGACACGAGCGCCGCGCCGAGCACCATGGTCGCACGCCGCCATCGCCGCGCACCGCGCTCGAGGGATTCGACGTGCGTTTCGAGGGCGGACAGGCGTGCTTCGAGGTCGCTCATGATGGGGCTCCGTGGAAAGTGGTCGGGGCTAGGATAGCCCCCGGCTCCGCAGCGCGGACCCAAGGAGACCATCGTGGCACGACGCAAGACCGGACGACTCGGGGTTGGACTGATCGGCACGAAGTTCATGGGCAAGGCCCACTCGCATGCGTGGGCGAGTGCCGGGCCGTTCTTCGACCTGCCGCTGGCGATCGACCTGGTGACCGTGGCGGGCCGAGACCCGGCCGAGACGCACGAGTTCGGCAAGCGATGGGGCTGGCGCAAGAGCGTGGCGCAGTGGCAACTGGCCGTGCTCGACGCCGAGGTCGACCTGGTCGACGTGAGCACGCCCAACCATGTGCATGCCGACATGTCGATCGCCGCGCTCGAGGCCGGCAAGCACGTGGCGTGCGAGAAGCCGCTCGCCGGCACGCTCGCCGATGCACGCGCCATGGTGAAGGCCGCGAAGAAGGCCAAGGGTCAGAGGACCTTCGTCTGGTTCAACTACCGGCGCTGCCCGGCCGTGGCACTCGCACACCAGCTCGTCCGTGACGGTCGGCTGGGCAAGCTCTTTCACGTGCGTGCGAGCTACCTGCAGGATTGGGGCGGCCCCGACACGCCGCTCCTGTGGCGCTTCCAGGCGAACCAGGCCGGCAGTGGCGCGCACGGCGACTTGAACGCGCACATCATCGACATGGCGCGCTTCGTCACAGGTCAGGAGTTCACCGAGGTGAGCGGTGCGATCGAGCACACGTTCGTCAAGGAGCGCACGGTCGTGGATTCCGCCGGTGGTGCGATCAGCGGCAAGGGTGCGAAGGGCCGTGGCAAGCGCACCGGACGCAGCACGGTCGATGATGCCGTGCTGTTCCTCGCGCGCTTCAGCGGTGGGGCCATCGGCAGCTTCGAGGCCACGCGTCTCGCCACTGGCAACAAGAACCGCAACCAGATCGAGGTGAACGGCGAGCTCGGCTCGATCAAGTTCGACTTCGAGCGCATGAACGAGTTGCAGTGGTGGGACAACACGGCCCCCAAGGCGCTCCAGGGCTGGACCACGATCATGTGCACCGAGGGCGTGCATCCGTACGCGGGCAACTACTGGCCACCCGCGCACCTGATCGGGTATGAGCAGGGCTTCGTGAGCATGGCGGCCGACATCGCGATGGTGCTCGGTGGTTCCAAGCCGGTCGTGCCGCTGCCGGACTTCGAGGATGCGCTGAAGACCCAGTGCGTGCTCGAGGCTGCGGTGATGAGCGCCCGCGAGCGCCGCCCCGTTTCGCTGAAGGAACTCGGCTGAGGTACCTTTCCCGTCCCATGGATCCGAGCCTCCAGGACCAGACGGTCGCGACCTTGGAGTGCCCCAAGCGGGCGACTCCGGCCACCGCGGCCGCGCACGGCGCCCCCGACGCTGCGCAGGCCGCGCAGCGCGCCGCAGATGCCCTGTTCTCGCTGCAGCGACCTGATGGTCACTGGTGCGCCGAGCTCGAGGGCGACAGCATCCTCGAGAGCGAGTACATGCTGATGAAGTTCATCCTCGGCCAGGAGCGCGAGCCCATGGTCGATGGGCGCGACGGATGGCAGGTGATGCAGGAACTCGCCGCAGCGCTTCGAGAGCAGCAGCGCGACGACGGTGGCTGGGGCCAGTATCCCGGCAGTGCAGCCGACGTGAGTTCATGCGTGAAGGCGTGGGTCTGCCTGCGGCTCATGGGGGACGATGAGCGCGCGCCCCACATGCAGCGTGCTGCGGCCATGGTCCTCGCGCGGGGTGGAGCCGAAGCCTGCAACAGCTTCACGAACTTCTACCTTGCGGCACTTGGCCTCATCCCGTGGATGGCCGTGCCGGCGATCCCGCCTGAGGTGGTGTGGCTTCCGCGCTGGTTCCCGTTCCATCTCTCGAAGGTGAGCGCGTGGAGCCGCACGATGATCCTGCCGCTGGCGATCGTGAGCACGCTGCGACCGACGCGACGCGTCCGACTTGCGCTCGATCCGATCACGCGGGAGCGGGGTGCGCTGCGCCGACTGACGATGCGGCGCGAGGTGCCCGCTGCATGGCGCGCGTTCTTCCGAGCGATCGACCTGGGACTGAAGGGTGTGGGCGCGTTGATCGGCACCGCTCCGCGCCGGCCCGCGATCCGGGATGCCTTCGACTGGATCATGCAGCGCGCGAGCCAGGATGGTCCCGCACGCACGGAGGGCGTGGGCGCGATCTTCCCGCCCATGGTCTACCTGCAGATCGTCTTCAAGGCGCTGGGCATGCCGCGCAGCGATGCGCGCGTTCAGGTGGCCGAGCGTGACCTCGATGCGTTCTTCCTGCGCGATGCACGCGGCACGCGCCTGCAGCCATGCTTCAGCCCGGTGTGGGACACGGGGATCGGCCTCTACGCACTGACCGATGCAGGCTTCGATGCGAACGACCCGCGCGTGGCCAAGGCGTGTGCGTGGCTGGAATCTCAGGAAGTCACGCACGTGGGCGACTGGGCCGTGCACTGCGCGCCCGGTACCGGTGCGGGCGGCTGGTGCTTCGAGTACGCCAATGCCTGGTATCCCGATTGCGATGACACGGCGATGGTCGCGATGGCGCTCCACCGGGCTCGGCGCGGTTCGAGCGGTGCCGGCGATCGCGGTGTTCGCTGGATGCTCGCGATGCAGAACGACGATGGGGGATGGGCCGCCTTCGATCGCACCGAGCACCGGCAGTGGATGGAGTACGTGCCGTTCGCGGACCACAACGCGATGCAGGATCCATCCTGCCCAGACATCACCGGGCGCGTGCTCGAGTGCCTGTCGTGGCACGGTCTGCGCTGCGGCGATGCGGCCATCGATCGAGCCATCCGCTACATCCAGTCGCACCAGTTGCCGCAAGGTTGCTTCTTCGGTCGATGGGGCGTGAACTACATCTACGGCACGTGGCAGGCGGTGATCGGGCCGATCCGCTGCGGCGAGCCGCGCGAGGCCGGGTGGATCCGGCGTGCGGGCGCTTGGATGAAGTCCGTGCAGAAGCCTGATGGCAGCTTCGGCGAGAGCGCGGACACGTACGAGGATCCCTCGCTCATGGGCACCGGCCCGAGCACAGCAAGCCAGACGGCGTGGGGCGCGATGGTCCTTCAGGAGATCTACGGGCCGGATGATCCTGACTTGGCACGGGCGATCGCGTGGCTCGCGCGCACGCAGCTCACTTCTGCACAGGCTGCCGATCCGGCTGCAAATCCCGACGGCGATCCCGCCGGCAGCTGGTGCGAGACCGAACTCACGGGCACGGGCTTCCCGAAGGTCTTCTACCTGCGCTACCACATGTATCGCCTGTATTTCCCGCTGATGGCGCTCGGTCGCTTTGCGCGCGCGCACGGCGCGGCGTGACCTGGGGCCCGCGTCCGTCGCTCCTTTGGGGCGCCGGCATGCCTCGTTCGCTCAGACAGTCCTCGCCTGCTCAGAAACTGGCGCGGCAGTCAACCTGTGGTCACTGACTGGCACTGCGCGCCAGCTTTCCGCGACGGCCGCAGGGAAGCACTCGCGTAGTGCCGTGCTCGTCCGGAGCGACCGAGCGGTTCCGAGCTGCGCGTCCGCGCAGCCGGGACCCAAGGTCGCGGGAGGACGAGCGCAAAATCGCGAGGCCGATGAGCGCGGGTTCACCGTGGCGCTCAGAAGGGCGTCGGGCACTCGATGTTCATGCGCTCGCCGGTCGCCGGATGCGTGAATCGCACCGAGCGTGCGTGGAGGCAGAGTCGCGGCGCCATCGCGCGCACCGCCGGCAGCGCGTAGAGGTCATCGCCCAGGATCGCGTGGCCGAGCTCGCGGCAATGCACGCGCAGTTGGTGGCTGCGACCGGTGCGCGGCAGGAGCTCGAGCCGCGTGGTGCCACGCTCCGCGTCGCGTGACATCACGCGCCAGTTCGTTTGCGCGGAGCGTCCGTGCACGTGGTCCACGACCTGCAGCGGCGTGTTGACCAGGTCCTTGCGCAGCGGAAGATCGATCAGCCCCTCCTCGCCCGTCACGATGCCCTGCACGAGCGCTTCGTACGTCTTGCCGACGGTGCGATCCTGGAACTGCACGCTGAGTTCGCGGTGCGTCTGCGCATCAAGCGCCATCACGATGCAGCCGCTTGTATCGCGATCGAGCCGGTGAACGATCCTCGCTCCGCGGAAGCACCGGGCTGCACGGCTGGCAAGGCAATCAGCCTTGTCCTCGCCGATGCCAGGCACGCTGAGCAATCCGCTGTCCTTGTCCAGGACCAGCAGCGAACGGTCACTCCAGAGCACGCGGAACCCGATGCCTTCGGGAAGGGCCTGATCTACACTTGCTCGCTGCGCCACGGCGCCCATTGCACCATGAACCGAACGATCATGCTTCTTGCGCCTGCCTTGCTCGCTGCCTGCACCGGAACCACAGCCGGTTCCGTGAAGGAGGTCGGAACGATCCCATCGACCGGGGGGGCGGCCGCCACGCCTGCACCGGCCGATCCAGCCGACTGGGCCGCCGCCGAGGCGCCGATCCTCACCAACGCCGTGCAGCTCACGTTCGGTCGCGACTGGGTGCGTGCGGGCGAGAACTACATCGATCCGTCGGGCAAGCGCGTGCTGTTCCAAGGCGTGCCGCAGCCTCAGGCAGGCAAGGCGCCCGATGATCACTATGCGATGGTGCTCGCTGACCTCGTCCAGGGTCCCGATGGCAAGCCGGCCCTGGCCAACAGCTGGATCATCAGCCCCAAGGGCAGCGCCAACACCTGTGGTTGGTTCGACCCGAAGGATCCCGATCGGATCATCTTCGCGACCACGCTCGTTGCACCGACCGCCAGCAACTCGCCCGGCTACCAGCGCGGCACGGGCCGGTACCGATGGAGCTTCCCGCCCGAGATGCGAATCGTCTCGCTCGATCTCAAGGGCCGCGCCAAGGGCAGCGAGATCACGCCGGCCGACCTGAAGACGCTCGTCGGTGATGGCGGCGCCTACGTGGCCGAGGGCAACCTGAGCGCAGATGGCCGCCACCTCATCTACTGCTCGCTCGCCACGGGGCAGGGTGATCTGTACTCGCTCGACCTGCTGACCGGCGAGACCACGCCGCTTGTGCGTGAGCCCGGTTACGACGGCGGCCCGTTCTTCAGCCCGGATTCGTCCCGCATCTGCTTCCGCAGCGATCGAACCGGTGACGGCCACCTGCAGCTCTTCGTGGGTGATCTTGATCGCACCGCTGATGGCCGGATCGCGGGTGTGAGCCGAGTGCATCAGCTCACCATGGGCGACACCGTCAACTGGGGGCCGTTCTGGCACCCGGCGTCCACGGCAATGGCCTACGCCACGAGCGAACTCGGACACCAGAACTACGAGGTCTTCCTGATCGACAGTGCACGGTGGATGACCGCCGCCGGCATGCCCATGCAGCGCGATGGCTCCGCGAAGCTCCGTGTCACGCATGCATCAGGTGCCGATGTGCTGCCTGCATTCAGCGCCGATGGCCGCCGCATGATCTGGACGAGCAAGCGCGGCCCCGAGAACTCCAGCCAGGTCTGGATCGCGGACTTCGCGCTGCCGACGGCCTTCGAGCCCATCCGGATAGAGGTTCCGCCTGTCGACCCGAAACCATCGAAGGAGGGGGCCGCGGCCCCGAACCGAACGCCGTGACCGCCCTTGCGATCCAGCGTCGTCACCTGATCCCGTTCCGCAGTTCGCTGCTGCCGCAGATCTTCACGGACACCCTGGTGGTGGGCAGCGGCGTGGCGGGTCTTCGCTGCGCGATCGAGGCCTCGTCGCACGGCGACGTGATCGTGCTGGCTAAGGAATCGCTCGACTTGTCGAGCACGAGCTGGGCGCAGGGAGGCATCGCCACGGTGCGCAGTGCCGAGGACAGCGTCGCTCAGCACGAAGAGGACACGCTCGAGGCCGGCGCCGGGCTGTGCGATCCGGAGGCTGTGTCGGTCCTCGTCCGCGAGGGCCCCGGCGAGGTCGAGCAGATGATCGAGTGGGGCATGAAGGTCGACCGCGATGCCGATGGCACGGTGAGCCTCGGACGCGAGGGCGGTCATCGCCAGGACCGCATCGTGCATGCCGATGGTGATGCGACCGGCGCCGCGCTGGCTGCGGCGTTGATCGCCAAGGTGCGCGGGCTGGGCACGGTTCGGCTCTT
This sequence comes from uncultured bacterium, assembly GCA_903927725.1. Taxonomy (GTDB): domain Bacteria; phylum Planctomycetota; class Phycisphaerae; order Phycisphaerales; family SM1A02; genus SYIB01. Next base: position 5,766 of record CAIYOC010000087.1, on the reverse strand, counting down.
CGATCGCTGCTTCGCGCTTGATGTCCTGACCAGGGAGGATGCGGGCGAGCGTCGCGCCGCGGGCGTCCTGACGTGGCACCCGCGCTTCGGCCTGCAGATCGTGTGGGCCAGGGCGATCGTGCTCGCGTGCGGCGGCGCGGGCCAGGTCTATCGGGAGACGACCAACCCGAAGGTGGCCACCGGCGATGCGGTCGCCATGGCATGGCGTGCGGGCGCGACGGTCGCCGACCTCGAGTTCATGCAGGTCCATCCGACGAGCCTCTATGTCGCCGGTGCTCCGCGGCACCTGATCAGCGAGGCCGTCCGCGGCGAAGGGGCGTGGCTGGTCGATGCAGCCGGCACTCGGTTCATGCAGGGCGTTCACCCGATGGGCGAGCTCGCGCCGCGCGACATCGTCAGCCGCGGCATCGTGGAGCATCTGGCCCGGACCGGGCAGAGCCACGCCTTCCTCGATTGCCGCCATCTTGGCGGTGGCCAAACCGGTTTCTTCGCGCGGCGTTTCCCCGGGCTCGACCGCATGCTCGCGGGTTTCGGGCTCGATGCCTCGCGCGAACTGATCCCGGTGAATCCCGCCGCGCACTACACGATCGGCGGAGTGCTCACGGATCTGTCCGGTCGGAGCAGCCTGCGTGGCCTGTATGCCTGCGGCGAGAGCGCCTCCAACGGCGTGCACGGTGCGAATCGCCTTGCCAGCAACAGCCTGCTCGACGGCCTCGTCTTCGGTCGGCGTGTGGCGCATGCGATCGCGGCTGATGCGTTGCCTGATCCAGTCCCTGTGCACACCGACAGCCGCATCGATGTCCCCGAGCGCGGCGACCTGGATGTCGCCGACATCCGTGCGAGCCTGCGCAGCGCCATGTGGCGCAACGTCGGGGTGCAGCGGTCGGCCACGCGGCTTGAGGATGTCCTCAAGATGATTGAGTTCTGGGGCCGCTACGGGCTTCACGCCGTGTTCGAGCGGCCCTCGGGTTGGGAAGCGCAGAACCTGCTGACCGTGGCGCACCTCATGGCGCGCGCCGCGCTTGAGCGCACCGAGAGCCGCGGCACGCACTGGCGCATCGATGCGCCGGAGCCCAGCCCGGCATGGCGTGTCCGTCTGGCGTGGACGCCGGACCAGGATCGACCTGTTCGCCTGCCGATCCCAGCGGAAGCTCGGGGATGAAGCGGGCCGTGCCGTTGCTGATGCTGTTCGCCACGGCCTGTGCGTCCGAGCGCGTGGAGTACCGCTACCGCAACCCGCTCAGCGATCGCGCCAAGGACGAAGTCGATCACACGCTGCCCGATGGAACGCGCGTGGTCTATCGCGACCGGCCCGCCGTCGCGGCCGGCAAGTACGGCCCGGCCGAAGTCGCCACGCCCTCCGACGGCGCATCGGTGCAGGTGGTCGGCGCCACCGATGGCAGCGGCCCGGAACTCGAACTGCGCATCGAGCACGCCGACGGCACGATCGAGCTTCGGGCGTTCACGCCGGCGCAGGTCATCGCGCACCTGCAGAACGCGATCCGCAATCGCGAGTATCCGCCGTTCTACGGGCAGATGCTGACGAAGGAAGCGCGCAAGGAATGGGATGCGCGCGGCGGGGAGCCGGCCTTTGCGGCCTGGATGGACGAGCAGCGCAGCGCCGTGATGGAGTTCCTCAATCGGACGAGCTACGGCATGTTCAGTTCGGATGTCGTCACACGCGCCACGGGGCCGAAGACCATCGAACTCCAGCTCACGCCGCACCTGCACGGCCAGTTCAAGTTCGAAGCGATCGAGTTCGAGCGCCAGCAGGGCGGCATGAGGCTGCGCGCCCTGCGTTGAGGAAGGGGCGTCGCCCGAACCGATCCCGGTCGGCGCGAAGCCCTGCTGTGCTCACTTGGACCGATCGCCAGACCGCGCAGTGTCGGGCCGCTGTCACTCGAACCGGCCGCGGTCGAGGATGTCGAAGTCGTGAAGCTTCGACACCTGCTTGGCCGAGAGCGCGTCGATCGCCATCAGCCGCTCGACGAGCCGCGATGGCTTGGCCAGTCCGAGCGAGCCGAGCAGGCGGAACTTCGCGTTGAGGATCCCGCGCAGGTCGGCGGTCGTGTTGCGCGCGTGGCCAGCGGGGTACATCACGAGCCCGCTGTCGAGCGTGCGGCCATCGGTCGTCTCGATCACGACCGACGTGGGAATGCCGTCCGGGTAGCGCCGGTCGTACTCCTCGCCGCCGTGGGCGAAGTCGATCTTCGCCATGAGCTCGCGCGTGCGCGGATTCTTGATCGCGTCGGCGGAGTAGTCGTGCGGCCCGAGCATCAGGCGCTTCCACCAGTCGTCGTTGGCCGCACCGATCGATTCGGCGCCGTCCTGCGCGGCGGCCTCGATCGCCTTCCGCAGCAGCGTGCTGACGATGTAGACCATGCTGTGGTCGGCGCTCTGGCGGGTCTTTGGATCGCGCTTGGCCGGATCGCCGATGATGCCGAAGGCCGGTTCGTAGGCCACGATGCGGATCGACTTGATGGTGCCGGGCTTCTGCAGGATGTCGCGGTTGGCGAAGGCCAGGTCGATGATCGCCTGCAGCGCGCCGGCGCTCTGGTGCTCGTAGAGGCCGAGCTTGAAGTGCATGCCCATGACGGCGAAGTCATCGCCTGAGAAGCCGAGCACGAGATCGAAGGGGCTGTCGCCCTGCGTCTTCATGAACTGCCGGAACATGCTCTCGGGGTTGCGGAAGATGTCGCGCGGCCCGAGGAAGCCCTGCATGCTGCGGCGCATGCACAGGATCGCGGCCTCGGTGCTGATCGCGGCGCTCGCGCCCTTGGAGTCGCTGAGCTGCTTGCCTGCGCGGATCGCGCGCCAGGGAATGTGGTGCGCCACGAACATGCCGATCGCGCTCTCGATCTGCTCGGCGGTTGCGCCCATCATGGCGCCGTAGGTCGCGGCGCTGGCGATCGCGCCGTGCACCACGTGGTCGATCTTGTAGGTCTTGAGGCTGAAGACCTCGGCCAGGCGGCCGCGGATCTCGTCGAGGCAGACCATGCCACGCAGTGCGGTCGCACCGTCGAGGCCCATGATCTGCGCCGCCGCGATCGGCACGGGATAGAAGTCGTTGTGGCCGAACTCGCCGGCGGTATGCCCGAGGCCGGGGTTGAAGCCGAAGTTGGTGCCGTTGGAATCCCACTCGCGCACGGCCGCGCTGTTGGCGACGATCGCCTTCTCCGGCTGCACGCGCTTGGAGCTGCCGAAGACCGTCGCACCGTGCTTCTTGTTCTTGTAGCGCAGCGCTTCGTCGCGCAGCAGCACCGGGGCGTTCGTGCCCAGCGCGATCGCGCTCAGGCCGCAGAGCACCGCATCGGCGTGGAAGAGCTTGGTGCGGGTCAGGACCGACTCGGCGGGCTCGCCCGACTTCATGAAGTCGATCGCGTACTGGCCGATGCCGAGGGCTTGGTTCGTGTTCCGGGGCAGGTTGACGGTGGACATGGGGCGCGAAGTGTAGCGGTGCAGACCGGGCAACCCGCTTGTCCCGCAACCTGTGCCGGATCCCGACAGCCGGTGCCCGCGCCGAAGTACCGGCCGCGGTCAGTGCGCGCTTGCGCTCGTGCTCTTGATGTCCGCGACCACGTGGTAGCAGGTCGGGTCCACGCCTCGTGCAAGTTCAATAACCCGCTTGGATCCACGACGACGGGTCTCGATGAAGAGCATCTGCACCGGGCCATCGCGGCCGCGTCCGTCGAAGACGGTGACGGTGATCCCCTGGTCACGCAGCGTCGCCGCCATCTCGTCGCCCTTGCGCGTGAAGACACGGACCACCGAATGGCCGCTGGCCATGCGAGCCTCGACGACCATGCCGAGCCAGTTGCCGAGCGCGAAGCCGAGGGCGTAGGGGATGGCGTACCAAGGGTGGTCCTGCACGGTCAGGATCACCTTGCTGACCACCAGCACCCAGACCAGAACCTCGAAGAACGCCAGCACGAAGGCACGGCCCTTGTGTCCCTGCACGATCGCCACGGTGCGCACCACGCCAATCGACACGTCCACCAGGCGCGCGGCAATGATGCCGAGGCTGACGAGCAGGGCGGTCAGCACGATGGCTCCTTCGCGACCGCCGCGGGCTCAGGCCGCAAGCAGCGCCTCGTAGAGCTCGACGATGCCCTTGCCCTGGGTCGCGATCGTCTCGAGGATGCGACGGCCCGAGGCGATGTCGAGCAATTCGCGCACGAGCTTGGCCTCACCCGCATGATCGGCCTTGTTGGCGACGAAGAGGTCAGCGATCTCGAGGATGCCCGCCTTGTCCATCTGCACCGAATCGCCCATGCCCGGCACGACGACGACGGCGGTGCGGTCCACATGCTCGCGGATCGCGACGTCGTTCTGGCCCGCGCCGACGGTCTCGACGATGAGCGTGTCGAAGCCCGCTGCGCCGATCAAGCCCGTGATCTGCGACAGGCTGCGGTAATCCTCGCCGACGATCGCGAGGCTCCGGTAGAAGACCTTCTCGTCGACGGCGTTGAAGTCCACGCGCAGACGGTCGCCCAGCAGCGCGCCGCCGGTGATGGGGCTCATGGGATCGAACGCCACGACGGCGACGCGTTCGCCGCGACGCACGGCTTCGGCGGCCAGCGCAGCGACGAGCGTGCTCTTGCCGGCCCCGGGCGAGCCCGTGATGCCCACGACGCGCGCCGGGCGGCGAAGCACCGCACCAGGAGGGAGCGCGCCGGCGTGAGCCAGGCTGATCTGCCGCGCGAGCACGGCGTGGGTCGATGGCGACTGGATCGGCGCATAGGCACGCACGCACTCGCGCACGCTCTGCACGATCTCCTCCATGCCGGTGCCGGTGTGGTAGATGCGACGCACTCCGGCCGAGAGCAGCGTGGGCACGTCTTCCTGCGGGATGATGCCGCCGACGTTGACCGGCATGTCGGGGCGACCGAGCGAACGGCACTCCTCGAGCAGCCTGGGCACGAGCACCAGGTGCGAGTTGCTCATCATGCTGCAGGCGATGACGTCTGCGTCCTCGTCGCGAGCGCCGATGGCGAGGCTCCGAGGCGTCTGCCAGAGCCCGCTGTAGATCACGTGCACACCGGCATCCCGCAAGACGCGCGCAATGAGCTTCACGCCGCGGTCGTGCCCATCGAGGCCCATCTTGCCCAGGAGCACGCGAGGACGGTGCGGCAGGTCACCGCATCGATCACGCTTCTCGATGGCGCTGGTGGGATCCTGGAGCGACGGCACGCTCATCGCGAGACCTCCGTCGTCGGCGCCTCCTCGGTGCCATTGCCCTTGGTGTCATCGTCATCCTTGCCATCGTCGACCGGCCGGGCCTGATCGGTCCACTGGCCCGGGTGGAAGCGGCGGCAGAGCTCGACGACGATCTTGTCGGTGTTCTTCCACTTGTAGTCGTCAAGGGGATACTCGCGGCCGTCGGCATCCTTCACGACGGCGATCGACTTGCTCATCCACTTGTCCATGTCGATGTCGGCGATGCGTTCGGCCGGGATCGTTCCCTCGGGCGTGCGCAGCGATCCATCCTCATCGAGCGTCCACTTCTTCCGGGCGGCCCCGACGAGCAGCCACGCACACCAGGGGAAGCCGATGACGCCGCAGCCGATCACGTAGCCCCAGAGCTGGAACGGCTTGTCGAACCCCGATGGCGGGGTCGGCGGCTCGGCGAACTCGGCCGTCAGGCGGGCCTTGGCGGCCTCGTACTCCTTGGTCTCGTCGTCGGAGAGCGCGCGATTCTTGGCAGCGGTGGCCAGTTCATCCTGCCGATTCTTGAGGCGCGTGTAGTCGCGCGCGGAGGCCTCGAGC
>CAIYOC010000086.1 GCA_903927725.1 uncultured bacterium | reverse complement strand
TGGCGTCACCACGCGGTACTCGAACATGAGCGGCGTGCCGAGCTCGGTGAACGACCAGATGAAGACGATCGTCGCACCGGCGAAGAGCCCGCCGCGGACCATCGGCAGCGTCACGCGCCGCCAGCGCGTGAACGCACCCGCGCCCACGCCGCGTGCGGCTTCCTCGAGCGCCGGATCGATGTTCGAGAGCGCGGCGACCAGGTTGAGGTAGATGATCGGGTAGAGGCTGAAGCCCTGGATCGCGACGATGCTCCAGAAGCCGCCATCCCCGAGGAAGTCGATCGGCGCGGAGGTGAGGCCGATGTCCTGGAGCAGCGCATTGAGCGCGCCCATGCGGCCGAGCACCTGGCGAAGGCCGATCGCGCCGACGAACGGCGGCAGGATCAGGGGTGCCAGCACGAAGGCGTTGAGGAGCGCCTTGCCCTTGAACGCACATCGTGCCCCCACGGTCGCCAGCGGGAAGGCAAGCGCCGTGGCCAAAATCGTGGTGCACGCAGCGAGCCGGAAGCTGTTGCTGAAGCCCTGCACGAGCAGCGGGTCGCGGAAGACATCCTGCAGGTGCGCGAGCGTGAAGTCACCCGCACCATCCTGGAAGGCCCCGCGAAGGACCATCCAGATGGGCCAGAGCAGCGTGAGGGCCAACAGGCCCACAAGGCTCCACAGCACGGCGGTGTCACGGCGCACGCTCACGCCGGGGAAGGTAGCGCGGCCACCCGTCGTGTGCCGTTACCCTCCCCCCCGTGAGCCTGCCCACGTGCATCGTGACCGAAGCGCTGGACGATGCCGCCCTCGACTGGCTGGCCAGCCATGCGCGGATCGTGCGGGGTTCGCCCTCGAGCGCCGAGTTCACTGAGGCCGCGGCGTGCGCCAAAGCGCTTGTCGTGCGGACCTACACCATCGTCGATGATGCGCTGCTCGACCGGCTGCCAGCGCTGCGGGTTGTGGCGCGCGCGGGGGTCGGTCTGGACAACATCGATGTGGCTGCATGCCGCCGGCGCAGCATTGAGGTGGTCCACACGCCCGATGCCAACACGCAGGCGGTGGTCGAGTACGTGCTCTGCCTGCTTTGCGATGCGCTCCGGCCAAGGCTCTTCCTGGATCGCCCGCTGGCGAAGGACGCGTGGGACGATGTGCGTGAAGAAGTCGTCGGGGCGTGGCAAATGGATGAGCTCGTGCTTGGGATCCTGGGCATGGGCCGCATCGGGCAGCGCGTGGCGCAGGTCGCCGGAGCGATCGGATTCCACTGCATCTACCACGATCTGCTTGAGATCCCTGAGTCCGCCCGGCATGGCGCGCAGCCGTGCGGGATCGAGCAGCTCTTCGCCGACAGCGATGTCGTGACGGTGCATGTCGATGGCCGCGCGAGCAACCGCGGGCTCGTGGGCGCGCCGCTGGTCGAACGGCTTCGGGACGATGCAGTCCTCATCAACACGAGCCGCGGGTTCGTGATCGATGACCGGGCGCTCGCCGCATGGCTGGGCACCCGCCCCGGCGCGCAGGTCATCCTCGATGTGCACGATCCCGAGCCCTTCACCCATGGCCATCCCCTGCTCGGCATGGCCAACGCCCACCTCGCCCCGCACCTGGCCAGCCGCACGCTGACGGCGATGGCCAACATGAGCTGGGTCGTCAAGGATGTCGCTGCCGTGCTGGGCGGGGCGCCACCACGATTCCCTGCACCGCTACGCTGAACCACCGGAGACCCACCATGAGCTTCTCAATCCACGCCGTTCACGCCCGCCAGGTCCTAGACAGCCGCGGCAATCCCACGCTTGAGTGCGAGGTCACGCTCGAGGATGGCTCGACCGGCCGTGCGGCCGTGCCGAGCGGCGCCAGCACCGGCGAGCACGAAGCGGTCGAGCTGCGCGATGGTGACACGACCCGCTGGCTCGGCAAGGGCGTGGCGAAGGCCGTCGCCAACGTGAACGAGGTGATTGCGCCGAACCTCGAAGGCGCTGATGCGCGCGATCAGGAGGGCATCGATCGCCTGCTTCTGGCGCTCGACGGCACGCACAACAAGGGCAAGCTCGGGGCGAACGCGACGCTCGGCGTGAGCATGGCGGTCGCCCATGCTGCCGCGGTCGGCTGCGACCTGCCGCTGTACCGCTACCTCGGCGGCGCGGCGGCGTGCACGCTGCCGGTGCCGATGCTGAACATCCTCAATGGCGGCAAGCACGCCGACAACACCGTCGACTTCCAGGAGTTCATGGTGCAGCCGTGGGGCTTCGACACCTTCGACGATGCGCTGCGTGCGGGCGTCGAGATCTATCACGCGCTGCGCAAGGTGCTGCACGATGCGCACCTGTCGACGGCCGTCGGCGACGAAGGCGGCTTCGCGCCCAACCTGAAGAGCAACGAGGAAGCGCTCGAGTACATCGCGCGCGCGGTCGAGAAGGCAGGCTACGACCTGGGCCGGCAGGTCCGGATCGCGCTTGACCCGGCGACGAGCGAACTCGCCAACGAGGCGAAGGCCGTGGGCAAGGTCGGCTACCGCTTCTTCAAGAGCGCGCCCGAAAAGGTTGCCTCGAGCGACGAGATGATCGAGCTCTGGGCCGGCTGGTGCGCGAAGTGGCCGATCTGCTCGATCGAGGATGGTCTGGCCGAGGACGACTGGGCCGGCTGGGCGAAGCTCACGAAGCGCCTGGGCGCGACCACGCAGCTCGTGGGCGACGACCTGTTCGTGACGAACCCGCACTTCCTCGAGCGCGGGATTCGCGAGCACTGCGCCAATGCGATCCTGGTCAAGGTGAACCAGATCGGCACGATCAGCGAGACGCTGCGCGCGGTCGACATGGCGCACAAGGCCGGCTACCGAGCGGTGCTCAGCCACCGCAGCGGCGAGACCGAGGATTGCACCATCGCCGACCTTGCGGTCGCGACCAACTGCGGCCAGATCAAGACCGGCGCCCCCTGCCGCAGCGACCGCAACGCCAAGTACAACCAGCTCATCCGCATCCAGGAATCGCTCGGCGGCGCCGTGCGGTTTGCTGGCAAGGCGGGGTGAGGCGGGGTGAAAAGCAGGAGACCTGATGGGCAACCACGCTGAATCGTCCGCTCACACCCCCGCCCCGAAGTCGCTGATCTGGCGAGTGATCGGCGCGGCGAGCGCGGGAACGCTGATCGAGTGGTACGACTTCTATCTCTTCGGCAGCCTCGCGACGATCCTGGGCGCCAAGTTCTTTCCCGGCGACGATCCGACGGCGGGATTCCTGAAGACCCTCGCGATCTTCGCGTCGGGGTTCATCGTGCGGCCGTTCGGTGCGATCGTGTTCGGCCGGCTCGGCGACCTCGTGGGGCGCAAGTACACCTTCCTCGTCACGCTCCTCCTCATGGGCGGCTCGACCTTCCTGATCGGGCTGCTGCCG
>CAIYOC010000085.1 GCA_903927725.1 uncultured bacterium | reverse complement strand
GCGATGCCGACCAGGAAGAACAGCGTTGCCGCCCACAGATACCCCTGCTTGTTCACGAGCAGGGTCTCGTAGACGAAGAGCACCATCAGCAACGACGCCGTGGCGCGGCCGGAATCATCGTCGCCGAACCGGCGCAACAACCAGAGGCCATCCTGCAGCACACGCAGGCTCCACCAACAGAACACCACGAAGGCGGGGATTCCGAGCTCGGTCAGCATGTCGACCAGCAGCGCATGCGAGTAAGGCTCCTTGTTCGCGCCACTGACCCAGGAGAAGGCGTTGAAGCCCAGGCCCACCACCCATGCGCTCGGACGATTGGCGAAGGCCGCGAAGAGATCAAGGATGTTCAGCACGCGCGTGTTCGCGCCACCCGCAAGCGTCGACAGTTCCCAGCGGCGCAACTCGTCCGTGCCGAGCACCAATTGCGCCAGGAAGAGCACCAGGGGGATCATGAGCGCAACGGCGACAACCGTGCCGAAGAAGCCGGCGATGTTGCGGATGCGTCGCGCGAACGGGAACGCGATGACCGCAAGGCCCAGGGCGAAGATGAGCTGACCGCGCGAGCCCGACTGCAGGGACAGGACGCCGCCCAGGCCGAAGGCCACCAGCCTGGCGACGACAGCCTTCGGTGCAGATCCATCGACTGGCGCCAACGCAGCCACCAGGATCATCAATCCGCCGAGTTCGCCGATGACCAGAGGGTTCGTTCGGACCGTCGCATCCAGGTCCACCCCGAGACGTCCCAGCTTCACGGTGAAGGCCGGATTGATGAGGATCAGGATCGTCGTGATCGAGCCGAGGATGAGGAAGGCCCGGAAGAATCGATCCAACGACGCCATGCCGTCGATCAGGAGCGGAGCGACCATGAGGAAGAGAATCACGTACGGGATGCCCCACCTGGTCATCTCCCAGGCCGATCCGAACGCCGGCGTCCAGAGCAGCGAGATCATCGCCCACACGAAGAACCCGATCGCCACCGAGAAGATCGGCGTGGCATAGCCCCGGAACGGACGGTCTTGGCTGGGCAGGTTCAGCACCACGCTGAGGCCGGCCGCCACGGCAACGCAGACGTTGGCCAGCGGCGTGATGCGCATGAAGATGCCCGATGACGCCTGGAGCGCCTGCTCGAGCGCGTACATCGAGACGACCAGCGCCAAGGCCCATGCGGTATTGCGCACTGCCAGGAGGCAGGCGATCACGAAGAAGCCGACGGTCAGGAACTCGATCACGGCATCACCTGGGCACGAGGCCCACAGCACCGAACGGCGGCCTGTCGCCGAAGCAACGCCGGTCGGTTACGCAAGACCTTGGAGGGGTGATCGACCGCACTCGGGGCTATCGTCACATTCGTTGGGCGAAGTTCCAAAGATCGGAACGAAGGAAGCCTGATAACCGCAGGTTCGCCCCGACGTGCACGATCAGTGGCTGCCTCGCTAGACTCCCCGTCCCGCAAGGGCGATTAGCTCAGCTGGCTAGAGCGCACGGATCACACCCGTGAGGTCGAGGGTTCGAGTCCCCCATCGCCCATTCCTGGATGAAGCACCGGGTGCGTCGGACGGTCGGGACGTCAACGATCCTGCGGCTCT
>CAIYOC010000084.1 GCA_903927725.1 uncultured bacterium | reverse complement strand
TCGAGCGCTGCGGGCAGGCGTCACGGCTGGATGCAGCCGCGCTCGCGGCCGAAGTCAACGAGATCGTGAAGCTCGAAGGCTCGCTGGGCCTGGGCGCCAGCGATCGTACTTCGATCGCACCGTTGATCGAGGCGCTGCGCGAACGCGTGAAGGAGGGCCGCAAGGCCAACGAGAAGGTCGAGCGCGAGCAGGCTGTGGCACAGGTGCGCGAGTTGATCGCTCGGCATCCGGGCGGGCCGATGGTGGCGCGACTCGACTCGGGCGATGGTCAGGCGCTGCTCGCAGCGCTGGACTGCGCCAAGGCATCGCTCGCCGACTGCCCCGTCATGCTGATGGGCGTTGACGATGCCGCCGGCAAGGTCGCCATCGTGGCCGCGTGCCCGAAGGCGTGGATCGACAAGGGTCTGAAGGCCGGTGAATGGGTCAAGGTCGCTGCGGTCGCCTGCGGCGGCGGCGGCGGCGGCAAGCCCGACGTGGCCCAGGCCGGCGGCAAGGATCCAACCAAGATCGACGCTGCGCTCGCGGCGGCCAGCGCCCACGCAGCGCGGTGAGGCCCCCGCGCTACCCTCTGCTGCATGAGCCAGGAGATCAGCAGCGGACTCAGTGAATCGCGGGTCTTCCCACCCAGCGAGGCGTACCTCCGTGCGTGTGGCGGCCCCCCCCACGTGGCGAGCCTTGATGAGTACCGCGCGCTCTGGACGCGGTCGATCCAGGACCCCGAGGGCTTCTGGGGCGAGGTGGCCCGCGGCTTCGACTGGTTCACGCCCTTCACGAAGGTCCTGGACTGGCAGTGCCCCGACGCACGCTGGTTCGACGGCGGCACGCTCAACGCCTGCCACAACTGCGTCGACCGCCAGGTCAATGCCGGCCACGGCGACGAGGTCGCGATCATCTGGGAAGGCGAGCCCGGGTGGCAGGCCGATGCGGCGAGCGACTACGCGGCGGGCTTCGGCGCGGGCGACCGCGCCCTCTCCGCGCGCCACGGCCACGCCGTGCGCCACCTCACCTACCGGCAACTGCAGGACGAGACCGCCCGCCTGGCCAACGCGCTGCGCTCACTCGGCGTGCGCAAGGGCGATGTCGTCACGCTCTACATGGGGATGGTGCCCGAACTCGCGATCGCCGTACTCGCCTGCGCACGCATCGGGGCGGCGCACAGCGTGATCTTCGGCGGGTTCGCTGCGCCGGCGATCATCGATCGGGTCGCCGATGCGCAGAGCCGCGTCATCATCACCTGCGATGGCGCATGGCGCCGTGGCTCCATCGTGCCGCTCAAGGCCAACGTCGACGAAGCCTGCAAGGGCGCACCGTCGGTCGAGCACGTGATCGTGCTGCGTCGCACCGGGCACGACGTGCCGATGCACGCAGGCCGCGATCATTGGTGGCACGAGCTCGTCGCATCGCAGCCATCGACCTGCGCTTGCGAACCGATGGCCAGCGAGGACCTGCTGTTCCTGCTCTACACGAGCGGCTCGACCGGCAAGCCCAAGGGCATCCGCCACTCGACCGCCGGGTACTCGATCTTCACGGCGTTCACGGCGCGCATGACCTTCGATCTGCGCCCCGGCACCGGCCAGGTCTACTTTTGCACCGCCGACATCGGCTGGATCACTGGCCACAGCTACATCGTCTACGGGCTCCTTCCCAATCGCGTGCCCACGCTCATGTACGAGGGCGCACCGAATGCCCCCGCGGAGGATCGCTTCTGGTCGATCGTCGAGCGTCACCGCGTCACGCACTTCTACACCGCGCCCACGGCGATCCGCGCGTTCATGAAGTGGGGCGATGCGCACCCGGCCAAGCACGACCTCTCGAGCCTTCGGCTGCTGGGCACCGTCGGTGAACCGATCAATCCCGAAGCATGGATGTGGTACCACCGCACGATCGGCGGCGAACGATGCCCGATCGTCGACACGATGTGGCAGACCGAGACCGGCGGCCACATCATCACGCCGCTGCCGGGGGCCACGCCCACCGTGCCGGGCTCCTGCACGCTGCCGATGTTCGGCATCGATGCTGCCATCGTGAACGAGCGCGGCGAGGAACTGCCGGCCAATGCCGGCGGCCTGCTCGTTATCCGCAAGCCGTGGCCCGCGATGCTGCGCGGGATCCACGGCGATCGCCAGCGCTTCATCGACACCTACTGGTCGAAGGTCCCCGGGATGTACGTGGCCGGCGACGGTGCGCGCCGTGATGAACGCGGCTACTTCTGGATCATGGGGCGCATCGATGACGTGATCAACGTCTCGGGGCACCGCCTCGGCACGATGGAAGTCGAGAGCGCGCTGGTTGCGCACGAGGCCGTGGTCGAAGCCGCCGTTGTCGGCATGCCGCACGAGATCAAGGGCACCGGCATCGCGGCCTTCGTCACGCTCGGCCCAGGGCACACCGGCCGCGCCGGCGACGCGCTGCGCAAGGAACTCCAGGAGCACGTCGGCCACGAGATCGGCGCGATCGCCAAGCCCGACATGATCCGCTTCACGCAGGCCCTGCCCAAGACCCGCAGCGGCAAGATCATGCGACGACTGCTCCGCGACATCGCCGCAGGCAACGAGGTCCGCCAGGACACGACCACGCTCGAGGACTTCACCGTGCTCGCCAAACTGCGCGAGACGGATGAGTGAGCCCCACTACGGCAGGATGCGCCAGTCCGGGCGGTCGGCGCCATTGGCCCAGCGCCGCATGTCGCGCATGGCATCGATCTGCACCGACTCCACGCCGCCCGCGGCATTGACCACGATGACCTCGTCGCCGTGGCGCGCACTCAGGTTGCCGCAGCTCGCCGGATCGAGCGGGTCGTAGGCGGCGGCCCACCGCGCGGTGGCATCGGCGAGATACGGCGACTCGATGCGGAAGAACCCCTCGGTGATCGACCCCGTGGCCGTCGCGTTCGTTCGCGCACCCGCGAACACCGTCAGGGACGCGGGCTTCACGATCGAACTCAGCCTGGTGACGTAGAAGCCCGTCAGCGGATTCGCGCTCCCGTTGGGGAGCGTGGCCGGCAGGAACCCGTAGCGCTCGCTGTCTCCGCCGACGAACGCGCTGTTCATGCCGAACGCGGGATAGAGGCTCGTGAAGTAATAGAACTCCGCAGGCGCGCCATTGGCGAGCTGCGCGTACGTCTCGCTCTCGCCGCCCAAGTACAGCCCCCGCATGTCGAACGAGAGGTACGGCGCCAGCCGCCACGGCCATCGTGCCGCGATCGTCGGTCCGCCGCCGAAGGCATCGGCCGGCATGCGTTCGCCGCTGGCCACCCAAGCCGGCAGCCCCGTCTTGAAGCCAGGCAGCACCTGCCCTTGCGCATCCGTGGCGTACCCCGTCCAGGCGGCAAAGATCGAGCGGCCCGAGGCCACTTCGCGCGACTTCCGGGCCACACCCTGCACCATGCGGATCGCCGGCAGAAGCAGCGCCAAGATCAGCGCCAGCAAGCTGATGACCACCAACAGCTCCGTGAGCGAGAATCCTCGCGGATTCGCGCTGGCGTGACTTGCTGGAACCCTTGGAGACGCCATGCTTCCTGCCTAGGCTTCCATCGTATGCCGCAGCGCACCACGACATGCATCGCGTTCGCCCTCGCAGCCACGCTGCCGGTGGTATCGACCGCCCTTGCCCAGTCGACCAACGGCTACTGGACCACGCCGATCCTTGATCGGTGGATGTACCCCTTCAATACCTCACCCGGCTCGCGGCCCGTCATCAGCGTCTTCGGGTCGGATGCAAACGACCCCAGCATGTTCGACAGCCGCGATGGCCAGTTCATCGTGGGCTGGTCGACCGGCGACCAGATCCCGACCGGCCCCGCCACCGCTTCGGCGACCCTGCATGCCGCGATGGTCGAAGTTGAGTTCGCCAACGATCTCGTCGTGCAGTACGACCCCACGCAGGACCCGTGGCAGATCTTCGCGCCGACCGCCAGCGCCGATTGGCAGGCCGACGCCGATCCGGGCCAAAGCATCGAGCTCTACGGCGTGGGGTTCCGCAACGGCTTCACCGCGGCGACCTTCCAGGAGTTCTCGCCGTTCGCACCCAGTGGCACCAACATCCTCGCGCCGGGCGTGCGCTCGGCGTATGCCATGTCCTTCAGTGGCGCCGACCAAGCCATCGACATCAGCAATCACCCGCGGCAGCGCTTCGATCCCAAGGCCTTCGCGGTCGGCGTATGCGCCACGCTCCAGCCGGGCGACTTCATTCCAGCCGGCACGCGCATGAGCTTCGAGCTCGACGTCGGCGATCCGAACATCCGCCAGTACGTGCTCGATGGCCTTGCTGCGGGCAAGCTGCTCTTCACGATCTCGAGCCTGAGCTTCGTGGTGCAGCAAGGCGGGAGCTTCCCGGCCTTCTACGCCAAGGAGAACGCTCTCGTGACCCTCGGTGCCGCGACCGCTGCGCAGCTGCAGGTCATCGTCACCATCGCGCCGCAGTGTGAGCCGGCCGACCTCGACTGCAACCAGCGGGTGGACGGGGCCGATCTGGGCCTGCTGCTGAGCAACTGGGGCGGCGCAGGCTCGGGCGATGTGGATGACAGCGGTCAGGTCGACGGCGCCGACCTGGGCGTCCTGCTGAGCTCGTGGACGGGTTGAGGCTCACGAAGCCCTCAACGCTGCCAACACCCGGTGCAGCTGGCCTGCACCCGTCAGCCGCAGATTGATTCGAGGATGGCAAGTCGTGCGGCGGTGATCCGCTCGCGGACCCCAGCGAGAACCTCTTCCACGGTCTTGGGCTGGGTCTCCATGACGTCGGCGATCTCGCTGGCGGTCAACCCCTCACCGTAGTGCAGCGACAGCACCAAGCGCTCACTCGACGAGAGCGTCTGGGCGATCATCTTCACGGTCAGGCCTTCTTCATCGAACATTCGTGCTCTCCCTGCACAGCCGTCCTGTCGGTCCCACGACGAGCTCACGCGCACATCCTTGTACGACGAAGGGAAGATAACACAAGTCTGGCTCATGGTGGCGGTCCTTTCTTGGATTTCGATCAGGCAGCGACGTCGAGCTGGATGTCGATGAAGGCTTCGGTGAGTTCGGGATCGAACTGCGTGCCTCGGCATCGCTTCAGTTCATGAAGAGCCTCGTGCACACCCATGGCCTTGCGATAGGTACGGTCGCTCGTCATCGCATCGAAGCTGTCGACGATCGCCAAGATGCGCCCATCGACCGGGATCGAGTCCCCGGCGCGCATGAACGGATAGCCGGTCCCATCCCAGCGCTCGTGGTGGCTCAACACGCCCTCGAGCGCATCGGCCACTTCCTCGAAGCGTTGCAGCAGCCGATGCCCGATCAACGGATGGCGACGGATCTGCTCGATTTCCTCGGCATTCAGGGGCCCCTGCTTGTTCAGTACGGCCTCGCTCACCCCGACCTTGCCCACATCGTGCAGGAGTCCGGCCAAGCGGATGCGGGCGCACGAGGCATCCTCGAGCCCAACATGCCGAGCCAGTGAGACGGCCAGGTCCGACACGCGCGAGCAGTGGCCACGCACGCCTTGGTCCTTGGCTTGGATCAGTCCGGTCAGGAAGGTCACGGTCCCGGCCACGGAGTGGGCCAGGGCCTCGGGTCGCGTCTTGAACATCATCGGGCTCCTTTCGGCAACCCTGCTTCGGCAGCCCACGGGAGCGACTTTCGGCACCTTGGAGAATTCCAGCAGG
>CAIYOC010000083.1 GCA_903927725.1 uncultured bacterium | reverse complement strand
GCCGAGGTGAACCTCGAGGATCTGGCCGACATTCATGCGGCTCGGCACGCCGAGCGGGTTGAGAAGCACATCCACCGAGGTGCCGTCTTCCATGTACGGCATGTCCTCTTCCGGCACGATGCGGGCGATGACGCCCTTGTTGCCGTGGCGGCCTGCCATCTTGTCGCCCACCGAGAGCTGGCGCTTGGTGGCGAGGTAGACCTTCACCATCTCGAGCACGCCGCTGGCGAGCTCGTCGCCGCGCTTCATGTGGCCGACCTTGCGGTCCTTCTCCTTGCGGTAGTTCTGGATGCGGGGCCAGAACTGGCCGTACACCACGAGCGCCTGGTCGCGGGCTTCCTTCGAGCCCTTGATCCACTTGTCGCTGAAGCCATCGACCTGTTCCATGATGACTTCGGCAATGTCGCTCACACCGACCTTCTGGCGGGTGTTGGGGTCGACCATCTCGCTGCCGGTCAGGCGGTTGATCTCGGCAGCCATCTGACGGAAGAGATCGACGATCTTCCGGTCCATCGACGACTCGTAGGCGGCGATGTCCTTCTTCAGCTGCTTCTTCTGGTCCTCGCTCTGGTGCGTTCGGCGGCTGAACCGCTTGGCGCCGATCACGATGCCCTCGGTGCCTGCGGGCACCTCGAGCGAATCGTTCTTCACGTCCTCGCCCGCGCGACCGAAGATCGCGTGCAGGAGCTTCTCTTCGGGGGTGAGCTCGCTCTTGCTCTTGGGGCTGACCTTGCCGACGAGGATGTCGCCGGGGCCGACGCGGGTGCCGACGCGGATGACGCCGTTCTCGTCGAGGTTCGACAGCTGCTTCTCGCTGACGTTCGGGATGTCCGCCGTGAACTCCTCGCGGCCGAGCTTGGTGTCGCGGATCTCGACCTCGAACGACTCGATGTGGATCGAGGTGAACACGTCATCGCGCACGATGCGCTCGTTGATGACGATGGCGTCCTCGAAGTTGTAGCCGTCGTAGGTGTTGAAGGCGACCAGCGCGTTCTTGCCGATCGAGAGCTCGCCCATGTGGGTGCTCGCGCCGTCAGCGATGATCTCGTCCTTGCGCACCTTCTGGCCGGGCTTCACGACCGGCTTCTGGTTCTGGCAGGTGCGCTCGTTGAGCCCGACGAACTTGCGCAGCACGTATTCATCGGCGTTGTCGATGATGATGCGCTCCGAGTCGACGAAGGTGACCTGGCCGCCGCGCTCGGCACGGATGACCATGCCGCTCGCCGCGCCCGCGACCTTCTCCATGCCGGTCGCCACGCACGGCGGATCGACCTTGACCAGTGGCACGGCCTGGCGCTGCATGTTCGAGCCCATGAGCGCGCGGTTGGCGTCGTCGTGCTCGAGGAAGGGGATCATGCTGGCGGACACGCCGACGATCTGCTTGGGGCTGACGTCGGAGTACTCGACCTCGGCCTTCTCGACCTCGACGAGTTCGCCGTTCTTGCGGGCAAGGACCAGGTCCTCGACGATGCGGCCTTCGGGGTTCAGCGTGTCGCTGGGGGCCAGCACGCGCTTGAGTTCCTCGTCGGCACGCAGGTACGCCGTGTCGCCGCTCGCCTTGCCGCCCTTGATGACGCGGTAGGGGGTGAGCAGGAAGCCGTAGGCGTCGATCTCGGCATAGATGCCCAGCGACGCGATCAGGCCGATGTTGGT
>CAIYOC010000082.1 GCA_903927725.1 uncultured bacterium | reverse complement strand
GGGCAGCGCGTCGCATGAGGAACTGCAACGCACGGACCAGCCGCGCGAGCTCGAGTCCGCTGCCAAGCGACCTGATGACGTCATTCCCCCCAGGCGCGGTGACCGCGCAGACGATCTCGTCGCGGTGGATGCCGAAGCGCACCACGACCTCGCCGGGCACCAGGAGTGACGCGATGCCCGGAGCGTTGGAACGGCCCCCGCGACCGCTGCGCTCCGATGCACTGGTCTCGATACGCAAGTCAAGTTCGTCGAGGGCTCCTTCGAGCCGGCTGCACTCGGCACGCCACGCAGCATGACGGACATCGGACGCAACAGCGTCCGCCAGCATGGAGTAGAGCGCCGTGAGATCACGTTCGAGCGCCGTCCGGCGCACGACATCGGGCGACCCGGCATCTCCGACAGGGGTCGTGCGGGAGACCGACTCGATGCTCGATCGCGCGTCGATCGCTTCGATCGCGTCAATCACCTCGTCGGCAGGGCCACCCGATTCCAGGAGCAGGTCGAGCGCGCACGCGTGAGCTGCTGCTGCGTCCGCGAAGGCCAACCGAAGCCTGCGCGCGGGGAGCGCGGTTCGGATGGACTCCAGCGACGCCGCGGCGCGACGGGCCGGAACCAGCGCTTCGATCGTTCGGCCTTGCTCGTGCAGGATGGCGGCCTCCTCGAGATCCGCGCCTGCCTCGATCGGACGAATCCCCTTCGTCAAGGCACGCGCCATCGCCACGTGCGCCATGGCCTGCTCATGCTCTCCCACGCGGCGAGCGCAGGCTGCCAGCGTGAGTTCCGCCCGGGCTCGATCGAGCCCCTGACTGACAAGCGCGCCCAGGGAGCCTTGCACGAGATCTCGCGCAGCAGCATGATCGCCTGAGGCCCGCAACAGGTCGGCATGATCGAGCGCGACCCTCGCTGCCTCGATGGGATCCGAGAGCGACGTGAACTCCGCGTGTGCCGCCGCGAGCGTCGTGCGAGCCTCCGAATCGTGTCCGGCTTGCATCAACGCGCGGCCGAGTCCCGCGCGTGCACGCGCGGCCTCGCGGCGCAGGCCAGCAGCATCGAGTTCGGGGAGGACTTCGCGGAAGGCCACGCAAGCATCGAGCGCGAGTCCCCCGGCGGCCAGCGTCTCGGCGCGCTCGGCCCGCAAGCGAAGCAGGTGACCGGGAGAACCGAGGGGTTCCATCAGGTCGATCGCAGCCTGGAAGCGGGGAATGGCAGCCGCGAGGTCACCGCGACGGGCCTCAAGGTCCGCCACATTGCCTTGCGCGATCGCCGCGGTCAGATGCGACCCGGCACGCAGATTGGCCTCGTGCGAAGCGGCGAAACTGGCTCGCGCTTCGTCAAAGCGGAACAGTCGCAGAAGCGTCTCACCTCGGTTGTTCTCCAACTGACCGAGTACCAACGGCTCATGGGCCAGCGCCGGAGCGGCAGCATCGAATCTCTTGAGGGCCTCGGCGAGCCGGGCCTGCCGCTGCAGCACGATGCCCAGATTGATGTCGGCACGCGCCAGCAGTGCCGGATCGCCGTGCTGAAGCAGGATGGCATGTGCCGCATGACCTTCGGCGAGTGCTTCATCGAGCCGGCCGGTCTCGACGAGCGAGTGCATGGCGGCAAGCCGAGCGCGCGCGCACTCCTCGAGCAGCCCGTGATGAGAAGCATGCTCCGCGCACGCCCGGGCCTGAAGCAACGAGGCTTCATAGTGCCCCGCATAGGCGAGGGCCCGAGCCCGTGCCCGTTCGGCCCGGACTTGGAGCGCCGGGACCCTCGCGTCGCTTGCCTCAGCGGCGAGTGCCGCAAGACCCTCAGCCGTCTGCAGCGGTTCTTTGCCGATGGCTGATTCCAGAGCCGCGCAGCGCGCCTCGAGCTCTGCACGCCGATCGCCGGGGGCGTCCATCACGGCACGGAGAATTCAACCAGCGAGGGCGTTCCGACAGCACCAGCGCGGAGCGAGCAGGCGTAGGTGCCCTCGGGAAGCATGCACTCGAACATGCCAAGGTCATCGACCCTCGCCAGGTGTTCGGCGCCCGATCGATGAACGAAGCTCAGTTCGACGCCCGGCGGAACGTCGCCTTGGGTCGACAGCATGCCGACCAGCCTCCATCCCGCATCGCCCCTCAGGCGCTCACACTCGAAGCCCAGCTGGACGCCATGCGAAACGCCCTCGATGCGAAAGCGATCGGCATCGAGTGCGCGGCGGACGCCAGCAACCTGCGGCATCGGCTGGAGCGCATCGAGGGCACTCGTTGCCGCCTGGCCGATCGCGTCTGCGAGCGATCGGATCCACGACTCGGCTCGAGCGAGTCCACCCGGCGTCCGAGCCGCCGGAGGCATCGAATCGATCGATCGCGCCAGCAACTCCGCGGAAGGTTGCGACTCAGCGAGCACGCGCAGTTGGCGAACGACATCGATGGCCACATGAGCCTCGACCCCCCGATCGACAAGGAGTCGGACCAAGGCGGCGTTCAAGTCTGACGGTTCCGGGCGTTCAGCGGTGCTCATGGCTCTGACCTGAATGGTGCGTCATGGGGAGTGCTGGATACGTGCGCTTCACGAACTCGCTCGAAGGCCAAGTGCGGCGAGGGCAGCGGCCAGCTGCTCAAGGCACCGGGCCCGCGTTGGGCCCAGGCTGCCACGAGGCACGCCGAGGCGGCGTGCCAGCAGG
>CAIYOC010000081.1 GCA_903927725.1 uncultured bacterium | reverse complement strand
TCGCTCCGGACGAGCGCGGCCCTGATCATGAACGCGCGATCGATCTTGCAGAGCGATGTACGAGCGTTGTCCTGCGGCCGTCGCGGAAAGGGGGGCGCGGCATGCCTCGCCGAGCGAGTTCCGCAGCCTGCGAGGAAAGCTGGCCCGCAGTGCCAGTCAGTGACCACAGGTTGACTGCCGCGCCAGTTTCTGAGCAGGCGAGGACTGTCTGAGCGAACGAGGCATGCCGGCGCCCCAAAGGAGCGACGGCCGCAAACCAAGAGCCACGGACTCAGCGCACCGAACCGCCGGCGCCCCAACGGAGCGACGGCCGCAGAGCAACAACGAAACACTCAGCACATCGATGTGCCGGCGCCTCGCTCGCGCGGTCAGCGGACCTGCACGAGCAGTTCAACCTCGACGCTCGCGCCGAGCGGCAACGCGATGTTGCCGACCGCCGCGCGCGCATGCCGACCGGCTTCGCCGAAGACCTGCTGCAGCAGGTCGCTCGCACCATTGGCGACCTTGGGCTGCTCGGTGAAGCCGGCATCGCTCTGCACGAAGACCCCCACGCGCAGCACGCGCTCGATCATGTCGAGGCCACCCGCAGCATCAGCCGCGACGGCGAGCGCGTTCAGGGCACACTGCCGAGCAGCCTGCTGCGCCGATTCGATCGAACACACCGACGGCACCGGCCCGGTCGCTGCCAGCGCCCCGTCCCGGAACGGGAGCTGACCCGACACCCAGACGAGGTTGCCGGACCGTGCAAACGGGACGTATGAGGCAACCGGCTTCGGAGCGGGCGGAAGGACAAGGCCAAGGGCCGACAGTGCTTCGGACGGAGTGGGCATGCGGCAACGGTACCGGGCAGCCACCAACAGAGTGAATTCCGGCCCCTCATGCGACCCCTCCGACTTGACCGCCGTATGGTCTGATGTAAAGTTTGTGCGTGGCTCCCGGGCCACAGGTCTGCCGCGGCTCGTTTCCCAAGCTGTACTTATTCGACCGGTTTCGGTCACCCCTTGTTTCGCCGCAGCAGCCGACATCCTGGCTCGAACCGCCCCAACCGTCATTCGATGGTGCAGTGCGGTTCCGCTGTGTGCCTTAACGCCTTGAGTTCATTGAGGTTGGCTCGCATGCTCATGTCCAGCAAAGCCAATGCTTTGCGTTGCATGATTGCATGTCGCTCCAACCGGCTGGCGATCGTCGTGATCGCTCGCAGCGCGGCAACGGACGTTCCGCTGCCCGTTCCACGGTTCAACGGTCGTTCACCCTGGTGGGTGGTCGATCGAGGCCGGTGCCCCACGCACCGAGCCGATGCAAGGAGATTCGCAGTCATGAAGAAGACCCCACGTGCCTTCACCCTGGTCGAGCTGCTGGTCGTCATCGCCATCATCGCGGTGCTGGTCGGCCTGCTCCTCCCCGCGCTGGCCAAGGCCCAGCAGCAAGCCAAGACGGTCAAGGACCTGACCCAGGTCCAGAACATCTACAAGGCTTGGCTGACCGCGGCCAACGAACTGGAGCGCAACCGCCTTCCCACCCCCGGCTATGCCAACCGCCTCGCCTTCAACGGCGTGCAGGTTCCTGGCCAGGGCAACGAAGACGTGACCCGCAACAACAGCAAGAACCTGTACTCGCTCTGCCTCGCCCGCAACATGTTCAACACCGAGATCCTCCTCGGGCCGACTGAAGTGAACACGGTCGTGCAGGAGTACAAGGGCACCGCTGCGAACAACTTCGCCGGCTACGACTTCACCCAGTACAACCCCGCCCAGGACAAGTACTGGGACGAAGGCTTCTCGGCCCAGATCGCCGGCTCGGGCGGCGCACAGTGCAACACTTCGTATGCGCACCTGGCCATCATCGGCCTCCGCAAGAACCTCGTGTGGTTCAAGGCCTTCTCGCCGGATGGCGGCCAGCGCGGCATGATCGGCAACCGCTCGTGGCAGATCACCTCGGAAGCCAACCCGCTCGCCGGTGATGCGTTCTCCAAGAGCCCGACCCTTCGCCTGCACCAGGACGAGAAGAACTGGGAAGGCAACATCGTCTACACCGATGGCCACGGCGCCATGGCCGAAGGTCCGTTCGGTGAAGTGCAGTACCGCTGCGGCAACAGCGAACTGAAGAAGGACATCCTTCACTTCTGCGAGTGGGGCAACGACGGCGTCGGCTGCTACTCGTCGTCGGGCCCAGGCGCCGGCCCCGGCACGCCCAACGGCGCGACCAGCGGCGACACGTGGCTCGGGATCTTCCCGAACAACGTGACCGCAACCGCCATGATCCCGGCCTTCGACGCCCTGCTGCCCTGACGTCGAACACCGCGGACAAGCAACCACTCAACACGCATTCACCAAGCAACACCACAAGCAATCATCGAAGGACACCCCATGAAGAACTCTCGTGCATTCACCCTCATCGAGCTGCTGGTCGTCATGGCCATCATCGCCCTGCTGCTCGGCATCCTGCTCCCGGCGCTCGCGAAGGCCCGTGCCACCGCGCGCCAGGTCAAGTGCTCGACCCAGCTCCAGCAGATCCACAAGGCCCTGCTCGTGCAGGCCATCGAGAACCCCGGACAGGCCTTCCTGCTGCCGGGCGAAGTGAACCGCCAGGCGATCAACGGTCAGCAGATCAAGGGCCGCGGCGCGGTGGATGAAGTCAAGAACAGCCACGCCAACCTCTGGTCGTGCGCCATCGCGCTGAACATGTTCAGCCCGCAGGTCCTCGTCAGCCCGTCCGAGGTCAGCGGTAACGTCGCGGTCGCCACCAACTACAACCAGAACGCCTACCAACCCTCGCAGGACCGCTACTGGGACGGCGACACGGCGCAGGGCGACGGCAGCGTTGCAGCGACCCGCTCGGTGACCACCAACCTCCAGGCCAAGTGCAGCACGTCGTATGCCTGCATGGTGCTCCTGCCGAGCACCGAGCGCCGCACCAGGGAGTGGCTGAACTCGGGCAACTCGCGCCACGCGGTGCTCGGCAACCGCTGCGGCAACATCATCTCCTCCAACGGTGCGCAGTCGGTCGACCCGACCTCGAAGACCCTCGAGATCCACGGCGCCCCGAAGACCTGGGAAGGCAACATCTGCTACAACGACAACCACGTGAAGTTCGAGGCGTCGTTCGTTCCCGAAGGCGTTGACACCATCACCTTCGGTGGCCAGACGGGCGTCCTGGACAACCTGTTCCAGGGCCAGACCGGCGACCCCAGTTCCGGCAAGCGCTCGGACGTCTACATGGCGATCGTCTCGCAGTGCGCGGGCAGCGCGGGGAACATCACCCACACGCTGTCGGCTCCGGACTGACGCATCGACAACCGCATGATCCTCAGGGGCCGGCCACGCGCCGGCCCCTGTTCGTTTGGCGGGGCGTCCGCGAGTGGCCCGCGCGTAGCATGATGATCGCATGCGCCAACCCGCTCAGCCCCCTCGACTGCGAGCGATCCATCGCCTGCTGGCGGTGCTCGTTGCGGCAGGTGCGCTGCTGACTGCCGATCGTTCGATTGGCCAGGCGCCAACGACCGCCGATGCCCCCGTGGCCGTCCCGGCGTGGCGACATGCCAGCACGGTCGGTGTGATCGAGATCCATGGCGAGATCGATGCGATCACCAAGACCACCCTGCAGCGGCGCCTCGAGCGTGCCGCCAAGGACGGCTGCGACGCCGTCGTGCTCGAGCTCGATACGCCAGGCGGCGAGGTCGGCGCGACGCTCGACATCTGCTCGATCATCAAGTCCGAGGCACCCGCGAACACCGTGGCGTGGGTCCGCCCCAAGGCCTACAGCGCCGGCACGATCATCGCGCTCAGTGCCCGAGAGATTGTTGTGTCCCCTGCCGCGAGCTTCGGTGACGCCGCGCCGATCACGGGATTGCCCGGGCTGGGCCTGATCGGCCTGCCACCCACCGAGCGCGCCAAGATCGAGGCCCCCATCGTGGGAGAAGTGCTCGACAGCGCCCGGCGGCGCGGCTACGACGAACGACTGGTGCAGGCGTTCGTGCGCCTGGGCACCGAGCTCTGGCTGATCGAGCGCGACGACGGGATCCGCGCGGTGGTCGATGCGACCGAGTACGAGCGCGCGGTCGGCGCCGAGCCTGATCGCGACGCACCGATCGCCCTGCCTGCTGCAACGAACACGCCGAGCGCCATTCCCGAGGCGCTCGTGCGCGGACTGGTTGGCGGGCAGGACGTGCTTGATTCGCCCACGCGCGAAGGAACATCCAGACGCGAACCGATCCCGGAGGCCGAGCGCGGCCGCTGGCGACCGATCGGCCAGCTGGTGGCGAGCGACGCGCTGCTGGTGGTACGCGGCGACGAAGCGCGTGCACTGGGGCTCGCCGCGGGCGAAGTCGATGGTGATGACGGGCTGACGGTCTGGTTCGGCGCCACACGGCTGCTGCGCTACCCCGAGTCGTGGTCGGAATCGTTGTCGCGCACACTCACGCAGTGGCCGATTCAGCTGCTGCTGATCGCGCTCGTGGTGATCTTCGGCGTGATCGAGTTCTTCACGCCCGGCTTCGGCATAGCCGGCGGCATCGCAGCGGCGGCCTTGCTCGTGCTGGTCGGTGCGCCGCTGGTCGCGGGACTCTCGCAATGGTGGACGCTGCTCGCGGTCGGTGTCGGCATCGCCGCGGTCCTTGCGGAGGTCGCCACGCTGTTCTCGGGCGGCATCGTTGGGCTGCTCGGTGCAGGCTCGATCCTGGCCGGCCTCGTCGGCCTGTTCGTGAGCGATGGACTCTCGACGCCGGAAGGCCAGGACCAGCTCGCGCGAGGATTCGCGGTCGTGCTCGGCGGCATCCTGCTGGGCGCCTTCGGCGCGTGGCTCGCCGCGCACCTCCTGCCACGCTGGGGACTGGCCCGGATCTCGGTGCTCGATGCGACCGTCGCCGGTGGACCGGCACGCTTGGGAATCCAAGGCGAACCGCTGCCCGCTCGGGGCGCCGAGGGAATCGCCGCCAGCACGCTGCGGCCCTCGGGTCGCGTGACGATCGATGGTGCGCCGTTCGATGCCGTCTCGTCACAGGGATTCATCGATGCAGGCACGAAGGTCCGCGTGACGGGCCACCAGGGCGAGTCGATCGTCGTGGAGCGTTGCTCATGAACAGGCATCGGCACAGGAGGACTCGGTCATGGCGGAGTCAATGATGGAGCTCCCGTTGCTGGCACTCGCCGTTCAGCAAGCATCGGCGTCCCCGGATGCCACGTATCTCTTCGTCGCCATGGGGCTGCTGGTCGTTGGGCTCGTGCTGTTCGTGCTGGAATTCTTCATCCCCTCCGGTGGCCTGCTGGGGCTGCTCACCGCCGTGGCGATGCTCGGCTCGATCGGATCGATGTTCGCCTTCAGCACAGGATGGGGCTTGATCTACGGAGCGTTGCTGCTGGCGAGTGCGCCGTTCGCCATCGTGCAGGCGATCAAGATCTGGTCTGGATCCGCGCTCGGTCGGCGCGCCATCCTGTCGGCCGAGGCCGATCGCGTGCCGCGTCGGGACGAGGACGGAGAGGAACTGGCCTCTCCACCTGCGCACCCGGCCATCGTGAAGGGCGCCACCGGTGTGGCCGCCACCGTGCTGCGCCCGATCGGTTTCGTCGACTTCGATGGGGCACGCGTGGATGCCGTCGCGGAGTCCGGGTTCATCAACGAGGGTGAACGCGTGACCGTGATCGGTCATGTGGATGGGCAGCCGAAGGTCCGCGCCGTCACGACAGGGCGTTGATCCTGCGTTTCGGTGCGGGATTCCTGAACTGCCGCTCCGTGTCGGGGGGACCGGCACGATCGACTCGCGGGCGTCGGCTACCCTTGCCTGCATGAACCCCCTCTTCCTCGCGCTCGAGCCTTGGGCCTGGATCGGCCTCGGCGTGCTCGGACTGGTCGGCCTGGTCCTCTTCATCATCGTCAGCAAGTATCTGGGACTGTGGCTGCAGGCCATGCTCTCGGGCGCGAGCGTCGGCCTGATCGACCTGGTCATGATGCGACTGCGCAAGGTCGACCCCGCGGTCATCGTGCTCAATCGCATCAGTGCCAAGAAGGCCGGCATCGACCTGGCCACCAACATGCTCGAGGCCCACTACCTGGCCGGCGGTCGGGTGACCAACGTGGTCCGCGCGATGATCGCCGCCGAGAAGGCCAAGATCGACCTGCTCTGGGACCGCGCTGTCGCGATCGACCTGGCTGGCCGCGACATCGTCGATGCCGTCAACACGAGCGTGAACCCGAAGGTCATCGACTGCCCGAGCCGTGCGAGCGGCAAGAACACGATCGATGCCGTGGCGAAGGACGGCATCCAGCTGCGTGCCAAGGCGCGCGTGACGGTGCGCACGAACATCGCCCGGCTCGTCGGCGGCGCCACCGAGGAGACCATCATCGCCCGCGTCGGCGAAGGCATCATCAGCACGATCGGCTCGGCCGAGGACCACAAGAGCGTGCTCGAGAACCCCGACCGCATCTCGAAGACGGTGCTGGCCAAGGGCCTCGACAGCGGGACCGCGTTCGAAATTTTGTCGGTGGACATCGCGGACGTGGACATCGGCGACAACATCGGCGCGAAGCTGCAGGCCGAGCAGGCCGAGGCCGACAAGGTCGTTGCGCAGGC
>CAIYOC010000080.1 GCA_903927725.1 uncultured bacterium | reverse complement strand
TGGCAGACGCAGGGGACTTAAAATCCCTCGCCGGTCACACGGCATCCCGGTTCGAGTCCGGGAGGGCCCATTGAGGCAAGGCGCGAGCCCTCACCCCAGCCCCATCGTGGCGAGCGTCTGCTGCGCCACGGTGCGCGCATCGAACACCTGCTCGGCGCGCGCCCGGCCCGCGCGGCCCATCGCATCGGCCCGCGCGTGATCCTGCATCAGCGACTGCATCGCTCGCGACAGGGCGTCGACATTCCCGCGCTCGACGAGCAGGCCCGTGACCTCATCCTCCACGCACTGCCTGCAGCCGGGCACGTTGTTCGTGACGACCGCGCGGCCAGCGGCCATCGCCTCGAGCACGCTGTGCGGCGTGCCTTCGCGCCAGCTCGGCAAGACGAACACGCGGCACCAGGCCAGATCGGGGCGAATGTCATGGCGGCGTCCCGCCGATTCCCAGACGCCGCGCCGCGCACCATCGGCCACGCGTCGCTCGAACGCTGCGCCCTCCTTGCCATCACCGAAGCCTGCGATGCGGATCGGGATCGACGGCTGCGCGCGGTGCACGAGCTCGGCCGCCTGCAGGAACTCCTCGAAGCCCTTGTCGGTCATGAATCGGCTGGCGAAGAGAATGCCGCCGGTCGGATTGGGTGGCTGCGCAGCGTGGTGCACGAGATCAACGCCGCTGCCGGCGGTGACGGTCACGGGGATACCCGGGGCGATCAAGCCCCAACGCGCGAAGTCATCGCGGTCATCCGGATTGTGGAAGATGACATGCGTGGCTTGCGCCAGCGCACGGCGGTAGAGCGCGCTTGCTGCCTTGCGCGCGATCCACCAGCGCAGTCCGCCGCGCACGAAGACGCTGCCGACGCCAGTGATCATCGCCACGCGCACGGCGACACCCGCAGCAGCAGCGGCCGGCATGCCGTGGCAGACGGCTTTGATCGTGCCGGCCAGCACATGGGTCGGTCGCGCATCGCACATGAAGCGGTCGAACTCCCTGCGCACGCCTCGCTCGGCGAGTGGATTCATGCCGCGCCGCGCATAGTCGAGCTCCACGACCTCTGCCCCTGCATCCTGCATGCGCTCGCGCACCCAAGGTTCGATCGCGGGTGCAGCCACGACGACCTCGTGCCCAGCAGCGCGCAGCATGCCGACCAAGGGCACCCGGAAGAGCGGCAGGGTCGGCGCGAAGCCGGTCAGGATGGCGACACGGGCCATGCGTTGATCGTACGGCGATGCGCGTCGACCCTACGATGGCCTGATGCGCGCACCCGCAGAGGTCGCCGTCGTGTGGACCGCCTCGCTTGCGAGCGCCCTGCTGGCGTTTGCATTCTCGATCGTGCTGGCGCGCACCGTCGACGCGGCCACGTTCGGCACCTTCATGACGGTCTTCGCCGTGAGCCGGCTCGCGGCGCCCGTTGCGCAGGGCGGTGTCAGCGAGATGTGGCTTCAGGCGTTCGGGCGACACGGTCGTGCGGCATCGGCCTGGATCGTGCCGGGGCTGGGCGCCATGGCGAGCACTGCCGGACTGGCAGTACTGGGCATGGCGGGCTGGGCCATGGCTTTCGCACCGTCAGGCGATGCGGCGGAGCTGGCAATCGTGATGGCGCTGGCAGTCGCCCTTGGTGCACCGGCCGACAACGCGATCGCCGAGCCGATGCTCCGCGGCCGATTCGTGCGCGTGGCCCTTTGGCAGCTCGCTCCATACATCGTTCGCATGGCGGCGGTTGGTGTGGCCGCGGTGGTGCTCTGGCGCAGCGAAGGCACACGCGCGGTCGGTGGACCGCTCGTGATCGCGCTCGTCGTGGGCAC
Organism: uncultured bacterium; assembly: GCA_903927725.1. Taxonomy (GTDB): domain Bacteria; phylum Planctomycetota; class Phycisphaerae; order Phycisphaerales; family SM1A02; genus SYIB01. Next base: position 583 of record CAIYOC010000080.1, on the reverse strand, counting down.
GGCCATCACGAGCGTGATCGGTATGCGCTGGATCCTGCGGCTCCGTCGCGATCCGCCGATCGACGACGCCCCCGCGCACGAGCCATTGACCGTCGTGCCCGGAGCGGGAGCTGCGCTGGCCCGGTCGTTCCCCTTCGCGGTGCAGGGGTTGGCGTACCTGGCGGTGCTGCAGGTGGGCACGATCGCGCTGGGCTCGTCGGGTCTTGTCGAGGACGCCGGGGCGTTCTCGGTAGCGATGAACATCGTGACGGCGATGCACCTGCTGCCGAGCGCCGTCTTCGCGCGGGTCTTCGCCCCGCGCTACTTCCTGTGGGGCAACAGCGATCCTGCACGGCTCGCGCGCACGGCACCGCGTGTGCTCGCGTGGGTCATCGTGGCATCGGTCATGGCCTCGATCGCTGCATGGTTCGTCCTGCCATGGGCGATCCCGTTGGTCTTCGGTGAAGCGCAGCAGGCCGCGGTCGCGCCCGCGCGCACGCTGGCGCTTGCGTTCCCGATCTGGTGCCTTGCGGCTGGGCTCACGGCCCACCACACCACGCCGACCGAAGTGCGTTGGCGCACGCTCTGCTGGGTGGGCCTCGCG
>CAIYOC010000079.1 GCA_903927725.1 uncultured bacterium | reverse complement strand
TGCCACGATGCGCTCACTGTCGGTGATCGATCGCGCTCACGGGCCGGACTCGTTGCACATCGTGTGCTGGAATGCGCGGTGGCCCGGCGAGCAGGCCCCGGCCAGCGCGCAGGCGCTGGTGCCGTGGGCTGGCCGAGTCATCATCATCTCGAATCCCGGTCGGATGTCCGAGCATGCGTCGATCTGGATGCGCGGCGGTGAGCAGCTTGCCGAGGCGGGCACGTTCTTGCTCACCGGTCCGGTCCAGGTCATCGAAGCCCGGCCCGTGGTGCAGGGCGACGATGGCTTTGCCACGCTCTTTCGGTTCGAGGCACAAGGCACCGGCCTGACCAGCGTGCTGGCGATCGACTTGCCTTCCAGTCCGACCCGCGCGCGATACGCGGCGATGGGGCGATTCGCCGCGCAGGTCCGTGCAGCGGTCGACCTGCGGACGGTCGACCTGATCGTCGGTGACTTCAATTGCACACGCGGCAGCGCCAGCGTCCACGATGCCTTTCCCGGCTTCAGCGACGCATGGTGCTTGGTTGGGCAGGGGTGGGGCGCCAGCTGGCCCCGTGAGACGCCGATCCTGCACATCGATCTTGCGCTCGCCTCGGAGCGCGTCCGCGTCGAGCGATGCGAACTGCACGACCCCGGCGTCGGGCATCATCGGTTGAACACGCTGTCGTTCACACGCTTGGAGCGCTGAGGCGCGCCGCCATCACGCCAAGCTGCTGACGGCGGGACCGAGTTTCAGCGCGCCGAGAGATCGGCCCAGAACTCGTCGTACCAGGCAGCAAGCTGGTCATTGCCCATCACGAACGATTCACGAGGCGTGGCCAACTTGGCACGCTCGTCGTACCACCAGCTCGTGGAGCCATCGGCATGCAGCGCGCAGCAGCCGCAGGTGTGATTGACGTCGGTGACCTCGCGCATGCCATCGGCCACGATCGCCGCGCGGGGGTTCATCCACAGCCGCCGCACGGTGCCGCGGGTGCGGTCGATGTCGCCGCAATACTGGTAGTTGACGCTGATCTTCTGCTGACCGCCGGCGGACCATGCGGGTGCGTAGCGCTCGAACGTGTGCTCGCCGTGATGGCTCGGGCAGTACAGCGTTCGCGGCAACACGTAGTTCATCGGGCCCGCCAGGATGCCCAGGCCATCCCAACGGGAACCATCTTCGTTCTGGAAGATCTGTTCCGTGCCCAACCCGGGCGGCAGCGGATCCGCGACCACCACATTCGCCGACATCATCTCCGAAGGCAGGCCCTGTCCGCGCGAGTACACCGTCTCGGGAAGTCGATCCTCGTAGGACGACCCGTACATCGCCACGGCCAAGCCGATCTGGTGCAGGTTCGAACTGCACTCGATGCGATTGGCCTGCTCGCGTGCCGCCCGCACCGCGGGCATGAGCATGCCCAGCAACACGGCCGTGATGCCGATCGTGACCAGCAGCTCAATCAACGTGAACGCGCGCGCGGACGGAGCGATGGCTCCGCACCCACGAGTTCGGCAAGGCCCAGACTGTCGCAAGGACGGTGCTGGCATTGGGGCCTCCGGCCATTATTGGCCGCCCTTTCGCCGCCTCCGTGATGTAAGGACTATGTCACGGTTGCGCAAATGCGCGAAAGTTTTTCCCCAACTATTTGCGCAACCCTTTGATGGTGGCACTCTCCCGTCAGAGTGGAGAAAGACGCCGCCCCGCCTGCAGGGGGAGGTGCCACGGAGTCAAGGTCGCCGCTCGCGGCGATCCGAAGTTGGATCCACCCCTCCGGTGGATTGAAGTGGGTAGAGCCTGGCCAGTCCGGGCAGGAAGAGGGAAAAGATGACCGACATTGACCAGCTGCTGATGCAGCGCGTTGCTCAGGCGGACGAGAAGGCCGTCTTGGAGCTCTATGATCGATTTGGCGCCTTGGTCTACAAGAGCTGCCTCACCACCCTGCGTGTGCGCGCCGAGGCCGAAGACGCGGCCCAAGACGTGTTCGTCCAGATCTGGCGAACCGCCGACAAGTACGACCCGCAGCGCGCCAAGTTGGTGACGTGGGTCATGCTGATCACCCGTCGTTGCCTCATCGACCGCTTGCGCCGCAAGAAGGTGCGCCCCACCATGGCCGGGCTGACCCCCGAAATGGCCAACGAGGTCCGCGACGAATCGTCGCAGGAGCCCGTGCCGAGCGACCTGTCCCCCGACATGCGTCGCCGACTGGCCGATCTTCCGGAGCAGCAGCGCGTGGTGATCGAGCGCGTCTACATGCAGGGCTACAGCCTTCGTGAAGTCTCGGAGCAGACCGGCCTGCCGCTGGGGACCGTCAAGAGCGCCCTCAGCCGAGGCCTGCAGCGACTCCGTGACCGATACGGGATTGATCGCGCAATCGGGTGATTGCTGCCTCCTGACGGAACAGGCCTGCGTATAGGCAGGTGAAGAAAGCTGGGTTGGGCGGCCGTGTCCTCGGCCGGGAAGAGAGAGGTCACGCGCATGCTGTTGTGGCATGCGCAAGGGAGCTGTATCCATGACCGTGCCACCGACCCGCGACGAACTTCTTGAACTAGCCGAACTGGATGCGCTTGGTGCGCTCGAACCGACCGAACAGGCCCGGTTCGAACGCGGCCTCCGCGATGCATCGCCTGCACTCCGGGCGGAACTCCATGCGATCCAGGATGCGGCGGTGCTGGATCCCATCGGCCTGTGCGATGAGGAGCCCGAAGCCGGCCTCAAGTACAAGGTCATGGCGCGGATTGCCGATGCCGTCACTGAGAGCGAGTCTGAACTCGCCCCGATCGCCTCGATCGGCCGACCGGTGGCGCCACAGCGTCCGGTTCCGGTTGCTGCGCCGATCGTCGCCCCCGCGGCCATTGCCCCGGCGGCCCTGATCGCTCCTGCAGTATCCGCTCCGCTTGCACCTGTCGCATCGGCCGCTGCTGCGCGCGATGCCGACGTGCTGCAGCGCGTGACGCAGGCAGCCGAGCAGACCGAACTGGAGCGGCTCCGCTCGGCGCTCGATCGCGCTCGTGGCCATGGCTACATGCTGCGTGCAGCGTGCATTGCGCTGGCCTCGTGCCTCGTGGTGGCGGGCTACGCGCTCGTTCGACAGGACAGCTACGCCAAGCAGGTCACGCTCGCCGCGATCTCAGCATCGTCGCGCGAGGACCTGAAGGCCTTGCTGGGACCGAGCGTCGAGCCATTCCTTCGCGACGGCGTGCCGTCCGCGGCGTTGGCTGGCGCGGCCCCTTCATCGACTGGCGGCGTCATCGTCTGGGCCGATCCGGCCACCGGAAACGCCTTCCTGGCGATGGTCGGGCTGGATGCATCGCGCACCTTCGAGCTCGTGGCGCGTGATGCCGCGCAAGGTTCCGAAGCGAGTCTGGTCGCGTCCGGCGTGAAGGCCCATGGCCCGCTCTCGGGCATGCTGCTTGAGCGCGTGACCGACCTGATGGGACGGGTCATCGAGCTGCGTGATCCGAACACGGGAACGGTGCTCTACCGAGGTCAACTGCGCTGAAGCGCTTGGCGGTCGTCGGGCTCAGCTTGCCCGGCGCAGCCACTCGTCTTCCAGTTCCGACAACCGCGCCTGCAACGAGGAACGTTCCTCGTTCAGGCGCTTGACCTTGTCGCCGTCGCGGTAGACCGTCGGGTCGGCGAGCTCGGCGTCGAGCGCTTCCATCCGATCGGTCGACTTCGCGATCTCCGCGTTGAGCTTCTCATCCGAAAGCTTGGAGTGGGCGCCCTTGGGTGCAGGCGACTTCGCCGACGGCGCGGCCTTGGCCGGCTGCGCGGGAGCGGCCGCGGCTTTCACGGGAGCGGCCGGAGCTGACGCTGGGGACGCCGCCGCAGGAGCAGTGGCCTGTGCAGCCTTGCGTCGATCGCGTTCGGCGTCGGCTCGGCGGCGGGCCTCGGCTTCCTTGGCCCGCTCCACCCGCTTGGCTTCCCACTCGGAGTAGCGGCCCTGGAAGAACTCGACGTGGCCTTCGCCATCGAAGGTGATCAGGCGGTCGCAGGTCGTCTCGAGCAGCGCACGGTCGTGGCTGATCAGGAGCAGCGCACCGTCGTAGCCGCCATGTTCGGAGCGGGGCGCGAGCGACTGCTCGAGCCGCTCGGCGCTGGGAATGTCGAGATGGTTGGTCGGCTCGTCGAGGACGAGGATGTTGTTGGCACCGGCGACCAGGCCAGCGATGACCGCGCGCGTGCGTTCGCCGCCCGAGAGCGCGCCGAGCGGCTTCTCCTGCGCCTCGCCGCTGAAGAGGAATGCGCCCGCGAGGTTGCGGGCCTCCTGCTCGTTGAGCTTCAGGCCGCTTGATCGAGCGGGCACGGCCTGCTGCAGGTACTGCCACACGGTCAGCGAGCCGTCGAGGTGATCGTGGGTCTGGCGGAACCAGCCGCTCCGCAGTCGCGGTGCGCGCTTGATCTCGCCGCCGTCGGGCTCGAGTTCGCCGAGCAGGATCTTCACCAGCGTGCTCTTGCCGCAGCCGTTGGGCCCGATGATCCCGATGCGCTCGCCGGGCTTGATGAGGACGTCGAGTCCCGCGAAGAGCGTGCGGGCGCCGTAGGACTTCGCGAGCCCGTGCGCCTCGATCGCCCGGTCGCCCAGTTCGGGCGCGCGGGGCAGGTCGATGTCCATCGCATCGAGCTCCATCGGACGCTCGACGAGTTCGCTCTCCTTGTAGCGCTCCAGGCGCGTGGCCCGGCCGCGTGCCTGCTTGGCGCGCTGGCCGGCCTTGTAGCGCAGGATGTACTCAGTCTCGGCGCGGATGCGGTCCTGCTGCTTCTCGTGCACGCGCGCCTGCAATTCCATGCGCTCGCGCCGCAGGTTCACGAAGTCGGCGTAGTTGCCCGGATACTCGTGGATCACGCCCTGGTCGATCTCGACGATGCGATGCACCACGCGATCGAGCAGCCATCGGTCGTGGCTCACCACGAGCACGGCACCCTTGAACTCGTCGGCGAGGAAGTCCTCGAGCCATCGGCGCCCATCGATGTCGAGGTGGTTCGTGGGTTCGTCGAGCATGAGCAGGTCGGGCTGCTCGAGCAGGAGCTTCGCCAGCCCAAGGCGCGCACGCTGGCCGCCGCTGAGCGAGGTCACCGGCGTGGAGAACTGCGCATCGACGAAGTTCAGGCCGTGCAGGACGGCGTCGACCTTGTGGTCGGTCGCGTGGCCGCCGAGCCGGTCGAACTCCGACTCGAGCACGGTCTGCTGCGCCATGAGCCGGTCGAGCTCGGCGCCCTGCGCGGTGGCCATGCCCTCGAAGACCTGGTCGAGTTCCTTCTGGATCTCGTCGAGCCGCCCGAACGCGGCGGCGGCGGCGCTGCGCAGCGTGTGGGTGGGATCGAGCTTGGGTTCCTGCTCGAGATAACCGATGCGGATCCCGCGCTGCAGTCCCACGCTGCCGTGGTCAGGCTGGATGCGCCCGGCGATGATCTTCAGCAGCGTGCTCTTGCCGCAGCCGTTGCGGCCGACCAGGCCGATCTTCTGGCCTTCGTCGACGCCAAGCACCACATCCTCGAGCAGGATGTTGATGCCGTGGCCGAAGCGGACGTGGTTGACGGTGACCAGGCTCATCGGGGGGGAGAGTGTAGGGGTGCTACATTCGGAGCGTGACCAGCCCAACGATGCAGGACGCGGCAAAGGCCCGGCGCGACCGTGCGACGCGACTGCGACGCATGCTGATCATGCCGGTCCTGCTCCTCGGGATCGGGCTCTGGCTGAGCGATGCCTACGGCGGCCGAAAGGTCGACCAGGAGCGGTTCGCGGCCTCGCGGGTGCGCGAACTGGCCACCCAATACTGGACGAAGCGCATCGTGAGCCCCGGCACGCTGCCGACCACGGCGTCGATTGCGCCGATCGACCCGACCCTGGCGCAGTGGCTGGTGACCCGCTGGGATGCGGCGGCCCCGGTGCAGGGGGGCGGCACGATCGTGGTCGAATCGATCCAATCCCCGCCGGAAGCGGTGGCAGGCGCGGCCGTGACCCTTCGCGTGGTCGTTCCCGGCGATGCCCCCATCGAAATCGATGTGGATGTGATCGACGGCATCGTGCATCTGCTTGCGGTGCGCGACGCTCCAGCGCCCGCCACGACCGTCGGAGCACCGCCCTTGCCCGGATCGGGCGCAGCAGGATCAACCACGGAGCCTTGACGCATGCAGGTCTGGATCAACGGACAGTTCCATGAGGCCAACGCCGCAACCGTGGCCTTCTTCGATGCGGGTTTCCAGCACGGCGTCGGCCTCTTCGAGACCCTGCGTGCACGCGACGGCAAGGTCTTCCGGCCGCTGGCGCATCTCGAGCGCCTGCGCGCGAGCGCCGTGGCGCTGCGTCTGGTCGAGCGATTGAACATCGAGGCGATCGCGGAGGCCATCGACGCGTGCCTTGAACGCAACGGCCTTCGCGATGCGCGCGTGCGCGTGACCCTGACCGGCGGCGACCTGAACATGCTTGCGCGTGCACGCGAGGGTGGTGGCGCCGAAGCGATGCACCCCACGATCGCGATCGTGGCCCAGCAGCCCACGCCATACCCCGAAGCGATGTTCACCGAGGGCGTGCGCGTGATGGTGGCCGAGGGCCGCATGAATCCTTGGGATCCGATGGCCGGCCACAAGACGCTCTCCTACTGGCCAAGGCTCCTGGCCCTGCAGCAGGCCGCGGCGCACGGCTGCGGCGAGGCGCTCTGGTTCGATGTCGCCAACGCCCTCGCGTGCGGCTGCGTGAGCAACGCCTTCATCGTGAAGGATGGCATCGTGCGCACGCCGGTTGCGCGCGGCGACAGCGAGCCGTCGCCGATCCCCAGCGCTGTGCTGCCTGGCATCACGCGAGCGTTCGTGATCGAGGCGGCCCGTGCGCGCGGCATGGAGGTGCGGATCGAGCGCGTTTCCGTCGACGACATCCTGGCGGCCGACGAGTGCTTCCTGACCAACGCATCGTGGGGCGTACTCCCGGTGACCCGGCTCGAGCAGGAGTCGATCGGCCGCGGCGAGCCGGGCGACGTGGCGGCGACCCTGCGCGAGGCCTGGATCGAGGCCGGAACGGCCTGATTCGGCGGTTCGGTGCTTGCACCGATGGGCGGTACATTCGCGACCGGAGATCGATGCATGGACGCGACCGCTCCATCCCATGACCCCGTGCCGGGTGGCTTCGTCCACCTGCACCTGCACAGCGAGTACTCGCTGCTCGATGGCGGCAATCGCCTTGAGCGGCTGGTCAAGCGCGTGAAGGAACTGGGCATGGACGCGGTGGCGGTCACCGACCACGGCAACCTGCACGGCGCCGGCGAGTTCTACGCAGCGGCGAAGGCCGTGGGGATCAAGCCGATCCTGGGCATCGAGGCGTACGTCGCGCCCGACCGCGAGGGACTGGCGGGCGATCGCCGCGACCGCACTGCGGTCAAGGGCAACGACGGTGGCTTCCACCTCGTGCTGCTCGCCGAGACGCAGGTGGGCTGGCGCAACCTGATGCGGCTCTCGTCCGACGCCTTCGAGCACGGCTTCTATTACAAGCCGCGCATGGACAAGTCGACCCTCGCGCAGTGGAACGAGGGGCTCATCGCGATCAATGGCCACCTCGGTTCGAGCCTTGCGGAGTACCTCGAGCAGTTCGTGCTGACGAACGAGCGTCGCTGGTGGGACCGTGCGGTGGAGGAGGCGCGCTGGCACGCGGCCACGTTCGGACCCAACGAGCGCGGCGAGCCACGGTTCTATGTCGAACTGCAGCGGCACAACGCCGAGCAGGAACGCATCAATCCCTTGCTGCGCAAGCTTGCGCGCGAACTCGGCCTGCCGATGGTCTGCGACAACGACGCGCACTTCATGCGCGCCGAGGACCACGATGTGCACGACACGCTGTGTTGCATCTCGATGGGCAAGAACAAGGACGACCCGGACCGGTACCACTACCCCGAGTCGCTCTACGTCAAGAGCCCGGCCGAGATGCACGCGCTCTTCCCCGAGGATCCGGAAGCGCTTGCAAACACCGTGCGCATCGCCGCGCGCTGCAACGTCACCCTGCCCAAGGGGGAGAACCACGCACCAGTCGTGGACATTGCCGGCCCGGAGTCGGTCCCGGAGTACCGCGGTGGCGACCTGACCGAGTGGTTCAAGGCCTATTGCGCGCAGTTCGAGCTTCGGCCGGCCGGCGGTGCCGACCGCGCCACGCTCAAGACCGGCTGCGACCGTGCGCTGCGCAACTTGTGCGAGGCAGGGCTCGTGTGGCGCTACGGCCCGGAGAAGGGCGGGCCGCAGGTCCGAGACCGCCTCGAGCGTGAGCTCAAGGTCCTCTCGGACAAGTTCATCAGCCCGTACTTCCTGATCGTGTGGGACTTCGTGAACTGGGCTCGCCAGAACGGCATTCCGGCGCTCGCGCGTGGGTCGGGCGTGGGCACGATGACCGGCTACGTGCTGGGACTGTCGAACGCCTGTCCGGAACGGTACGGCCTGCTCTTCGAGCGCTTCACCGATCCCGACCGCACCGAGTACCCCGACATCGACATCGACATCTGCCAGGATGGCCGTGGCCGTGTGATCGAGTACGTGCGGCAGAAGTATCGCCATGTCGCGCAGATCATCACGTTCGGTCGGCTCAAGGCGAAGGCGGCGATCAAGGATGTCGCTCGCGTGATGGGCCTGCCACCCGCCGAGGGCCAGCGCCTGGCGAACCTGGTTCCGGACAAGCTCGACATCACGATCGAGGAGGCGCTCGCGCAGGAACCCCGGCTGGCCGAGGAGTCCTCGCGCGATCCCCTGATCCGTCGCGTGCTCGTGCAGGCGCAGGCGCTCGAGGACCACGCGCGCAACGCGGGGATCCACGCGGCCGGCGTGGTCATCGCCACGCAGCCGCTCGAATCGATCGTGCCGCTGGGCCGTGCTGCCGGCTCGGGCCAGGAAATCGTGACGCAGTGGGATGCGCCGACCTGCGAGAAGGCCGGCCTGCTCAAGATGGACTTCCTCGGCCTGCGCACGCTCTCGACGATCGAGCGCGCGAAGGCCAACATCCGCGACTCGCTCACGCCCGAGGCGATCCTGCGTGCCGTCGGACGCACGGCCACCGATGGCGGTGCCGATCCGCTCGATCTTGACCGCATCCGGCTCGATGACCAGCGCGTGCTTGCGCTCTTCCGCCGCGGCGAAACCAGCGGCATCTTCCAGTTCGAATCAGGCGGCATGCGGCGACTGCTGGTCGACATGCAGCCTGACCGCATCGAAGACCTGATCGCGGCGAACGCACTCTTCCGCCCGGGTCCGATGGACCTGATCCCCGACTACAACGCGCGCAAGAACGGGCGCCAGCCCGTGCCCAGCGTGCACGAGGTGGTGGACCGCTTCACCGCCGAGACCTACGGGATCATGGTCTACCAGGAGCAGGTGATGCAGGTGCTGCACCACCTCGGCGGGATCCCGCTGCGCGAGGCGTACTCGATCATCAAGGCGATCTCGAAGAAGAAGCAGGACGTGATCAACGGCGCGCGCGCCGCGTTCGTGAAGGGCGCGGGCGAGCGCGGCATGGATGCGCAGCAGGCCGACGGACTCTTCGACCTCATCCTGCGCTTCGCCGGTTACGGCTTCAACAAGAGCCACTCGAGCGGCTACGCGATCGTGGCCTACCAGACGGCCTACCTGAAGACCTACTTCCCCGCGCAGTACATGTCGGCGGTGCTGAGCTTCGAAAGCCAGGCCCGCAAGATCGAGGAGTGGTCGGTCTACCTCGACGAGTGCCGCCGCGCGCCGTGGCCCGATCACGAGGCAGCGCGCCCGCACGTGGGCATCGAGGTCCGGCCGCCTGACCTGAACCTCTCGCAGCAGGACTTCGCGGTCGTGTTCGGCGCCGACGAGCCGCACGATACCTGCCACGGCCACATCCGCTTCGGCCTGCAGGCGATCAAGGGCGCCGGCGAATCTGCGATCCGCGCGATCCTCAAGGCGCGCGAGGGCGGGCCGTTCCGCGATCTCTTCGACTTCTGCGAGCGTTGCGACATGCGCTCGGTCAACAAGGCCACGCTCGAAGCACTGGTGAAGGCCGGTGCGTTCGATGGGCTGCATGGACTTGACGCCCGGTCGAGCCTGGCGGCGAGCATCGAGGAGGCCATGCGCAGCGGCCAGCGCGCGGCGAGCGATGCCGCCAGCGGGCAGGGTGCGCTCTTCGGCGGCTTCGACGAGGCTCCGTCGGCAACCAGCGGCGGCACCGCTGGCGCGCTCCGCAAGGTCGCGCCGTGGGACCGCCTGACGACGCTGCGCTTCGAGAAGGAAGCGCTTGGATTCCACGCCAGCGGCCACCCGCTCGATGCGTGGAAGCACGTGATCGGTTCGATGTGCTCCTCCGACATCGCGAGCATCGGTTCGCGGGCAGCCGAGGAACCGGTGGTCGTGGGCGGGCTGCTCACGCGCGTACGCCAGGTCGTGACGCAGAAGGGCAAGGAGCCCGGCCGCAAGATGGCGGTGATCGCGATCGAGGACGCCGGGGGCAGCATGGAGTGCGTGCTCTTCCCGGATCAGTACGCGCGTTTCGGCGAGCTGCTGCAGGTCGATCGCGTCGTCGTGCTTGCTGGCTTCGTCGACCGAAGCCGGACCGAGCCGCAGGTCAAGATCGAGCAGGTGATCCCCATCGAGGACGCGACCGCGCACCTGGCCAAGGGCCTTGAGATCAGGCTCGATGCATCGCTCTGCGCCGCTGCCGATGAACCGGTCGCACCGATGCTGCAGATGCTCTCGGGCGCGCTGCGCCAGGCTGCCGGCAGCGTGGCCGCCTTGCAGGGTCGTCCCGTCGAAGTCAGCGTGATCGTGGAGTTCCCCGACGCCGAAGTCGTGCACGGCGTCGCAGGCTGCCGTGTGGTCGCGACGAATGCGTTGCTCCACAAGCTGCACGGGCTCGTGAAGGGTGTCGGCAGCGTGGCGCCGGTCGGTGGATGGCTGCCGCAGAAGGCCGAGCGGCCGCGATGGCGCAGCCGCGAGGCCGTCGAGGCCTGAGGCGATCGCTGTCTCCAAGCTGCTTCGGGGCCTGACGCAGAAAGCGCTTCGCGTCGTCAGGGCATCAGTCGCGTCACGGTCCAGCCGCTTCCGGAACGGACATACACCACGCGGTCGTGGAATCGGTAGGGGTCGCCCTGCCAGAACTCCACACGCTCGAGCGCGATGCGGTACCCGCCCCAGTGCGGGGGTCGTGGCACGGGCTGGCCTTCGAAGCGCGCGTGCGCCTGCTGCTGCCGTTCGCGCATCGCCGCCATCCCCGACACCGGTCGGCTCTGGTCGCTTGCCCATGCGTTGAGCTGCGAGTCGCGAGGCCGCTGCGCGAAGTACGCATCGCTTTCCGCTTCGGTGGTGTGGGCCACGGCGCCCTCGATGCGCAGCTGCCGATCGAGGTGGTCCCAGTGCATGAGCAGCGCGGCATGATGCGTGGCTTCGAGTGCCCGCCCCTTGTCGCTCTGTCGATTGGTGAAGAACACTGCACCGTGGGCATCGAAGGAACGCAGCAGGACCGTGCGGACCGATGGCCGGCCATCGGGCGAGGTGGTCGCGAGGTAGAGCGAGTTGGGGTTGGGCGTCGGCAGCCGCATGGCTTCGTCGAGCCACCGCATGGCCCACGCCACGGGATCGACCGGAGGGTGTTCGAAGTCGCTCGGAGCGGGGGTGATGCCCGCCGGGGCGACGGTGCGTTCGGGGTGGGGGCGGATGAAGCTCATGCTCGGGGCCTTCGTGTTCGGCGTGGTGCTGGACTGTGGTCGGTGACGCGCAGCTCAGGAAGTGGCGGTGCCACCGGCTTGGGTGGCGGTTCGGTCGGCTCGACCCCGAAGTACCTCAGCCACGCCTGCACCTGGTCGCGCGAGAGCGGTCCGCTCGGCTTGCCGCCAAGCCGATCCCGCGGCGGGCCATGGCGCACGTCATGCACGAGGTGCTGCAGGAAGCTCCCGCTGTCGATCACCTTGCACCGACGGCGGCGGGCGGTGCGCTGCACGGCGTGGTCACTGCTCACGACGAGCAGTCGTGTGGGGGCGCTGCTTCGCGTCACGAGCTCGGCGATCACGGCGTCGGCGTTCGAACGAGGTCCGCTGAAGTGGTACACGGCATCGCCCACTTCCATGGGCGCGGGCCTGTAGGCATCGATCATGCGGGGCGACTGACCCAGGATCGCCGTGGGAAGCCCATCGAAGACCATCCAGATCGACTGGCCCCGGTACCTGGAGCCCGCAATGGTCTCCACGAGGTCGTGGGGCCCCATGCCGGCCATGTCCAAGGGAAGCACCCCCGACACATGCAGCACGTTATAGGCATCAAGGACCAGGGGCATGCCAACCTCCGCGAGCGAAAGCCTAGCCTGCATGGGGTTGCGGTGGCGGCCCGGTCGTGGTCTACTGCCCGGCTCGGAATTCCCGAACACCCCTGAGGACGAACGAATGCCCATTCGAGTGAAGTCACGCGGCAATGAGACGGTTGAGCAGATGGTCCGTCGCTTCAAGAAGCTCTGCGAGAAGGAAGGCCTGACCAAGGACCTGAAGGCTCGCCAGTTCCACGAGAAGCCCTCGGAAGTCAAGCGCCGCATGGACATCCGTCGCGAAGGCCTGCGCATGGCTGCCCGTCGCGCCGCTGCCGCCAAGGCTGCCGGTCGCTCGGCCCGTCCTGCCCAGCCCGCCAAGTCCAAGCTGAAGCGCGGCCCCGGTGGCCGTGGCCGCAGCAAGGACTGATCCGCCGGCATGGCCAGGCGGACCGCCAAGCCCGACACCTCGGCATCGCGCGCGCTGGCCATCGAGCTGGCGCGGCTCGCGAATGACCTCAAGTGCACTGATGTGCTCTTGCTGTCCGTTGGGGCGCAAAGCCAGGTGTGCGACTACTTCCTGATCGCCTCCGGCACCAGCGCGCGCCAACTCGCAGGCGTGGGCGAGCAGCTGATGAAGCTCGGCAAGGCACAGGGTTCTCCCGCGTTCCGATCGAGCACCGATACGGGTTCGAGCTGGATCATCATCGACTTCGTCTCGGTGGTGGTGCATCTCTTCGAGCCCAACCAGCGTGCGTACTACGACCTCGAGGGGCTGTGGGGCGATGCCGAGCGGGTCACCTGGCGCAAGTCCGGCGGAGCCGGCGAGGCGGCCTGACATGCTTCGTGAGGCGCTCTTCGCCAAGATCCATGCGGCCAAGGTCACGTTCTGCGACCCGGCGTACATGGGTTCGATCACCATCGACGAGGACCTGCTCGATGCGGTCGGCATGCGCCCGAACGAGAAGGTGCTCGTGGCCGATGTCGACAGCATGAATCGGTTCGAGACCTATGTCTTCCGCGGCGAGCGCGGCAGCGGGGTCATCGGCGTGAACGGCGCTGCGGCCAAGTTGACCGCAACCGGCAACACGGTGCTCATCATGAGCTTCTGCCACCTGTCCACCGAGGAACTCGCCGTGCACTCGCCGAAGGTGGTGCTCGTCGGCCCCGGCAACACGGTGGGCCGAGTGATCCGCTACGACCCCTGACCGCCGGCGGCGCACGGCTCTCGCCGACGCAACGTCATCGCATGGAAGGGGCGCCCCTCGCGGCGGAACTTGCGTTCGAAATTGGTGCCCACGACCTCGCCTTCGCCCGCGCTGGCAGGGCGATCGAAGGGGATCCGCTCGAAGAGGCGCTCGTTGCGCGCCGCGTGCTCCTCGTACCACGCCCAGAGCTCCACGTGATCGGTCACGATGCGGAGCTCGCCGCCCGGGGTGAGCGCAGCGTGCATGTCCGCGAGCGACTGATCCTGCACCACGCGCCGCTTGTGGTGGCGGGTCTTCGGCCACGGATCGCTGAAGTAGAGATGGATCACCGAGCAGATCCCTGCGGGGCACCAATGCCTGATGAACTCGACGGCGTTGGCACGCATGAGCCGCACGTTGGCCGTCTCGTGGCGGCGCAGGCGGTCGGCTGCGTAGCGGTAGAACTCGTTGGTCCACTCCATGCCGAGGAAGTTGGTCATGGGCTCCAAGGGGGACTGCTGCAGCAGGAACGTGCCCTTTCCGGAGCCGATCTCGAGCTCGAAGCGCCGCTCGGGATGGGCGAACCAGCGACGGGGATCCCACTTCCCTTGGTCGAAAGGCGGCAGGTCCTTCTGGTCCATCCCCCAGTCGCCGGGGTCGAGGTCGCGTCCGTGTCCGAGGCCGAAGCTCATGGCACGAGTGTACGGACGTGCCCCTTCGGCACGCTCAGCCCCGAGGCCGCGACCAGCCGGTGTCGGGGTCTCGCTCGAGCACGACAGCCGCCATGCGTGCACAGCGGCGACAGATGCGGGCTTCGTCGCGCGCCGGGCTGGACCAGTGCGGTTCGGTGCGATCCTCGAGGCACATCGTGCACGGGCCCTGACCGGCAGGTACATGCGCGGGCTGGGGGGTGAGCTCGGCGTAGGCGACCGCCAGGCAGGCATGGCAAATGC
>CAIYOC010000078.1 GCA_903927725.1 uncultured bacterium | reverse complement strand
TGTCGATCACCCGCGACGTGAGCGGCGAGGGCGAGCAGCAGGCGCTGCTCAAGCTCCTCGAGGGCACCGTTGCGAACGTGCCCCCGCAGGGCGGCCGCAAGCACCCCGAGCAGCAGTACATCCAGCTCGACACCACGAACATCCTGTTCGTCTGCGGCGGCTCGTTCGACGGCATCGAGGAAATCATCTCCAAGCGCCTCGGCCGCCGGAAGATCGGCTTCAACACCGACCCGATCGCGCGCGGCTCGCAGGAAGAGCGCCAGAGCGTGCTCGGTCAGGTCATCGTGGAGGATGTGCTCGAGTTCGGGATGATCCCCGAGCTCATGGGGCGCCTGCCGCTGATCACGCCGCTCATGCCGCTCGACCGCGCCGCCCTCGTGCGCATCCTGCTCGAGCCCAAGAACGCGCTGGTGCGCCAGTACCAGCACCTCTTCAGCCTCGAGGGGGCGCAGCTTGAGTTCACTCCCGCCGCGCTCGACCTGATCGCGCAGAAGGCCCTCGACCGCAACACGGGTGCGCGTGCGCTCCGTGCGGTGGTCGACGAGCTCATGCTCGACCTGATGTACGCGCTGCCCGAGCTCGACAACTCGGGCGTGACGTACTGCATCAATGACGATGCAGTGCGCGCTGGCCGCGCCACGGTCGACAACATCCGCCGCCGTGTGCGCGAGAGCGCCTGACGGCACCTGATCCGACTGGGGCAGCCATGCCGATCGCGCTTGCACCGTCCGACCTGGCCCGCATCGCCCGCTGCTCGGCTGGTACCGCGATCGACGAACGGTGTTCGGCCTTCGTGGCGGCACTGTGGCCGACGCTGTCGGCTGCGGGCGCAAGCTGGGCGGGCTTCTACGTTGATCGACCGGGAGCTCCTGATGCCGAGCGCCTGGTGCTTGGTGCGCGCGAACCCAAGCCGGCGTGCAGCCCGATCGGCCTGCACGGCGCCTGCGGGCGATGCTTGCTGTCGCGGTCGATCCTGGTGGTGCGGGATGTGGCGTCGCTCGGTGCCGGTTACGTGGCGTGCGATCCCCGTGACCGCAGCGAGCTGGTGCTGCCCTGCCTTCGTGCCGATGGTTCGGCCTGGGGCGTCTTCGACCTCGACAGCTTCGATGTCGGCTGCTTCAGCGAGGCCGATGGCCGGGTGCTCTGGACAGCACTCGTAACCGCGGGGCTGACGGCCGCGGGGATCGCGTGGCACGGCGCGGCGATCGGCAGGGTCCAGACCGACGTCATCTGATGGTGTTATTGACCAGTTC
Organism: uncultured bacterium; assembly: GCA_903927725.1. GTDB lineage: Bacteria > Planctomycetota > Phycisphaerae > Phycisphaerales > SM1A02 > SYIB01. The sequence goes on along the minus strand of CAIYOC010000078.1, from coordinate 4,473 downwards.
GGCTCAGCGTCATGCCGCTCACCGCTTCCTCCGAATGAGCCTCTTGCGGCCCGCCGGGCTTAGCCCTACACTGCGCGACTCGATTCGGAGAGCCACACCATGCCGCGCACCTGCCACTTCCTCGGTACCAAGACTCGCTCGGGCAACAAGCACACCATCCGTGGTAAGGCCAAGTACCTCGGCGGCATCGGTCTCAAGACGACCAGCATCACCAAGCGCACCTTCAAGCCCAACCTGCAGGATGTGCGCGCGGTCATCGATGGCAAGCCCGTTCGCATCAAGGCGAGCGTCAAGGCGATCCGCATGGGGCTCGTCACCAAGCCGGTGAACCGCAGCCGCACCTGGACCGCCAAGCAGAAGGCCTCGAAGGCCTGAGCCGGCCTTCCTCTCAGACGGCCATCCTCGGTTGCTTTGGTGAGCCTCCTGTCAAGGGGTGCAAACCACATTTCAGTGCAAAACTTTGGTGAAGGCATTGACCTGTGCTGGGTCGGGTCTATGTTCCCACCGCCTGCCCGGAACCTTGGCTCCCTGTGCCCAATTGCCTCGTCATGGCTGACGAGCGGGCCGGAGCAACACCTTCTCCGGGTCAGGCGGGACAGTCCAGGCTCGCGATCGGCGCTCCGCGAAGGAGTTGTGGGGATCCGGTCACGGGTGCTTGGTGTGTGCGTCGTTTGACCTGTAAGCCTCTGGCGTGCGGGTTGCGGGCCTTGCCCGCTTGATGCGCCTGTCCTGGTTGTGTGTCAGTCGTGTCGTGGTTGTGCCGGTGCCACTCGTGGCGCCGGCAGGTGGTTCGGCGTTCCGCTGCGTTGGCGGAGCGTCCTGGGTGCTCGGTTGGGTCCGCGCTGCACGGATGCGTGCGTGAACAGGAGTCCATGGTGTCCGAGGCGTACGGCCAATCCAACGATCGCGACCGCGTGCTTGATGCCACGGACTTGGTGGCATTGATCGGCGAGTCCGTGCCGTTGAAGGCCAAGGGCCGCGAGCACGTTGGCCTGTGCCCCTTCCATGACGACCGCTCGCCGAGCATGGCCGTGGTCACGCACAAGGGCAATGCCTTCTACAAGTGCTTTGCCTGCGGGGCCAGCGGGAACGCGATCGACTTCATGATCAACTACCACCGCCTGGACTTCCCTGAAGCGCTGCGCTACCTGGCACAGCGCGCGGGGATCGAGCTCCAGCAGCGTGGTGGCGGCGAGTCCAACCGCGATGAAGCCGCCGACCTGCGCAAGGCCATGCAGGTGGCGCTGCGCTTCTACCGTCGTGCGCTCGCCGATGCCGAACTCGGAGCGCCGTCGCGTGCGGTGCTCGATGCGCGCGGCATCTCGGCGTCCATGCGCGAGGCGTTCCAGCTCGGCGCGGCGCCAGCATCATGGGACCGCTTCGTGCAGCACTTGGGCCGCCTCGGCGAGCACGCCCGCACCAAGGATGAACTTCCCGAGACCGGCGTCTTCGAGCGTTCTGGCCTGGTGCGTCAGGGCCAGAAGGGCCCGATCGACGGTTTCCGCAACCGAGTGATCTTCCCGATCCTCGACGAGCTCGCGCGGCCCATCGGCTTCGGCGCTCGGAAAATCGACCCGGACGACGAGCCCAAGTACCTCAACAGCCCCGAAAGCCCGATCTTCCGAAAGGGCCGAACGCTCTACGGCATCCACTCGGCCAAGAAGCCGATCATTGACTCGAAGGTCGCCATCATCACCGAGGGCTACACCGACGTGATCGCCTGCCACGCCGCCGGGTTCACCAACGCGGTGGCCACGCTCGGCACGGCGCTCACGCGCGAGCATGCCCGTGTGCTGCAGCGGCTGTGCGAGACCGTGATCCTGCTCTTCGACGGCGACGAGGCTGGCCAGCGCGCCGCCGATCGCGCGCTTGAGACCTTCTTCGCCGTCCCGGTCGATGTCCGCATCTGCACGCTGCCCGACCGGCTGGATCCCGATGACCTGTTGCGCCAGCCGGATGGCGCGGTGCGGTTCAAGGCCGCGCTCGATGCATCCGTCGATGCCTTGGTGCACTTGGTCTCCGGCTTCCGTGCGCGGCTGGCTGAGCGGCCCGGGGCTGCCGGTCGCCAGCGCGTCATCGAAGAGATGTGCCAGCGCCTGGGTTCGATGGGCATCAGCGATGTCCCGGCCTTGCGCCGTCGTACGGTGCTGCAGGAACTCTCGCGGGTCTGTGACGTGCCGGTCCATGAGCTCGAGGCCGCCCTGCCGCGCCCGCGCGCCGCGGCTGCCGTGGAAATGGGTGCCGATGGTGCCGGCCCGGTGCCGCAGGCGCCGCTCGCGCCGGCCGAGCCGGTGCTCTTGAGCGGCCCACAGTTCCGCGCGCGCAGCATGGCCGAGCGCGATCTGCTGGCGGTTCTCTTGGCTGCGCCTGAGGTCGCAGCGGAGCGAATCGCCACGCCCGATGGTGATTCGCTGCCGGTGCACGAGCTGTATGCGCCGGGCGTCTTCGTGGATCCGGTCGCCCGCACGCTGTGGACGGCGCTGCACGCACGGCTCGAGGCCGGCCTCCAGACGACGGTGCAGGATGTGATGGCGGATGTCGGCGAGCCAACGGCCAAGAATCTTGCAGCCCAGCTCTTTGGCAAGGGTGTGGCCCGCTGTGAAGCGCCGGGTGGCGCTTTGGCGCGGTTGACCGAGGCGGTTGCCGACATGGAGCGCGTGTTGGCGAGGGTTTCAGCACCCACCCCGCAGGCCGTTGATGACCTGCGTCGAAGGATCGACGAACTCAAGGCCATCGGCCGCCGTCCAACAGCAATCATGCGCTCGGCGCGGGAGGACCGATGAAGGACCTTCCCTGGCGCGAGGCGCAGCGAACGAACCCCCGTGTGGCCCGGATGTCCGGGCCCATCCGAACCCCGGCCTCCGACCATCGGCGGCACCGAACGATTGGAGCATGAACCGTGAGCACGATTGAACAGGAATTCCCCCCCGTCCTCGCCCAGCTGGTTGCGCATGGCGCCACGCGCCGTTGGATCTCCTGCGAAGAGATCAACACGTGCGTGCCGGATGAGTTCGTCGACCCCGACAAGCTCGATGAGCTGCTGCACCATGTGCGCGCGCTCGGGATCACGCTGATCGACGAACCCGAACGCCTGCGCCACGGCTGGCAGACCATGCCCGCGCCGCTGCAGACGCACCTGAAGTTCCAGCGGGACGACGAGAAGAAGGTCAAGCCGAAGGAACCCGGTGCCGAGGCCCCCAAGCCCAAGCCCAAGAAGCAGGTCGCGTTCAGCTCCGACGAGCCGAACCTGGATGACCTCGAGGAGGACCTGCTCGACGAGGCCGAGGCCCAGGCTGCGGTCGAGCAGGCGCTCGCCGAGCAGGGCTCGAAGCGGATCGATGACCCGATCCGCATGTACCTCACGCAGATGGGCACGATCCCCCTGCTCACGCGCGAGCAGGAGATCCGCCTCGCCAAGAAGATCGAGACCACGCGCATGATGTTCCGGCGCATGACGCTCGAGAGCGATTACTGCGCCCGGCAGGCCATCGACACGCTTCGCCAGGTGGCCGCGGGCGAGCTGCCGTTCGACCGAACCATGCGCATCTCGACCGCCGAGAGCAATGCGAAGGAGAAGGTCGACCAGCGCATCCGCTACAACCCCCAGACGGTCGAGAAGCTGCTCGAGCTGAACGACAACGACTGGAAGCTGCTCGAGCCCGGCAACCTGCCGGCCGAGAAGGCCGAGGCGATTCGTGCCCGCATGCAGCAGCGTCGCCGCAAGGTGGCCACGCTGCTCGAGGAGTGCTGCCTGCGCACCGGCCGCATTCAGCCGCTCATGCGCAAGCTGCAGAACGTCAACCGCAAGATGATCGACCTGCAGCGCATGCTGGAGAAGGCCGATCGCAATCCCGAGCGCTACGACCCGGAGGACGTCCAGGTGCAGCGCGACGAGCTCGCGGGCCTGCGTGACCTGGTCATGGAGGATCCGGTGGGCCTGCTCGACCGATGCCGCACCATCGCGCGCGTCTTCGGCGAGTACGAGCAGGCCAAGCGCGACCTGTCGGGCGGCAACCTGCGCCTGGTGGTCTCGATCGCCAAGAAGTACCGCAACCGTGGCCTGCCGTTCCTCGACATCATCCAGGAAGGCAACACCGGCCTCATGCGCGCGGTCGACAAGTACGAGTACTAGCGTGGCTACAAGTTCAGCACGTACGCGACCTGGTGGATCCGCCAGGCGATCACGCGCGCCATCGCCGACCATGCCCGCACCATCCGCGTGCCGGTCCACATGATCGAGACGATGTCCAAGCTCCGGAACATCCAGAAGCACATGCTGCAGGACCTCGGCCGCGAGCCGACGGTCGAGGAGATCGCTGCCAAGGCGAAAATGCCGGTCGAGGAAGTGCGCCGCGTGATGAAGATCAGCCGGCACCCGATCTCGCTCGACCGCCCGGTCGGCGAGAGCGAGGACAGCCACTTCGGCGACTTCATCGAGGATGAGAAGCAGGAAGCCCCTGCCGAGAGTGCCAG
>CAIYOC010000077.1 GCA_903927725.1 uncultured bacterium | reverse complement strand
TGAGCCGCGGCATGATCCAGATCGACACGGACAGCACGCCCAAGCCCGCCACCAGGATGCCGAAGGCGCCCAGAACGCCGATCTTGCCGTAGTTCCCGCTCATCTCGAAACCGACGGCCACACCGAGCATGACCAGCCCAGGGATCACCGCTGCGACGATCGCCACCCCGATCAGCAGGATCGACACGAAGTAGGCCAAGACCACCGAGCCGTATCGCTGGAAACCGAGGAACAGGTCGGAGACCTGACCAGCACCACGCACGGCGCGCGCGCCGGCGACCACGAAACCCGACAGGAGCGGGCCGCCGATCAGGATAGAGAGGAACCACCCGAAGACATCGAGTGCAAGAGCACCGGGTGCCGCAGTACCGGACTCCTCGGCTGCAGCACGCAACATTCCCGAGATCATCCCGGGCACGCCGAGCGCGTAGGACAGGGCCAGGTACACCAGCCCGATCAGGACGAGTGCGCCCCACTTCGCCTTGAACGCCTTGTGGCCAAGCTGCGACGAGCCGCCGTACGTGAACGCCGGCAACTCCTCATCAGGGATGGGTGTCGTCGCCAGCGGCGGGTGCGCCGCACCGAGCACCGCATCGGCGCGCGCTGTCATGCTGCCGCCTGCGCCCAGCTGCGTGATCAGCGCCGAGATGACTGGATCCTGCGATGCCTGAGTCCACGCAGTGTCCCCCACCACGCAGACCTTGGTCCCGGCGGTGATGCGGCCAAGGGCCACCATGCGTTCGATGGCCACGCGATCGTGCGGTCCCGTGGGCTGTCCCGATTCGACGACGTACCAGTGCATGCTCGGCCTCCTGCGCAGGGCGCGCGAGGAGGATAGATCAGCCGCCGTGCTGGTGCGATGGCGCCGACCGCCCCCGCCCGCCGCGCAATCGCAGTGAATACAGCAGGAAGAAGAAGGTCGGCACCACGAGCTGGTCCATGATCGTCGACCCGAGCATGCCGCCGAAGACCGACACGCCGATCGAGCGGCGGCTCTGCGCCCCGGCACCGACCGCGATCACGAGCGGCAGGATCCCCAGAATGAAGCTCAGGCTCGTCATCATGATCGGTCGCAGGCGCAGGCGCGAAGCCTCGCTCGCCGCCTGCAGCGGGGTCTCGCCGCCATCAGCGCGAACCTTCGCGAACTCGACGATCAGGATGGCGTTCTTCGCCGCCAGGCCCACGAGCATGACGAGCCCGATCTGCGCGTACACATCGAGCGACCGCCCCGTCCAGTGCAGGGCCAGAAGCGCAAACAGCACGGCGAAGGCCACCGCCAGCAGCACGTTGAACGGCAGCAACCAGCTCTCGTAGAGCGCTGCAAGCAGCAGGAACACGGCGATGATCGCCATCGAGAAGATCACCGGCGCCAGCCCGCTGGCCTCGATCTCCTGGAAGGTCGTGCCGGTCCACTCGTACGAGAAGCCCTCGGGCAGCGTGGCCGCAGCCACCTCGTCGATTGCCTTGATCGCGTCGCCCGAGCCGTAGCCGGCGGCGGTCTGGCCGTTCACCTGCACCGTGTTGTACAGGTTGTAGTGCGCCGCGTTGTCGGTGCCGGCCTTCAGTACGGGCCGTGCGAAGCTCGAGAACGGCACCATCTCGCCCGACGAGTTGCGCACGCGCAGGCCCATGATGTCCGTGACGTCCATGCGGCTGCCGGACTGCGCCTGCACCATGACGTTGTAGACCTGGCCGAACTGGTTGTAATTGTTGATGAACGCCTGGCCCATCGTGGTGCCGAGCGTGTCGAAGACCGTGCCCATCTCCAGGCCCAGTGCGTACACGCGGGTGCGGTCGATCTCGAGCGTGATCATCGGCACCGAGTTGGTGAACGGCGTGTTGAGGCCGCTGAGCTCGGGCCGCGTGGAAGCCTCGGCCAGGAACGCATCGGTCACCTCGGCGAGCGCGCTGAAGTCCTGGCCTGCGAGTGCCTCGAGCTGCAGCTGCCAGCCACCCACGGCACCAAGGCCCGGGATCGGCGGCGGCGGCGCGGGCATCACGATCGCCTCGGGCATGGAGCGCAGCTCGGGGGCAGCGCGCATGATGATCGCGCGGACGTTCTCGGTGGCAGGATCCCGCTCGTCCCAGGGCTTCAGCGTGACGATGACCACGCCGGCATTGGTCGACAGCGAACCGGTCAGGAAGTTCAGGCCGTTGATCTGGATCGCGTCGGACACGGCCTCGTCGCGGCGCACGATCTCCTGGATGCGGTTCGAGACCTCCTGCGTGCGGAGCAGGCTGGCGCCCGGCGGCAGCTGGTAGAGCACGAAATACGCGCCCTGGTCCTCGTTGGGCACGAATGCTGTCGGCACCACGCGGAAGTAGTGCCACACGCCCACGCAGCCGACGAGGAACGATGCCACGACCGCGTACCAGTGCTTGCACAGCCACTGCACCAGGCTCGCGTACCGATCGCTCAGCCAGTCGAAGCCACGGTTGAACGCCACGAAGGGCGCGAAGGTGCTCGGTGCGGAGTGACGCAGGAAGACCGCGCAGAGCGCCGGCGAGAGCGTGAGCGAGTTGACGGCGCTGAAGGCGATCGAGAAGGCAATCGTGAGCGCGAACTGGTTGTAGAGCTGGCCAGTGATGCCGGGCATCAGCGCGGCAGGGATGAAGACCGCCAGGAGCACCGAGCTGGTGGCAACGATCGGTCCCCCCACTTCCTGCATGGCCTTGACCGCGGCCTCGCGCGGATCGGTCACTCCCGACTCGAGCTGGCGGTACACGTTCTCAACCACGATGATCGAGTCATCGACCACCAGGCCGATCGCGAGCACGAGCCCCAGCAGCGTCAGTGTGTTGACCGAGAAGCCGAAGATCGCCATCATCGCAAAGGTGCCGATGATCGAGACCGGGATCGCGATCATGGGGATCAGCGTGGCGCGGAAGCTCTGCAGGAAGATGAAGATCGTGACCAGCACCAGGATGCCGGCCTCGATCAGGGTCTTCACGAGGTCATCGAGCGATGCCTCGACGAAGAGCGTCGTGTCGTAGGTGACCCGGTATCGCAGGCCCGGCGGGAACTGCTCCGACAGGCGATCGAGCTCCCGGCGCACCGCCTCGATCACATCGAACGCGTTGGCGCTCGGGAGCTGGTAGATGCCGATCGTGGCGGTCGGACCGCCGTTGAGCGCCGAAGTGCTGGTGTATTGGTACGACCCAAGGTCGAGTTCGGCGACGTCACGCACACGCACGAGGCCGCCATCGCGCTCGGCACGCACCACGATGTCGCCGAACTCCTGCGGATCCACGAGCCGCCCCTTGGCCTGGATCGAAAGCGTCACCGAAGGCCGGCTGGTGGATGGCTCGAGCCCGAGCGAGCCCAGCGACGACTGGTCGTTCTGATCCTTGATCGCGGCGTAGACATCCGTCGGCGAGAGACCCAGCTGCGTCAGCCGGCCCGGGTCCAGCCAGACGCGCATCGCATACTGCTGCAGGCCGAAGACCGTGGTGCTGCCCACCCCGTCCACGCGCGCGACCACCGGTTCAACGGTGATGTTGGCGTAGTTGGAGAGGAACGAGCTGTCGTAGCGACCGTCGGGCGACTCCAGGCTCACCACCGCGGTGAGGTTGGTCGATTGCTTCGCGATGTTCACGCCCACGCGCTGCACCGACTCCGGCAGCATCGGGATCGCCTGGTTCACGCGCGTGAGCACGTCGACCGCGGCGATGTCGAGGTCGTAGCCCACCTCGAAGGTCACGGTGATCGTGCTGACCCCGGCATTGGTCGAGGTCGACGAGATGTAGAGCATCCCCTCGACACCGTTGATCTGCTGCTCGAGCGGCAGCGTGACGACCTGAGCGACCGTCGCGGCATCGGCGCCGTTGTAGGTCGCGGTCACCTGCACCGTGGGCGGCACGATCGCCGGATACTGCGCGATGGGCAGGATCCAGGCGCAGACCGCGCCGGACAGCGTCATCACGAGGGCGATGACCGTCGAGAAGATCGGTCGCTCGATGAAGTAGCGGTACATGGCGGATCAGCTCCCCGGCTTCGCTTCGGAGGCTGGCGGCTCGGCGGCTCCCGACCCAGGCTGTGCGGAGGCGCCGAGGTCGACCACCTTCACGCCCGGCCTGAGCTTCGCGAGCCCCTCGACCACGATGCGATCGCCAGCCGCGAGGCCCGACTGCACGATGACCTCGTTGTTCCAGGCAGCGAGCGGCTCGATGGTCACGCTCTGCACCGTGCCGTCCCCCTTCAGCACCCAGACCAGCAGTTCCGTCTGCCGCGCGAAGGTCGCGCTCTGGGGCACGACGATCGCGGACTTCTGCATGCCGAGGCCCAGCGTGACCTGGGCGTAACCACCCGGGCGGAAATGCCCTGAGGCATTGGGAAACTCAACGCGCAAGAGCAGCGTGTCGGTCGTCTGGCCGACCTGGTTGTCCAGGAACACGAGCTTGCCCTCGGCCCTCGGGGCGCCATCGGTCATGCCGATCGGCATGCCGGGGTGGGCAGTGGTGATCGCGCCCGGCAACTCCACGTGCGCCGTCAGCGTGCCTTGGTCACGGGCACCGACGATCGCCGGCAGCAGGCGCGCACTCGGCTTGAAGCCCGCCCAGAGTGGATCGATCTGCACAATCGTGTTGAGGACCTGCGAGCCGGCCTCGCCGACGAGCGAACCGACGTACGCCTTGCTCGCACCGAGTTGGCCATCCAGTGGGCTCGACACCGTGCACCACGAGAGCTTGAGCTGGGCATTCTCGGCATCGGCACGCGCACTCGCCTCGTTGGCCTGCGCGAGCGCGATGTCGGCAGCAGCCTGGTCCGCAGTCGCTTTGGCTCGCGCCAGATCCGCCGTGATCTGGTCCCAGCGCTCCTTGCTGATCGCGCCGCTGTCGACCAGTCCCTTGTTGCGCTCGAACGTCGATTGGGCGAGCACGAGAGCGGCCTGCGCACCCTCGGCTTGTGCGCGCGCAGCCTGCTCTTGCGCAATCGCCTGCTTCACGCGGGCGTTGGCGGCATCCAGCTGGATCCGGTACTGCGATGGATCGACCTGGTAGAGCACGTCGCCAGGCTTCACGAGCGCACCATCGGCAACTGGCTGCGCCTGCAGCCACCCTGCGGCGCGGGCTGAGACCTCGACGGTGCGCGGGGAGTCGATCGTGGCCGGGAACGTGACCTCGACGGGCACATCCATGGGCTCGATCACCTTGGTGCGTACGGTGATCGGCGGCGGAGCCGGTGGCTGCGGCGCCTGGCCGCACGACACCGCACCGAGAAGGACAAGCACGAGGCTTCCGGCATGCGTCCGATGGTTCATCGTGAATCCTTTGCTGCGCTCGGGTCGCGTGAAGCCGCGCCCGCGGGGCTCGAGCCCGTCGCCTTCGCTGCGTCCTTCATGGCGTCGTCTTGGAGCGGCGCGACATCCTGCCAACCACCACCGAGCGCGCGATAGAGGGCAACCGCGGACTGGGCCGCGAGGCCGCGCGCCTGGGCCTCGGCATCCTGCACCGCAAGGAGCTCCTCCTGCAGGTCGAGCAGGTGCTCGAGCGTGATCGTTCCACTTTGGTACTGCATGCGCCCAAGGCGTTCGGTGTCGGCGGCGCTGGCGAGGGCGCGAGCGAAGCGATCGCGCGACTCTGCCGCAAGCACCGCACCCGCGATCGACGAATCGACCTCCGCCACCGCGCGCACGAGCACGCTGCGCCAGGCGTTGAAGGCGAGCTCGGCCTGCGCGCGCGCCGACGCGATCTGGGCGTTGATGCGACCGCCGGTGAACAGCGGCATCGTGAGCGAGGGTCCGAACGCGTACGCACGGTTCGCCCAGTCGCCCATGCCGGTGAACTCCGTGGCCGAGATGTAGAAGTTGCCGCTCAAGGACAGGGTCGGCCAGCGGGACGCTTCGGCGGCACCGATGCGGGACACGGCTGCCGTGTACCGCTCAGCTGCCGCACGAAGATCAGGGCGCCGCTCGAGCAACTGTGCCGGGAAGCCCGCATCGATCGCGACCGGCGCGGCAGGGATCCCTCCGGTGCCAAGGTCGCGCAGCACCTCATCGGAGGTCGTTCCGCAGAGCTGCGCCATCTGACCCAGCGCCTGCGCATACGACGATCGCAGCCCGGGCAGCTGCGCCGCTTCCTTCTCGAGGTTGGCCTGGGCACGGTTGATCTCAAGTTGCGTGGCGGTGCCGGCGGCGAACCTGCGCTGGGCCAGGTCGAGCGTCTGCTGCATCGAGCCGACCACGGACTCAAGCGCGGCCATGCGGGCCTCAAGCGTGCGCAGCTCGACGTAGGTCGTCGCCACGCTCGCACGGACGGACACGATGGCTGAGCGCAGATCATCCACGCCTGCCCGAAGATCCTGGTTCGCAGCCTCGATCAATCGCCGGATGCGTCCCCAGAGGTCGAGTTCCCAGCTGCCCATGGCCAGGCCGTAGGCCCACACTGAGTAGGGATCGGTATCGACGCCTTGGGCAGCCAGCTGCGAGAAGTTCTGCTTGATGCGGGAGTACTCGGCACCCGCGGCAATGTCGGGCCACAGGTCCGCCTCGGCCACGCCAAGCTGCGCCTGCGCCACGCGCACGCGCGAGAGCGCCTGGCCAAGATCCGCATTCGTGCGATCGGCCCGAGTGATCAGGCGATCGAGCACCGGATCGCCGAAGCGTGTCCACCACGCCACGAGTTCCTCATTGCCGAGGGCCGCTGCAGCCGACCGGGCCGCAGCAGCCTCTTCGGCCGTCAGTGCCGCTGGCGACCAAGACTCCCGCTCAGCGATGCCCGCATCGGTTGCGGCCAGCTCGGGCGCATCGGGCCCCATCATGCAGCCGGCCAGGCATGCCGAGAGCGCAAACAGATGGGGCGGGCGTGCACGCAGCATGGGGGTCGGGGATCCTACCGCGCCCCCGAGTCGACCCGACCCGAGGGTACCTTCCACGCATGCCGGTCCGTGCGGTGATTGCATGTCTCTTGGCGCCCTTGGTCAGCGGCGCATCACGGCCATCCAACTGCGCGACGCCGCCCCCGGAATCGCCGGCACCTGCTGGCATGGTCGCAGCCGAACCGATCGCACCGCCGACCATCGATGCCCAGGCACCCATCGATGCTCCCGGCCTGCACAATCTCGTGGCGTTCCATGCCGATGTGTGGTCCGGCTCGGTACCGGAAGGCGACGCCGGCTTCGACACCCTGAAGTCGCTCGGTGTTCGCACCATCCTCTCGGTGGATGGAGCCCTGCCCGACCTTGAGCGTGCTCGCGCGCGCAGCATGCGGTACGTGCACCTGCCGATCGGCTACGACGGCTTCGATGATGCGCGCAAGGTCGAGTTGGCCCGTGCCGTGCGCGATCTGCCAAGACCGATCTACATCCACTGCCATCACGGCAAGCACCGCAGCGCAGGTGCATCCGCGGCGATCGCGGTGTCCCTCGGCTGGCTCACGCCGGCGCAGGCTGCCGCGCGCATGAAGGTGTCGGGCACCGCTGCCGGCTACACCGGGCTCTGGCAGTGCACCGCCAAGGCGGCGCCGCTCACTGCTGCCGTCATCGATGCCGCGCGTGCCGACTTCCCGGAGCGCACGGTGCCGAGTTCGCTCGTGGCTGCGATGGTCGAGATCGACGAGGTGCACGACAGGCTCAAGCTTGCCCAGAAGTCGGGCTGGCGAGCGCCCCCGGATCATCCGGACCTGGCGCCGCTCGCCGATGCGGGTCGACTGGCCGACCTCTACCGATTGCTCGATGACGATGCTCAGCTCAAGGACGTGCCTGAATCCCAGCGCGCCACGGTGCGCGAGTGGCTCGTGCGCGAGGGGCTCGCCGCGGTGCGCCTGGAAGGACTCATGGAGGCCATGGATGCATCGGCGCCCGACCGTGCTGCGCTCAACCTACGAGCTGACGCTTCGTTGGCCCTGCTCGGGGCCAGTTGCAAGGCGTGCCACCAGCAGCACCGGGATTGACGGCGCTGCGCGGGTCACTCAGGGCGCCGCTCTCAGAAGCGGAATTCGAGCGTGGCCGAGATCGTCTGCTCGATGAACGTCTCGATCGTGATGTCGCTGAAGCGATCGAGATCCTCGCTGAAGTCGGCGGAACCGAGATCAGCCTCGTTCAAGCCAATCAGCCGATACTCCAGCCCCAGGCTCACACGGCTCGAGAGCGCGATGTCCAGGCCCACACGCGCCTGGGCCGCCCACGACCAGCCATTGCCGTTGATCGACATGGTGTAGTCAGGGACCGCGCCGCCAATCGGTGCAACGTCAATGCCGGAGATGTCGGCACCGGTATTGATGGCGCCGAAGCCGCCGCCCAGGATCAAGCCGATCGACGTGTCATCGGTGCCCGGAGCTCGCTTGGACAGCGGAATGCGCCACGTCGCGTTGGCCATGACCGGGACCTGCAGGAACGAACCGCTGCCGCCCGAAAGGGTGGCATCGAAGGCAGGCGTCGGATCACCCACGCGGTCCAAGAATGACAACTCTCCGCTCGCACCGCCGAAACCGACCCACGTCATGCCGGTCTGCACTTCCAGCGAGAAATTCTCGGTTGCGTGGATGCCCAGCGCAATCGTGAACGCGGCTCCGACGTCGGTGTCAAGGCCCACATCCGTCAGCCCATAGGCCGCTTCGGTCTCGAACTCATCGCTGATCTTGAGCTTGGGCAGGAACGCCGCGCCAAGCGAGGTGCCGATGTAGACGCGATTCGAGAACTCTTGCGCCGTTGCGGGAGCGATGGCCTGCTCTGGAGCGCCCGCAGGAACTTGCGCGACCGCATGGCGGGCGACGAACGCGCAAGCCATCGACGCGGCGATCAGGGTGCTGGCATGCATGCGAAACTCCATGGTTCAGAAGCGGAAGTTGAGCGACCCTTGGATGGACTGCGCCCAAGTGTCCCCGAACGACAGCCCTTGCGACGACTCGAAGTTCGCGCTGTCCTCGAAGGTCACGTCGCCAAAGTCGGGCGCACCCATGTACATCAGGCGCCAACTCACACCCAGATCCACGTTGGACGAGAGGTTCCAGAGCAGATCGGTGCGGAACTGACCGGCGATCTGCCAGCTCGTGCCGTCGATGCCGAAGGTCTGTCCATCGACGCCGGCCGTGGGCGCGCTCACGACGAGGTCCTGCATCGACAGTTCCATCTGCGTCACGCCGAAGCCGCCGGCCAGCCGCAACGAGAGGCCGCTCTCGTCACGTCCGGCCCGGCGCTCGATCAGCGGCAATTCCCATGAGATGTTGGCGAAGATCGGGATCATCGACAGCGTGCCATCGTCCGTGGACGCGAATGTCCCCGGAATGAACGGCGCACCACCGACATACTCCTCAAGCGTTCCCGAGAAGCCACTCACGGAATTGGTGGTGTAGCCCGACTCCAGCTCGATCGCCACGCGATCAGCGACCCGGAACCCGACCAGCAGGGACCACGACACCCCAAGATCGGGCGACAGCGAACCGCCGGTGAACCCGATTTCTTCGACGGCACCACCGATGTCGGC
>CAIYOC010000076.1 GCA_903927725.1 uncultured bacterium | reverse complement strand
GCACCGACGACCTTGCCCAGGTCGCCACGGTGGATGCGCTCCATCGCCTCGAGGTAGCACTGCTCGTGGCGGCGCTGCGTGCCCGAGACCACGCTGAGCTTGCGGCGCTCGGCATCGGCCGCTGCGGCCAGCACCATGCGCACGCCGGGAGCATCGACGGCGACCGGCTTCTCCATGAAGACGTGCTTGCCGGCATCGACCGCTGCCTTGAAGTGGCTCGGCCGGAAGCCCGGCGGCGTCGCCAGGATCACCACGTCGCAGTCGGTCGCGATGACGCCCTTGTAGGCATCGAATCCAGTGAAGCAGTTCTTCTCGGGGACCGTTCCCAGCTCGCCCTTCTCGGCGAGGCCCTTGCGTGCACCATCGACACGCTCGGGGAAGAGATCGCCAAGCGCCACGATCCGCACGGCGCCCTTCGTGGCCTCGCCAGCCTCGAGCGCGTTGAAGGCCGCACCGGTGCCGCGTCCGCCGCACCCGATCACGCCCACGCGGAGCGCCTCGGCTCGCCGGCCCGCAGCGAGCACGCCCGGAGCGGCCATGACGGCAGCGCTGGCGGCGACGCCCTGGATGAAGGTCCGACGGTCAACGGATGCGTGCTCGATCATGGCAATCTCCTGTGGGGTTCGGTCGGGATCGGTCCTGTCACTCGTCGCAGACGATGCGGAAGCCTGCCCACGGTCCGTCGGCAAGCCACCAGATGCTCTTGGGAAACTGCGGATCGCTCGCGTTCCAGTCCTCGCTGTCGGCGAGTGCCGTGTCGCAGGCGATCGATGCAGCGGGATCCTCGAAACCGCCGCCCATGAGCACGCCCGTGCCGTCGGGTGCCACGCACCACTCGCGGACGTTGCCGTAGAGATCGAAGAGGCCGCTCGCGTCAGACTTGAGCGAACCCGCCTTGCGCGTGGCGTCCTTCGCGTTCTCGAAGGTCCACGCATGGTCCTTCATCGACTCGGCCGTGATCCCCGATCGCGCGCACAGGTGCTTGCGCTCGGCCACGGTCGGCAAGCGGTATCGACGCCCCGTCTTCGCGCTGAGCCACTCGCAGAAGGCCTTGGCGCTGTTGAAGCTGATGCTGACCGCGGGGAACCCGCTGTGGCCGAAGCCGCGGTCAGCCGCGGTGTAGGGCTTCGTGGGACGCGTGCACGCATCGGCGGCCGCGTTGCCCGATGCTCCATCCTTCTGATCGCGCTTGTAGATGCAGATGTCCTGCCAGTCCCAGAGCGTCTCGGTGCGCGCGACCCAGAGCGGCTTCACGCTGCCGTCGGCGCTGCCAGCGACCTTGACGAGCTCGATCTCGAGCGTGGTGCCGGCGATCGGCTCCTTGCGGGCCTCGGGGGTCGTGCTCGACTTGGCTGCCGCTTCATCAGCCAAGACCGTGGAGTTCGACGGAACGCCGAACCCCCATGCAACGCAGGCAAGAACCGTCGACGCAAGCAGAGTGATCCGCATGTTCGCGAGTGTACGGCGCGAGCGGCGGAACGGGAGTCAGCAGCGGACGATCAGCCCCAGTCGGCGACACGCGCGCCAAGGTCGGCGCCATCGACCTGGCCGTTGCCATCGATGTCGCCAGCTCCCGAGTTGCCCCAGTTGCCCAGCAGAATGCCGAGGTCGGCGCCATCGACGGTGCCGTCACCGTTCACGTCAGCCGGGCGGGCCACGGTGCAGTCGTAGCCGTAGACCTTGACGTCATCAACGCCAGCTTCGACGACCGAGCCGCTGAGCAGGTCGCGCGCGCGGAACCGGATGCGCATGGTCGACGTGGGCGCCAGCACGTCCGCGATGCGGAAGTTCTTCTGGACCCAGGCGGCAGCGTTCTCGGTGACCAGCTCGAGCTGGACCCACGACGCGCCACCGTCGTTGGAGATCTCGACCGGCATGCTGTCCTCGTTCGGGGCCGCGCCGCCGTTGTTGGAGTACCAGCGCCAGTAGCTGATGTACGGCGTGTCGACGACCGTTGCGTCGAAGTTCGGCGAGGTCAGCGTGGTCTGGCCACCGTCGATGTCGGCAGCGCCCACGGCGCCACCGACCGCACCGTTGCTGGTGATCCAGCAGCGGACACCGGCCACCGTGTGGTCATCCTCGGGTTGGGCCGCAGTGCCGACCGGATCGGCGCGCACCCACAGGCCGGCCGTCGCGGCATCACCTGCGCCGCCGACCGTCCAGCCCTGATCGATCTCCATCTCGTCGGTGAACCCGGTGGCCACGCCGAAGGCCGCGGTCGCGGGCAGGAACCCCGTTGAGGGCAGCCGGAAGACCTCGGTCGCCGTGGTGAACTCGACCGCAAACCCGACCGTGCTGCCGCAGGCGACGGCCGGCAGGTTCACCGAGAAGGTGTCCGCATCGACCGGCGACACCGACAACGCCTGCGTGCCGCCGGGCGTGTTGTAGTAGAAGCGCTTGTTGGTCACGGTCACGCCGGGCTGCACCACCGCATCGAACGACAGCGACTGCCCCGCGGGCGAAACGAGCGACGGTGCGCCGCCCGGGAACGAGAGCTGCACGGCGTCCTCGCCCATGCGCCACACGAACAGCCCGCGCTCGAGGTCACTGCCGATCACGGTGCCGCTGGGAAAGTACGGGAAGCAGGACCACAGTCCGTTGAACTGCGCGGAGTCCGATCCGGGGTACGTATCGAAGTAGGCCACTTCCGTCACGCTCGACGGCGTGCCCGCGTTGCTCACGTCGAACACGCGCATGCCACTGCGATAGTTGGCGGCGAACATCTTGCCGTTGTGGGTGTAGCAGTTGTGCGTGATGGCCGGCGTGCTGTTGCCGAACTGGCCCACGTACGTCAGTGACGCGAGATTCTGCACGTCGATCACGTAGGTCGTCGTCAGCGGCTGGCTGGCTCCCTCATCAAGCTCGTCGCCGAGCAGAAAGTACTTGCGGTCCTCCGTGAGCCAGCCCTGGTGGCTGTACCGCGCGTTGGGATACAGGACCCGGCTCAGGAGCACGGGCGCTGACTTGTTGGTGACATCAACGACGTACAGGCCTGTTTCGACATTGCCACCGTTGAGGCCTGCACAGCAGAACGCAATCTCCTTGCCAGCGTAGGGACCGCTCGTGTAGCTCACGATCTGGGCGTCATGCACGTAATAGGCAGCCCATTCGCCAACGTATTGGGGCGAACCCGGCGTGACGTTCAGGTTGTAGAAACGCAGGCCGCTCGATCCGCCGCCGCAGCGATAGAGGTAGCCACTCTGCTCGTTGATGGCGACGTTGTGGGTCGCCAGGCCGCCCGATCCGGCCGTCACCGTGCTCTCCAGCGTGATCACGCCGCTGTCCACCTGCGACAGGTTGATCGTCTGGATACCCACGCCACCCTCGGTGACGACGTAGGCGCGATTGCCGAACACCTTCGCATCGCGCCAAAGGCTCTGCGCTCCCGGAACAAAGCCCAGCTTGACCGGCGCCGCAGGATTGGTCACCTCGTACACCGCGGTGCCGTTGCTCACGCACATGATGGCGTACTCGCGGCCCGATGGGCTGACGTAGCCCCAGCAGTCATTGCCGCTCGTTGCAACAGCATCGATCGACGCAAGCGGGAACCACGCCTTGAGCACAATGCCCTGCGCATCAAACGTCTCACCCGCCAGGCCACCATCGGCCTCGCGCCACGCCGGAGCGATCACCGCGGCTTCGCGATCGCGGACCTTCCCGTCGTCCTCGTGAGCGAGTGCAGTCAGCGCTACGCCCGAAAGCAGGGTGCAAGCAAGCAGCGTCGCGGTCGTGGAAGCGCGCATCATGTCTCCTTCGTTGTCGGGCAGTGGGTCCTCGAACTGTAGCCCGTTTCAGGGGACATGGAAATCCAGCTCGGGGATTACCGGGCGGATTCGAGGACTCCGGGCAGCCGCTCCGGACTCAGGGCCCGCAGGAATGCCTCGAGGTCATCGCGCTCCGGCGCCGTGAGTCCGAGCGGTTGCAAGACTGCTTCGCGATGATGATCCAGCGCAATGGCTCCTTCGAGCGTGTCGTAGAACGCGATCACCTCGGGCAGCGTGGCGAAGCGGCCGTCGTGCATGTACGGCGCCGTCAGCGCCACGCCGCGCAGGCTCGGTGTGCGAAACTGCCCCCACGTTTCGGGATCATCCTTGAGCGATCGGACGAGCCGGGCCTCGGCGCCGTCGGGGTCGTCGCTGAACACGCCGGCGCTCGAGAACGGATCGGTCTTGAGCCGTGCAATCGCGCCGCGACGACCGGGATCGCCGCCCAGTCGACCGTCGGGCCCGGGCAGTCCGAGGTTGTGGAACTCGCCGTCGGTGAACTCCCGACCACCGTGGCATTGGATGCAGTTCGCCTTGCCCGCAAAGAGCAGCCAGCCGCGGCGGGCCGCCGGCGTGATGATGCCCCCCGCCGTCTCATCATCCATCGACACCGTGCCCTGACCGACCGCATCGGCCCAGCGGTCGAACGCCGACAGCGGCATGTCGAGCGTGCGCTGGAACGCACCGAGCGCTTTCATCGAGGCACTGAAGACAAGGTCGATGGCAGCGCGTTGCTCTGCGGACAACTGGGCCCACGACTGCGCCATCGTGTCGCCCTCGCCACCATCCGCGAGCGCAGGCCGCGCGGCAAGACCCTTGGGCACCGCATCGAGTGCTGCGGGCAGCGCGCCGCACGCAGCTTCCCACAGTCGTCGCACGCCCGGATCGTCGCGAATGGCCACTGCAAACCGCGTGCGATCGAACGCGTGCTCGGTCGGCTGCTCGATGGGTTCCGCTGCCTGCGACCAGATCGTGTCGGCGCGTCCATCCCACGTGAACCAACGACGGCGCGCCGCACCGAGGATCGTCGGAGTGTTGCGCGAGCCAGTCCCCTCGCCTTGGGCGATACGCTTCCCATCGGTGAAGGCGTGCTCGGGATCGTGGCACGTTGCACAGCTCACGGTGCCGCTGGACGAGAACGACTCATCGAAGAAGAGGCGCTCGCCGAGCGCGACAGCCCGGGCGTCATCGGCGAAGCGGTTCGTCGGGTCGGGCGGCACGGGTGCACGCGCCTGCGTGTGCACAGCAAGCGCCTTCGGCAGGTTGGATGCGGGCGCGCGTGCCGTCGGCGTCTGGTGAACGGACGAATCGTCGGATGCACCCTGCCGCAGGCTTCGCCACGACCACGCTGCCAAGCCGAGCATGATCACCAGCGTGACGATGCCGAGCCGGCGCTGCGCGGTCACGGAGCCTCCACCGTGCACTGCGCGCGCCGCCACTGCACGCCGTCGGGATCGCCCAGATCGAACGCCAGTTCCCATCGGCCGCTCATGTGCAGCAGCACGCCCTTGACGACGAACCGCCCTGGACCGACTCGCTCGACCACCGGGCGGACATTCATGCCATGGCCGTGGTGCGGCATCTCGGCATCGAGTTCCAGCGACACGTCAGCAGGCGCACCGTTCGCATCATCGACGCGGACCTCGAGATCGAACGGATCGCTGTCTGGCAGCGCATCGCGCTCACCCGCCACACGCCACCAGACCGTGAGCGATCCATCCTCGGTCACGGCCTTGCGCACCCACATCGACTCGGAGGGCTGGGGCAGGCAGGCCTGCATCGCAAGGATGACCGAGCCGATCATCGTCAGCACGGTGCTTCGCAGCGAGCGACTCATGAGTCGTCCCCGGTGGGTGGCTTGGGAGCAGGCGCGACGGCAGGCAACTCGTTCTGCCTGACCTGCGTGCGCTTGCGGGTGTAGAACTTGCCCAGCGATCCGGTGAAGCGCCACGCACCATCGGTGCCGAACGCCTGGAACCGGTGATTGCCGCGATCGACCACGAGCACGCCATCGCGCAGCGCCGTCACGCCCTGCGGCAGCCAGAACTCCTGGTCGAGGATGCCCCGCGCTGCGGTCGACGACACCAGCGTCGTGCCCTGTCCCGGTCCCCACCGCACGACGTGCAGCCCATCGGTCGCTTCATCGGTGATGGCGAGCGAACCATCATCGGCGATGGCCACGCCGAAGGGGTGCACAAGCCTGACCGTGGCATCACCGTGGCCAAGATCGGCCATGCGTGCCCACGTCCCATCCTCGCGTCCGCGCCAGATCGCCCCGCCGGCGCGGTCGGCCACCACGAGCTCGCCGCGTGAGGCGGCCAGCTGCACAGGT
>CAIYOC010000075.1 GCA_903927725.1 uncultured bacterium | reverse complement strand
GTCTGGGAAGAGACGAGCCGACGCCGGCTTGAGGACGCCGTGGAGTCGCGCCGGCGCAAGATCAAGCATGACCTTGACCACGCCGTTTGGCAGGCCGAGGCGATCCACGAAGAGGCGATTCGGATCCCTGGGCGCGACCTTGAGGCCTACCGAGCGCACTTGCAGGCTCGCGTGGCCGAGCTCGAGGACCTGATGGCGCAGGCGAAGGCTTTCGTGGCGCGTTGCCGCATGCGCATGCCCCCCGAACCCGGGCTTGACGATGCCGCTGCCACGCAGGCCGGTGCGCAACCCGAGACGGCGATCCAGCAGCAGACCGAAGTCGTCAGAGGCTTGAACGCCGAGCTGGGGCGGCTCTGGCTGCCGGGGCTCTTCCGCGGGCCGATCCTGCTTGCGCCGTGGTTCCTGTTCGCCGCGATCGGTGCCGGAGTGGGTGCGCTGCTGAACGATGGTGTCGGCGGCATGCCCGGGCGGCTGACGCACGCGGCTTACGGCGCGGCCGGAGGCACGCTGCTCACGGTCGCCATGGCGATCGTGGCGTATGTCGTCGGGCGCAAGAAGCTGCATGCCGCGCTGGCGCTATCGCTCCAGGCGAGCGCGATCGCGCATGCTGCGATGAAGTCGGCGCTCACCCATGCGGAAGGCATCCGCCGCCAGAAGGAAGCCCTGGTGACCGGCCAGCGCGATGAGTCGCTCGCCGAAGCCAACGCGAAGTACGGCCCCATGCTGGGTGAGCTCGAGGCTCGTCGTGACGAGAAGCTCGCGACGATCGAGCAGACGGTGCCTGCGAAGCGCACGGAGATTGCCACGCGGCTGGCCGCCCAGCTCAACGATGCCCGCGTGACCCGCGAGGTCCGTGTGGCTCGTGCGGCGCGCACGCTCGATTCGAGCGTGGCATCGATCGATGACCGGGCCCGCACCGAGGTCCTCGCTGCCGAGGCGACATGGAACCAGGCGTGCGCGGACGAGCGCGCTGCTTGGTGTTCGGCGCGCGACGACGCTGCCGAGATGCTGCAAGCGCTCTGCGAAGCCGATGCTGCGCTGTTCCCTGCGTGGGGTGCGTTGGATGCGGCGTCGTGGACGCCGGTCCGCCAGCCGGGCCCTGCGGCTCGAGTCGGGCATTGCACGCTCGATCTGGCCACCATCCCGGGTGCCCTTCCGACCGATGCAGCCTTGGCGTGGCCCGCGGGCTTGCCGACCACCTTGCGAGTACCCGTGGCGCTTGGGTTCCCGTCCCATGCATCGCTGCTTCTGGAGTGCGGACACGATGGTCGCGCGCAGGGCGTGGCGCTGCTGCAGCAGGCCATGCTCCGGGTGCTCACGGCCATGCCGCCGGGCAAGGTTCGGTTCACGATCGTCGATCCCGTCGGACTCGGCGAGGGCTTCGCCAGCTTCATGCATCTTGCCGATGAGCACGAGCAGCTCATCGGTGAGCGGATCTGGACGGACCACCGGCACATCGAGCAGAAGCTCACCGACCTCTCCGAGCACATGGAGACGGTCATCCAGAAGTACCTGCGCAACGAGTTTGCCAGCATCGAGGACTACAACCGCCAGGCGGGCGAGATCGCCGAGCCGCTGCGCGTGCTGGTCTTCTGCGACTTCCCCGCCAACCTGACGGAGGCGGCGGCGAAGCGGCTCGCGGGCATCGTGAACTCCGGCTCGCGGTGCGGCGTGCACACCATGATCCTGCGAGACGAGCGGCTCGAATGGGTGCCCGGCATCGATCAGGCCGACCTGCGCTCGCGCAGCCTCTGCCTGCAGCATCGCGAAGGTCGCTGGGGCATGTCGAGCCACGGCATGGAAGGGCTTCCCTTCGAGCCCGAACTGCCCCCTGCCGCCGAACGCCTGATTCCTCTCCTGCGACGCATCGGCAAGGCGGCCAAGGACGGCAGCAAGGTCGAGGTGCCGTTCGAGATGATCGCTCCCAAGCCCGATGCGCTCTGGTCAGGCTCGACGGCGACGAGCGTGCAGGTGCCACTGGGACGCACGGGCGCCACGCGCCTGCAGATGATGACCCTTGGCGTGGGAACGAGCCAGCACGCACTCATCGCCGGCAAGACGGGCTCCGGCAAGAGCACGCTCCTGCATGCGCTGATCACGAACCTTGCGCTCTGGTACAGCCCCGACGAGGTCGAGTTCTACCTGGTTGACTTCAAGAAGGGCGTCGAGTTCAAGACCTACGCCACGCACCGCCTGCCGCACGCGCGCGTGGTGGCCGTCGAGAGCGATCGTGAGTTCGGGCTCTCGGTGCTGCAGGGTCTGGATGGTGAGCTGAAGCGGCGTGGCGACCTCTACCGACAGCTCGGCGTGCAGGATCTGGCGTCGTATCGCCGCACGGGTCACCCGGTGGTGCTTCCACGCGTTCTGCTGATCATCGATGAGTTCCAGGAGCTCTTCATCGAGGACGACCGCATCGCGCAGGATGCCAACCTCCTGCTCGATCGCCTGGTGCGACAGGGCCGCGCGTTCGGCATGCACGTGGTGCTGGGCTCGCAGACGCTCAGCGGAGCATTCAGCCTCGCGCGCACCACCATGGGCCAGATGGGCGTGCGCATCGCGCTGCAGTGCTCCGAAGCCGACAGCCAGGTGATCCTGTCTGATGAGAACCTGGCGGCGCGGCTGCTCAGTAGGCCGGGCGAGGCGATCTACAACGATGCCGGCGGCCTCCTCGAAGGAAACAGCCCGTTCCAGGTCGTGTGGCTGCCCGATAAGGTACGCGAGCAGTGGCTGAACCTGGCGCAGCTCAAGGCGCAGGCCGAGCCGCCGAAGCGGCCGCTCGACACGATCATCTTCGAAGGCAACGCCCCCGCTTCGCTCGAAGCGAACGCCGTGCTGTCCGGCCGCGCCCCGGCCGGCACGAGCCCGCTTGCGCCGAGCCTCTGGCTTGGTGAGGCGATCGCCATCAAGGATCCCACCGCGATCCGCCTGCGCCGCATGTCGGGCGCGAACGCGATCGTGGTCGGCCAGCGCGACGATGCAGCGCAGGCGATCTGTGCCAGCAGCCTGCTTTCGCTCGCTGCGCAGGCTCCGGGTGCGCGCGTGCTGCTGCTCGACGGGACGACGGCGGACGATCCTGCCTTCGGTTCGCTCGAGTCGCTCGGTCGCTCGCTCGGACTTGACGTGGCCACGGCAACGCCGCGGGAAATGCCCGAACGCCTTCAGGAACTTGCTGCTGAGGTGGCCAGCCGCCAGGAAGCCGGTACTGCTGATGCCCCCACGATCCTGCTCGTGGCGCACGGCCTGCATCGCATGCGCGCGCTTCGCCGCAACGAGGATGACTACGGTTTCGGGGGTGGCGACGGGCCGCCCACGCCCGACAAGCTCTTCATCGCTCTTGCCC
>CAIYOC010000074.1 GCA_903927725.1 uncultured bacterium | reverse complement strand
GTTTCGCGCGGCAATTGGCCTGTCTCGTGGGTTGCACCAACCCAGACTGCCTGAGGGGCGCCGTGGCGCACTCTCTGATGAGAAACGGCCAGAGCCGGAGGGTATCGAACCTGCGGACACCTTGATCAATCAGCCTGTCGCCATCATGCGGGCCTCCACGGGCCCTTCCGCCTGAAACCACAACAAGCCGGCTTTGGTAGCTGGCTCACTTCGCGCGTTCAGGTCATGCCAGACACGCGATTCAAGGCGCTCTTCATCGCCGGGCCGTCCAGCAGCGCTTTCACACCAACCAAACGAGGACGCCCCGTCCGGGAGGCCAGGCATTCACTCTGAAACGGTTGGCGCGCCAGATCCGCCGCGGACATCGCGGTGCTGCTGCTGGATTTCGGGCCCTGCGGCGGCGGCTGATCACCGCATCGCCGGCAGTGCGGCCCGTCCGTCCGGGACCACCTGATCAACAGGCACCAGGGGCGGCAGCGCGCACTCCACCACCACCACGCGGCCCTTGGCGCGCTCGATGCGCTCGCAGGCGTTGGCAAGTTCAAGTTCGGCGGCCACCTGTGCGTCGCTGGTCATCATGCGCACATAGGCAGGCAGGCGCGTCGTGCGCGGCTGGCTGGCCGCATACATCGCGACGGCGATGCACACGGCTGCGCCGAACACGCCCGCCCCGCGACGCATGCGCCTGCGTCGGGTGCGATCAACACAGGCCTGGTCGAAGGCGGACAGCCCGCAGGCGAGCGCCTGCCGCTGGCGGGGGGTGAGCGAGTTCATGGGTTCATCCTCAGGGCGCGTGCCCGTTCTGCGGTTCGTCGCAGTTTGCTGTCGACCGCTGCGCGACTGATGCCAAGCCATGCCGCGAGTCGCGCGGTGGTGGCGTCGGTGCGCACCTTCAGTTCAAACAGGAGTCGCTCCTCGGCCGTGAGCCCCTCGATGTCGCTCACCTCGTGGCGGATCTGCTCGAGCAGCTCGTAATCCTTCAGGAAGGCGACGGCCTCGGCACGATCGCGTGCCACGATGGCCTCGCGCGCGCGCCGCGAGAGTTCGCTTCGAAGCAGGTCGATGGCGGCACTCCGCACCACGCGCCGAAGCCACGCATCCAGGCTTGCCACGCTTGGGCAGCGACGAGGCTGCCTGGCCACGCGAATCCATGCTTCCTGCGCGGCGTCCTCGGCGAGGTCGCGGCGCTGGCCGAGCCGGCGGGCGGCCTCGGTTTCCACGAACACGCATCGTGCAAGAAACAGGCGCTCGTACGCGCCCCGATCACTGGCCACCATGGCGGCGGTGCAGCGATCCGCAGCTGCATCGTCGAGCGCCGGACCGTCGACCGCCGACCCCGTCGTGGCGAATCGGTCAGGGGTCGGTCGTCCGGTCGGCACGGCGGGCATTGTGTCGGGTGCGGCGGTCATCGCTGAGGCGCGACTCAGTTTCCGGGGGTTGGCCGTGACTCACGCACGCCGCTCGAGGCAGGAAGGGTTCGCACGACCGCACGAACGGCGTCCAGGTCATCCTCGGAACCGTGCACGAACAGCATGCCCGTCTCGCGGTGAAGGCGCATCTCGAACTGCGGCGAGCGCTGCACACTGACCAGACCGGCGTCGATTCGCTGGATCAGCGCATCCTGCGCGGCCTCCGTTGAGGTTTGGTCGCTTTCGCCGTCAGGAGCAGGCAGGCGGAACATGGTCACCGCCTCCGAAGCCTTGATGATCACCGCGACCTTCGGCGCGTCGGGCTGGTCGGTGGTCAGCGTGATGGCGGTGGGGCGACCGGCCTTCTCCCATGCCTTCGCGTCCACCTGCAGCTCGTGCGACTTCGCGGACTTGTCATCAGACGGCATGGCGATCACGCCCGCGGGCGTGGCACCGGTCACCCGGAATGGTGCGGTATCCATGCGGCTCAGCGACACGGCAGGGGCCTTGGACTCGCCCTTGGGCGACATCTCGACCACTTCGGGGCTCACCTTCACCACGGTCTTCACGCGACCAACCACCTGCATGGTCTGCGCTCGGCCGTCGGTCAGCACCAGGTGCACCGGCTTCTTCAGCTCGATGCCGGTCTTCATGCCGGGGTCCACGGTCACCTGCACCGTGAACGATGCGCCGGGGGCGATCGCTTCGGTCGGTGTGCCCGTGATCGTCGTGCAGCCGCAGCCGCCCTTGAGCGACGCGATCGTGATGGATGCGTTGCCGGTGTTCGTGATGGTGAGCGGGGCGCTCTTCGGCTGGCCCGCGATCATCTCGCCCAGGTCGAGCGTGGCGGGAGCGAGCGCCAGTGCGGTGGCTTCCGCGGCCGGTGCCGCAGCCGGAGCGGGGGCGGGCTTGCCGTCACCCGCCAGCGCGGTGGCCGAAAGGGTTGCAAGTCCGGCAAGGGTCAGGCACGAGAGGATTCGGGTGGTGTTCTGCATGGCTGTCTCCGGTTGCGGTCGAGGTCGTTTCCAGGTTCCGGGCCCGGCGTCTGCCGAGCCTCCCATGACAGAACGGAGCCGAGGAAGCGGGTTCGTCGGGCAATCCAAGATTTTTCGTGTGTGCAGGCTTCTCCGAGCCGCGTCGTCGTGCGCATTCATGGCGTGGGCATCGCGCCGGTCGTGCCCAGCATGTGCACCTTTGACATGGTGCCTGTGGTGCCCATGCCCACGCGCATCTTCAAGGGTGCGCAAGGCCAGAAAGTTCCATGGGCCGGCGGCCTTCGCAGTAACCTCGTTTCGAAGATCGCGGTTCCTCCATGCACGACCCGCGCCCATCCAATGGCTGGCACTGGACCACGCGCTCGATGCGGCAGGCCGGTATCTCGCGCAAGAGTCGCGGCTTCCGATGGATCAGCCAGGTTTCGTTCAACCGCCAGAGCCCCGACCATCACCGAGCAGCCCACCATCATCCTCTTCGACGGCGTCTGCAACCTCTGCAGCGGCGTGGTGCGATTCCTGATCGCGCGCGATCCGCATGCGCGTTTCCGTTTCGCCGCGCTGCAGTCCCAGGCGGCACGCAAGGCATGCAAGGCGGCGGATTACGAACTGCCCGCTTCC
>CAIYOC010000073.1 GCA_903927725.1 uncultured bacterium | reverse complement strand
GTCTTTTCTTGGCCTACTACTGGACGGGCGTGGAAATGGTTTCATTCCACTCGCAACTAGATCCCGTTGATCGCCCAGGCTATGTCGATGCGCCTCTGTATCGGCGCTTCTTCAGCGGCGCAATCTGGCCGGTCGTGGCAAAGCTAAATCAAGAGCTTGCATGGTTCTTTGTTTGCTTCTTGAGTGGCGCCATTGTTTTTAGTTTCATTCACGCACTCGCATTTCCCTACATTGGCTCCACTGGCCTAATCGTGGTCGCAATTGCGGTATTGCGCAGCATTCCGGGCGTTTCTGCGATCGTCAATGCACCTTTGGCGCTGTTCGCCATGGTTCTTTGGTTTCTGTTGGCCAAGCCTTTTGGAGCAAAGATTCCATCTGGAATTGAGCGCATACATAGTAAATAGACGCCCAACCCTTCCATCGAGCGGACCGCCTTCGGCGGCCGCTCATGTCAAACGTTGTCTGAGAAAGGAGAAATGATGCCCTACATCGTCCGCAAAAAGGAAGGCACTACCAACGTAGTCGTCCTTCCGTTCGCCGCGCTCTATTACTGGCTGATGTGGCCCACCTTCATCGTGACGTTCATCGGGTGGCAGACCAAGACATCCGCCATGACTGCCGCGACGGCAGTCATGTGGGTACTCCTCATCGGAATGGCGGTGCCGTACTGGCCTACGATATTCAAGATCAAGAAGATGATGAAGGAGAAGTCCATCACCGCCAAGGGATCGAAGTACTCCTTCAAGAACCCGCTCAGATACGAATGGGAAGATTGAGACCAGACAACAACACGTCGGAGCTTACCTCCGGGGGCCGCGCGGACGCGTCCCCCGGAGGAAGCTCAACGTGAGCGTTCGGCAAAGGAGAGACGATGACAAAACAGATCTCTGAAAAGAGAAAGTTCGCGTACTACCTAGGAATGGGGTTGATGATCCTCGGTGGAATCCTGTTTGCCTCCACCTTTGTGACGAGCGCCATACACTTCGGGGACTTCTCGAACTTCGAGTCCAACGCGAAGTCCGGGATGTTCCGCGCCTTTGGCGGGATGGCCCTCCTCATCATTGGCGGAGTCGTTCGGAGGATCGGCGCCCGAGGACTGGCCGGATCCGGAGTGGTGCTTGATCCAGAGAAGGCAAGGCAAGAACTTGAACCATACAGTCGCATGGCAGGCGGTATGGTCAAGGACGCCTTGGACGAGTCCAACGTGAATCTCGGCGGGAAGCCGGAGAAGGTCGTCATGGTCAAGTGCCCTGCCTGCGGGAAGTTGAATGAAGAGGACTCGAAGTTCTGCCAGGAATGCGGAAGGAAGATCTGAGCCGAACCACGGCGTGGTGCCTACTCGCCACCTGCGGCGCGTGGCTCACGGTACACGCCAGTCGTTCCATCGTGAGATAGGGCACGACCGACTCCCGTCCTGATCCTCGTGTGTATTCCCTCGTGGGACACCGAAGGCGCGGGCTACCATCTCCCCGTGCTGGCTTCGCTTGCCATGGTCCTGTGCTGCGCTGGTGCGGATGGGCCGATCCCCGTGGCCGAGCAAGCCCGCCGGCTCATCGCCGAGCGTTGCCTGAAGTGCCACGGCGGCGTGCGCGAACGTGGGAAACTGAACCTCCACGGGACGGAGCGCGCCGGTCGCCCCGCCGCCAGCGGCCTTCGTGCCATCGTTCCCGGTGATCCTGAGTCGAGTGAGCTCCTGCGGCGGATCGCTGCGAGCGATCCGGACGAGCGCATGCCGCCGGATGGACCGGCGCTGACCGAAGCAGAGCGCGAGTTGCTTCACGCCTGGATCGCTGCAGGCGCACCCGAGTCGCCGCATTGGTCCTTCGTGGCTCCTGTGGTGCCGGCTCGCCCCCCCGAATCGGCTGATCCGTGGTGCCGACAGCCGATTGACGGGTTCATCCTGCAAGGGCTGCACGAGGCCGGGCTCGAGCCATCGCCGGAAGCCGACCGGGCGACGCTCTTGCGCCGGGCATCGCTCGACCTGATCGGGCTGCCGCCGACCGAAACCGAGCTCGCGGCGTTCCTGGCTGATGAGGCACCCGATGCCTTCGAGCGCGTCGTGGATCGCCTGCTCGCGAGCCCGCACTACGGTGAACGCTGGGCCGCCCCGTGGCTCGACATCGCTCGCTACGCCGACACGCAGGGCTACGAAAAGGATGGTCACCGCACGATCTGGGCCTGGCGGGACTGGGTCATCGAGGCCCTGAACGCGAACATGCCGTTCGATAGATTCACGCGCGAACAGCTCGCCGGCGACCTGCTGCCCGATGCCAACGAGCGCACCCGCGTGGCGACGGCCTTTCATCGCAACACGCTCAACAACACCGAGGGCGGCACCGACAACGAGGAGTTCCGCATGGCCGCGGTGATGGATCGCGTGGCCACGACGTGGAACACCTGGATGGGGCTGTCGATGCAGTGCGTGCAGTGCCACGCGCATCCCTATGACGATCTGGCCCACGCTGACTACTACCGGTTCATGGACTTCCTGAACCAGCAGGCCGATGCTGACACCGATGACGAGTCGCCGACGTTGCCAATCACGACCGCGCAGGGTGCCACGCAGGTGCCAGTGCTGCAGGAGCTGCCCGCCGATCGACGCCGCATCACGCATCGGCTCGATCGCGGCGCGTTGACCTCGCCCGCCGAGGTCGTGAACGCAGGCACTCCTGGAGCGTTGCACGACTTCCACGAAGCCTGGCCGCGCGATCGTCGCGGCATGGCCGAGTGGCTCGTGGCCCCCTCGAACCCGCTGACCGCGCGCGTGATCGTGAACCGTGCATGGGAGTCGGTCTTCGGCACGGGGCTCGTGGCCACCAGCGACGATTTCGGCGTGTTGGGCGATGTGCCGAGCCATCCCGAGCTCCTCGATGACCTGGCCATCAGGTTCCGCGATGGTGGCTGGGATCTGAAGCGCTTGCTGCGCGAACTGGTCCTCAGCAGCACGTATCGACAGTCGGCGGTCCGGGCCGGAGTCGGCATCGAGCGCGATCCATCCAACCGGCTG
>CAIYOC010000072.1 GCA_903927725.1 uncultured bacterium | reverse complement strand
CGCCCGCGCAGCTCGACCATGAAGACCGTGCGATCAGCCTTGCCCACGTGCGCGTGGCTCATCAGGGTGCGATCCGTCTCAGGCAGGCCGAGCTTTTGGAGGAAGGTGTTGTTCAGGCGCAGGTTCATCACGTAGCTGAACCAGAACTGGCGCTTCACGCCGCCCTTGCCGCTCTCGCCGAACTCCCAGGGCGTGCCGGACTCGCTGGTCGCTGATGGATCGGCCCAGACGGAGTTTGCGCTCGACCAGCTCGCGACATCGCGTTGATCGCGGTACGCATCCTCAACCAGCGCCGAGTATCGATCCGAGTCGACCAGCGGCCCCAGTGCGTTGGCCCAGAAGTTCGGCTCGGCGAGATTGTTCGCGATGCCTGCGGTGTTCTTCTCGCCTTCCCATGGGATTCGATCCTTGCGCTGCGCCGCAAAGGTGCCGAAGGCCGCACCGAAACTGCGCAGGTTGGACACGCTGCGGGTGGCGCGCGCCGAGGCCGTGATCATGCCGATGGCCGGGATCAGCAGGCCCAGGAGGATCACCACGATCCCGATCACGACCAGGATCTCGATCAGGGTGAACGCGCGAAGATGCGTTGTCGGTCGAGTCATGGTCCCATCCAATGGTATTCGAGCACGGCCGGACGGAGGAATCCTGCCCGGATCGTGCTTGGATCCGATGTGATCCGCGTTAGATTCCTGCCCATGAAGACCACCACCCTCGCGGGCGTGCTGACGGGTTCCGGACTGGCCTTGGTGCTCGGCCAGATGCACTCGGAAGCCGTTCCCATGTTCATGCTGCCGCCATCCTTCACGTGCGGCACGGCCACCACGCTCGCGTTGGGTGACAACGCGTTCGACACGTCCGGCGCCACGGTGAACCTGAACGTGCCCAGCAGCAGCTGCTCGGGCGCCCACACGGTCTACAAGAGCGCCTACTGGAGCTTCACCCCGCCGACGACCGGCAACTACGACTTCTCGACCTGCAACGGCACGGCGTGGGACACGCGTCTGGTGATACTCAACTCCTGCAACACCGCCAACGGTGTGGTGGCCTGCAACGACGATGCGTGCAATTACCAGAGCACGCTCACGGCCTCGCTCACGGCGGGCACGAGCTACATCGTGGTCATCGGCGGTTACGGCAGCGGCGATGGTGGTGCGGGCAGCCTGAACGTCGCGGCCAGCAGCACCGGCGGCGGTGGTGGCGGCGGCGGTGGGTCGGGTAGTCCCGACGTGATTGTGGGCGCGATCCCCGACATCTCGAAGTACGGCGCCGGCACGATCAATGGCGTGAGCTACATGGCATATGCCATCGGGACCACCAGCTGCAACATCGGCAACGCACAGCTCGAGTGGTTCGCCAGCCCCGACAGCCGGCACCCGTTCATCCCCATGAACATGTACCGCCTCAAGGGCGGCAAGATCGAGCAGATCGGCATGAGCTGGGGCAAGCATGGCTTCACCGCGCTCCAGGGCACGCTCTGCGGCAGCTGCCAGGCCTCGAGCACCGGCAACTACCTCGGCATCGGTTGCTCGGATCCCTACTCGTCGGGCCTCAACGGTGGCCAGTCGGGCCTAGGCACGCGCAGCGAGATCAACGCCCACACCGGCACCTTCCCTGGCTCCTACAACGTTGGCATGCCGCCGGCGCCGTCGACCTACGGCCGTCGCCTGGCGGTGAGGGCGTCCGACCTCGACCCGGCCCAGAACGCCGGCGCCGTGTACTTCGTCGAAGGCCACTACATCCATCCGCAGGATGCTGCAGCCAACAACGACAACAACAACGCGTCGTACCGGCAGGTCACGGTGGGTTCGATCTCCAGCGGTGCGTACACGCTTACGCTCACCGGCGCCACGATCCAGCAGAAGGCCGCGATCGAGGCCTGGAAGACCAGCGACCCGACCGTGACCCAGTCGTTCGCCGATGCGCAGGGCGATGGGCGGTTCATCGTCTCGAGCAAGGCGCGCGACCTCGGCAACGGCCAGTGG
>CAIYOC010000071.1 GCA_903927725.1 uncultured bacterium | reverse complement strand
GGCCAGTGTTCCCGTATCGGCACCAACTTTGACTCCGAACGTACCCGGAAGCGGACGTTCCACGGGGAACATTGATGGGGCGCCCAAGCCCGCCTCGGCTGCAAGCACGCCGGTTCGATCGGTGTCCCCTTCAATGCCACATGTAACGGCACGTTCCACCACACCAACTGTGATTTCAGCTCCAGGGGAGGCGCCGGCGCCCAGAGGCCCCATTTCGGCCGTTTCTACCAACCAAGCGTCTGTTTCAGGGGTGGGTTTCGGCGATTCAGGCCAGACCGATTCGGACGGCGGCACTTCGTATCGGGTCGTACCTGTTGCGTTGATCAGTCGGAACCCATGGCAGCCGCGCGAGATGTTCCACGAGGAACAAATCCGGGAACTCGCACAGTCCATCGAATCGGCTGGGTTGATGCAGCCGCTGGTTGTTCGGGCCAAGGGTAAGGGCTTTGAGTTGATTGCCGGCGAACGCCGCTTGCGCGCGTTGACGCTGCTCAAGCGAACCGAAGCACCTGTGGTGATCCACGATGTGGATGATCAGATTGCCGCCGAATGGGCGCTCATCGAAAACCTCCAGCGCGAGGACCTGAATCCGATGGAGCGCGCCACAGCGATGCAGCGCCTAGTTGTCGAGTTCGACTTGACCCACGAGGAACTCGCTGATCGACTTGGGCTGAAGCGCGCGTCGGTTACTAACATACTGTCGCTTAACCACTTAGACGCAAAAACGGCAGCCTTGGTGCGCGCAGGTTCGCTCTCAGCTGGCCACGCAAAGTGCCTTCTAAGCGTTGATTCGCTCGCCGAGCGGTCGCGCTTGGCCGAAGCCTGTGTGAAAGAATCCTGGCCTGTCCGGAAGCTCGAACAGGAGACCAAGCGGACTCGGGAACGTTCCACGGGGAACAACCGGCTGCCAGCAACTCGGAGCATCAGCGCCCATGTTGCGGATCTTGAACGTCAACTCACCGAGCACCTGGGCACGAAGGTGACGATCCAGATGGGACGAAAGCCCAACACGGGGCGAGTCGTTCTTCAGTTTTACTCCAATGCGCAGTTCGACGGGCTCCTGCAAGCCATGAACTTCTCGAACGACGGATTATAAGACGTTGTCGACAGGCTTCAGGGCCCGGTTCGTTGCAACACCGCGACGCACCGGGCCTTCTTCATGCGCAGCAGGGCAGGGGGTCGATGCAACGCCGTCGCGTGCTTGCGGTTCGCCCGCGCGTGGGCATAGCGTCCGCGTTCCCGCATCCACGTCTCCAGGAGTCCCCCACATGATGCTTCGCACGATCGTTGCCGTCCTTGTCCTCGCCATCGGTTCATTTGCCGTCACCGCAGCGGTCGAACCACCGCCGGAGGGCGTCGCCTACGCGATCGATGGCGTGCACTCGAAGGCGCTCTTCCGAGTGCAGCATCTCGGTGCGGGCCGGTTCTGGGGCCGCTTCAACGACGTGTCCGGTACCGTCATGTTTGATCGAGGCGTCGAAATTCGAATGGATGTCGCCATCCGCACCGAGAGCGTTGACAGCGGCAACAAGGACCTCGACAAGCACCTGATGAGCCCGGACTTCTTCAACGCAAAGGAACCTTCCTGCGCCACGATGTCGTTCAAGTCGACCGGCTGCTCGATGGGCGACAAGGGCATCTACATGGTGACCGGCGACCTGACGATCCACGGCGTCACCAAGCAGGTCACGGTGCCGGTGGAATTCACCGGTGCAGCTGACATGGGGCGCGGCGCCCGGGCAGGCTTCGAGACGACCTTCTCGATCAAGCGCAGCGAGTACGGCATGAACTGGGGCGTCGAGAAGGGCATGCTGGGCGACGAGGTCCGCATCACGGTCGCTCTTGAGGGCGTTGAAGCCAAGGCCGACGAAGCGGGCGGCAAGAAGTGATCTCGCGGCCCGCAGCCGCGATGCGCCAAGCGTTCGGGATGCCTGAGTTCACGGGAACACCATGCTGACCATGGCATTCGTTGCGGTTGCGGTCCCGGCGCTCGTCGGCACCATCCTGTACCTGCTGCCGCGCTCGCCGTGGGTTGCGGTCGGTCCTCACGCACACGAAGGGCGGCGAGTCGTCCCGGGCACGGCAGCACTCTCTCTCGGTGCAGCGTTCGCGCTGTCGGTGTGGTTGCAGGAAGGCACCACGGCGCCGTGGGCGCAGTGGCACACCCTGCCGTTCGTGATTGCAGGGTTCGCGCTGCTCTCACTCGTGCGCGGTTCGCATGAGCGTCCGATCGACGGCATCGTCGGCTGCTTCTTTGCGCCCTTCATGGCGCTCGTCGCTGCGCTGCTCGTCTTCTTCATGCGGTTCCCCGCATGGACCGCCGGAGATCGCGCACTCGCCGCACTGGCCGCCCTGCCACTGGCCTTCGTCCTGTGTCCATCGATCGGATCGGCGCCTGCGACCACGGCCATGATCGGTGCGGTGGCGTGCGGTTCGATGGCCTCGCTCTGCATGGCCAGCGGATTCGCCAAGCTCGCGCTTGCCTTGGCCGCTGTGGCGGCGTTGCTCCTGGCCATGTCGATGGTGTGCCGCTGGAACCGTCGCGTCACTCCCGGAGTCGGCGTGGCCACGCTCCTCTCGGCCCTGCTCGTCGGCAGCGCTGCGGCCGGCCAGGCGCATGACTACGCCACCTTCGCGCCGCACTGGTGGTGGGTGGTGGCCCTCTCGCCGATCGCCCCCGTGCTCACGGTGCCGCTGGTCGGCCGCGCCGCGTCAAGCTCCACTGCTGCGGTCACCAAGATCGTCGTGGTGGCGCTGGTGTGTGCGGTGGCCGTCGTCAGTGCATGGGGCGCCAAGCGCGCAGCGAGCGAACCGGTCGCAGCAGCCCAGTCCTGCAGCGATGGCGGCTTCGTGCGACACTGTGCGCATGGCTGACTTCTTCGCCGGCGTTCCGTCGATCGCGTTCAAGGGGCCCGACTGCAACGAGCCGCTCGCACTGCGCCAGTACGACGCATCTGCACTCATCGAAGGCCGTCCGATGCGCGACCACCTCCGGTTCGCGAGTTGCTACTGGCACACCATGCGCAACGGCCTGTCGGATCCCTTCGGCGCACCCACGGCGCAGATGCCATGGGACGACGGCAGCGACTCGCTGGAGAATGCCCTGCGGCGCGTGGATGCGTTCGGCGAGTTCCTCGCCAAGACCGGCATCGGCCACTGGTGCTTCCATGACCGCGACGTCGCACCGGAGCGCCCCACGATCGCCGCGACCGAACGCGACCTGCATGCCGTCGTCGACCGTCTTGAGTCGATGCAGCGCACCACTGGCGCACGGCTGCTGTGGGGCACGGCATGCCTCTTCAGCCACCCGCGTTACATGCACGGCGCCGCGACGAGCCCCGACGTCCGCGTGTTCCTGCACGCTGCGGCGCAGGTGCGCGTGGCGATGGAGGCCACCATGCGCCTGGGCGGCGAGGGCTACGTCTTCTGGGGCGGGCGCGAGGGCTACACCACGCTGCTCAACACTGACCTGCGCCGTGAACGCGAGCAACTGGCGACCTTCCTGCACCTGGCGGTCGAGCATGCCCGCTCGATCAGCTTCACGGGCCAGCTCTACATCGAGCCCAAGCCGCATGAGCCGTCGACCCACCAGTACGACAGCGATGTCGAGGCCACGCTGAACTTCCTCCGCGAGTTCGGCCTCATCAACCACATCAAGCTCAACATCGAGACCAACCACGCCACGCTCGCAGGTCATTCGATGGAACACGAACTCCGTGCTGCCATCGCTGCAGATGCATTGGGTTCCATCGACGCCAACATGGGCACGCCGGGCCTGGGCTGGGACACGGACCGATTCCCGACCGATCTTGCGCTGACCACGCAGGTGATGCTCGCGGTGCTCGACATGGGTGGCTTCACGACCGGTGGCCTCAACTTCGATGCCAAGCGCCGGCGCGAGAGCTTCACGCCGGACGACCTCGTGATCGCGCACCTTGCGGGCATGGACGCCTTCGCCGCCGGACTGAAGGTCGCTGCGGCGATCCGTGCCGATGGCCGGCTCGCAGCCTTCGTCCGTGATCGTTACTCCAGCTGGCAGGGGGACCTTGGACGACGCATCCTGTCGCGAGGATCGAACCTCGCGGAGCTCCATCGACTCGCGCATGACCTCGGAGCGGTCGAGCCCGTGAGCGGTCGCCAGGAGATGCTCGAGGACATCGTGAACCAGGTCACGATCCGCGCACTACGGTGACTCCATGGCACAGGAGCTGCTCCACACGTCGGCACCCAAGGGGCTGAAGCCCGGCTCGAGCGGACCGTGCATCGTGCAGATGTCCGATTCGATGCCGCCCTTGCTCATGCAGCGGCTCGAGGCGATCAGCGTCTACCGCGTGGCCAACGACGGTCACGAGCCCATCCCAGCCCTGAGCCACGTTCTCGTCGACATGAACGGCATGCGGCGGCACGTGGTCAGTCGTGTGGCGCACGCAGGCAGCGACCACGCAGGACGGCCCAATCGCCTCGCGCATCACTTGGTGCTGCACGGCGAGGAACTTGGCTTGGGCGGCCCATCGTGGCTTGTGCAGCAGCCCATCTTCAAGACCGAGTGGGATGGACGCGTGGCCTACCTCGAGGGCGAAGCGTGGCTGCCCGAGGGCCCCACGCAGCCAGTCCACGTGTGCGCCAACTGGAAGACCGTTGCGGGCGATGCCGGCTGGGCAGGCGTGGTGGCCGAGGCCGCCTTGGCGCCGTCGCCGAAGCCCGTGTGGATCATCCACCGTCGGAGCGTGCCGGTGCTCGCACTCCTTGATGAAGTCCTGTCCGTCGTCCCTCCGCGCGAGCGCTGGAAGATCACCTTCAGCACGCAGTTCACGCAGCCGTTGCCCAGCGCGGAGTGCACGATCCGATTCTGCCTTGCGGGAGCCGATGCCGCGCATGCAGCTCTCCACGCCGAAGGCCTGGTGCTCGATCTGTCGGCACCCGGCCGGCTCGATCGCGCGGGCGGGCTCGTGGCCGTCGCGCGATCCGGTCGTGCAGCCGCGGCATCGCAAGCCACTGCAGCAACGACGGTGGCACCGGTCGCGCTCGAGCCTGAACGTCGCGGCAAGCTGGTGGTGCCGATGCTCGAGACCAAGGCACCTACGCGCATCGACCCGGCGCAGCGCCGGGCGAGCATGCCGGCGATCGATCTTGGAGGTGATTCGGTGGATCAGGCTGGCGCTGGATCGTCGTCACGCACACGGCGGGGCATGCATGCCGTTCCTTGGCTGCCGTGGGCCGTTGCGCTGGTCGTGACCGCATGGGCAGCCATCGTCACGGTCAGGATCATCAGGACCGAGCCCCCTATGCCGAATGCAGCAGCGCTCGCCGACATCACGCCGACCGACAGTGAGCGCGATGGGCTCCGTGCGCGCATCGGCGAACTCGAGGCACAGGTTCGCACGGCCAACGAGGCGAAGACAGCGCTCGAGGCTCGCGTGCGCGAACTGGACCAGGCGGCGTCACGCGACCGCGCCGCGATCGGCGAGCTTGAATCACGACTTGCGGCAACAGCGGAACGTGCAAGCGCGCCGGCATCCAGGACGGACACCGACCGTGCGGCGGATGCGGCTCCAACGAATGACGGTGCGTCGATGACTGCCGCCGATGCGCCGCTCAAGCGACCGCAGGCCGCCAGCGGCGAGCAGCGGCTCGGTGCACTCGGCGGAACCTCCATGGCGATCGCATGGCCCGAGGGTGCGGGCGTGGAACTGATTTGGGCCGATGGTGCGCTGTCGCAGCGAACGACCGGCAAGCGGCTGGCCGGACTTCGGCTGGTCGGCGGTGAAGCGGTCTGGACCTGGGACGCGCTTGAACTCCCCGCACTGAACGGCGACGCACTCGAGTCGATCCTCGATGCCGTGACGGCCGCTTCGATCATGGTCGATGGCCAGCAGGCCGCGACGCGGATCGACCCTCGCACGTTGACGCTTCAGGTCCAGCGCAAGGCGCTGGTCCCCAAGCCGATCGACCTGCGGACATCGCTGCGGCTGCCCTGGGCTGGGCCGATCACGGTGCGATCGCAGGATGGACCCATGTCCGTGGAGCCCGGCCGCACGGCAGAGGTAGACGTCAACGACGAGCTCGGCACACGCGGCACGATCACGGTGGCACTCGCGTCGCGCGGCGATCGGGTGACGTTCTTGTTCACGCCGGATGCATCACTCGATCTGGACGTCACCCGCCGCCGGCTGGCTGACGCAACGCAAGCCAGTGAGTTCATCGCCCTGGTGCGTGAGCACGATCGACTGGTCAGGGAGCAGCCTGCGAAGTCGCGCAAGAACCTCGGTACGCCCAAGGGCCGTGATGCCTACGAGGCATACCTCGCCAGGCATCCGCTGATCGCCGAGAAGATCGCCGCGTATCGGGCGCAGGGGCTTGATGACCTGAAGGAGCAGCTTGAGCGGGACAGCACGGCTGCCGCCGCGGAAGTCGAGGCTGCCACGTCGGCCGTGGCGCAGGGCGATGCCTTGCGCGCGCGGTGGCCCAAGGCGGTCGCCGAGATCGCACCGCGTGGCGGACAGGGCTTCGTGCTCCTTCGCCTGGAGGCGACCGGTCCATGATCGAGGTGCAGCACGGTGGGCAGGTGCTCGATGCACCACGGGCCGCCAGCGCATGGCGAGCCGTGCAGGCTGGCCTCGTGGATGACCAATCGTTGCACGAGAGCGTGCACCACCAGGTCACGCTGGCGCTCGAGGCAATCCGTCGACTGCGGCCTGATCGACGTCGAAGCGCGGCTGCGTCGCGTCGATTGATGGCGCGCATCGATGCGCTTGGTGGCGATGCAGCGATCAGTGCACTCGCGGCTCCCTGGCTCGCACGCCATGTCGATGGATCGGTGCCGGCAGGCCACGAACTCGTGCCGCTCACGCACGACGAGCTCGTGGCGATCGATCGTGCGCTCGGCCCTGTCGATGAGCCGTCGGGATGGACGGGTGCCGACGATGCCGACGGCGTGGAACCCGGACTCGGGTGGCACCTTCGCCGGACGACCGTTCCCGAACTCGTCGAGGCGATTGATGCGTCGCTTGCACGTGCGGCCCGTGCGGCCTTCGATCGGCACCGTGCTGCAGGTCGCATCGCGCCATGCTGGTCGCTCGCGGCGGAGCTTCATGCGTTCGGCGGACCGTTGAGCATGGCCCTCTCGATCGATCTCGTGCGATGGCTCGATGCGATCCGTGCGATGGAACCCGCCGTGCTGGCGCGGGTGCTGCTGGATGAGTGGCGCGCAGCGTCGGGGCAGGCTGACGATGCGACGGCCTGGTCATGGGCCGGCGGTGGTCCTGGTGCTCCGGAGCTGCTCACCGATGCGTTGGCCGCGCATGCACGCGAGGAACGCCAGTCCGCGACGCACGCCGCCCTGATGGCCCTGATCGCCAACCCGCTGGCCGACGGGGCGACCATCGATGCCGCGCTGTCGCGTCACGGTGACCTCATCGATGAACGGGTCGAGGGTGCATGTGCGGCGCGTGCGCGAACCCACGTTCGATGGCGTCACGGTCGCCTTGCTTGGGGTGCCGCCAAGGTGGTGCTTGGGATCGTGGTGGTTGGCCTCGGCGTGTCATGGGTCGTCCGTGAGCGACAGCTCGATGCGCAAGCAGAGTCCCTGGCTGCAGAGGTCGATGCCGCGGTGGTCACGGGATTCGATCGTTCGCAGTTCGGGGCCGCGCTCACCCTCATGGACCAGGCAGCGCAAGGGGGACTGGCAGCGCGCGCCGCGATGCTCGATGCGGGAGCGCGCCTTCGGGAGCGGATGGACGCCCGCCGCGCCATGGAGGAGGAAGCTCGCGCCGCGCTGGCTGCAGCGGGCTCGCCCGATGCGCCTGATGCGCCCATGGAACGCGTGCGCTCGATGCTCGACGGACCCGTGAGTGATGCGCACCGGGCTCAGGTCGAGGCTTGGCTCGAGCGCGCCGCACGCGCAGCATCAGCCCGCGCCGAAGCGTTGCAGGCGGCGCTGGCGGGGCGCGTGGCTGCCGCCCAGCAGGACATCGATCGCGCCGAGAAAGCCGCGCGCACCGGTGGCGATGCGCGAGCGCTGCTCGCGGTCGCACGCTCGGCCGTGCAGTCGATCGCGGGTGATCCTGCGCTTCCCGCATCGCGCACCGAGGCGATCGCCGTCCTCGGCCCGCGACTCGATGCGCTCGCTGCACGGCTCGATGCCGAGGACGCTGCCGCACGATCACGCACCGAACGAGTCAGGGCGATCGAGGCGATCGCCACCCAGGTGGAGGATCCTGCGGAGTATGCGAGGGCCTTGCGAGCGTTCACTGAAGCTCGATCGGGCGATCCATTGACTCCGGCGTTCCAGTCGTCCCTCCTGCTTGAGCCATCGTGGCGCACCGCGTTGGCCTGGCATGCGCTGGCGAAGGAACTCGCCGCTGATCCGCTTCCCGAGTCGCTCGCGGCATCGCGGGCCCAGCGCGAACGGATCGAGTCGTGGCTGCGCGACCACGCCACGGGGCCAGGCGTCGATGCAGTGCGCAGATATCTCGCGCTCCTTCCGCGCGAGCATGACTGGTCGGCCGGCGTGCAGGCACGCGTGCGTGACCTGAGGCTCGACGAGCTCGCCTTGATTGTCCTGCGCGATGGCACGCGCCAGTGGCACCGTCGTCCCATGACCGCGGTCGTCGAACGAGGAGGTCGGCTCACGGTGCAGGCGATCGATTCCGTGAACCAGGCCAAGCCGACCGAACGATCGCTGGATGTGCTCGAGATCGTCAGCGACAGTTCGCGGCCCCTTGCCGTGGTGCTCGCGCCGGTTGCGCAGCGGCTGGCCGCGGGTGCCGATCACGGCCCCGATGCGGCGCTGGCGTTGATGCATGAGTTGGTCAGCGTGCAGCCGCCACCCACCGAGCCCGCGGTCGATCCCGTGCTTCGGCTCTACCTGGCGCGTGCGGTGGGGCTTCGTGCGCAGCAGTCGCTGCCGGCGCTCGCGTCCTTCCTCAGGCCCACGCTCGAGGCGATCGATCGCGACGGCGTGGATCAGCAGGATTGGATGGTGCCGGTGCCGCAGCCTGACTCGACGCAGGCGTGGATCCGCGCGCAGGCCCTTGCTGACTCGATCGCCAAGCTCGACCTGCCCGGCCAGTGGCGAGCCGCACGCGCGAAGAGCGCAGCACTGCTCTCGGCTGCGCCACGGTCCTTTGCGATGCTCTGCTGGGAGTTGCCTGGCGGCGTGATCACGCCATCGCCCGATCCCGCGCGTGCTGGCTGGTCGGTCGTCGTCCTTCGGGGTCCCGATGGACCGATGGATCCCGTCGGCACGGTGAATCAGGCCGGGCGCGCAGAGCTCGTCCGGCCTGACCGGATGAAGGATCGCCCCTCAGGTTCGCTGCTGTTCGTCGTTCCGCCCGCGCGCTGACGACGAAGGCAGCTGCGCGAGCAGCGCAGCGGCCAGCAGCAACGCAGCGCCGCCCACCTGCCGCACGCCGAGTTCCTCGCCGAGCCAGACCGCTCCTGCGATTGCGCAAAAGACGCTTTCGAGGCTCAGCAGGATCGCCGTGTGCGTGGGCGGCGCGACGTCCTGCGCCACGGCCTGCAGCGTGAACGCCACGCCGACGGCGAAGATCGCGCTGAGCACGATCGGTGCGGCGGCGGCCTCGATCGAACCGATCGAGGGCGACTCGAACATGAAGGCCAGCGAGGTCGCGATCACGCCACCGACCACGAACTGCAGCACGCTCAGGGCGATGGCATCGCTCCGCGGTGCGGCCCAGCCCACCACGTGCACGTGCACCGCCCAGGTCACGGCACAGGCCAGCACCCAGAGGTCACCACGGTTGAGGCCGTCGATGAAACCTGCGAGGTCATCGACCGACATGACATGACTGAACGAGAGCAGCGTGAGACCGCCGAGGGACAGGACGACCGCGACCCATGCGGCCCAGCCAATGCGCTGGCCAAGGAACCTGCCGATGAAGGGCACCAGCACCACGTAGAGCCCGGTGATGAAGCCCGCGTTGGTGACGGTGGTGGTCTTCAGCCCGGTCTGCTGGAAGCCGCTTGCCGCCGCAAGGCACGCACCGGCTGCAAGGCCGCCCAGCAGCAGCGGCCTTCGTCGTGATGGATCGCGGAGCGCAGCGCGCACCGAGGCCTTGAAGAGCAGCGGCGCGACCACGACCGCACCAAGCAGGCTCCGTACGCCGACGTAGGTGAGCGCGCCGACATGCTCGTTCGCCCACTTCTGCCAGAGGAAGCTGATGCCCCAGATCACGGCGCACGCCAGCAGCAGTCCATCGGCACGCAGTGGCGTCAGCCATCGCGTTCGTGAAGGGATCGTCGGTGCGTCGCTCATCGGGCCAGACGGTAGCAGGGGCGACTGCACGACGTGGAGTCCACCCAACGCAACACGCCGCGTCCCACCAGGAACGCGGCGTGCGCGATGTGCGTGATGAGGATACCGATCAGCCGTGGATGACGCGACCTTCGGTGGCCAGCGCAGCCTCGTGGATCGCCTCGTGCATGGTCGTGTGCGCGTGCACCGTGTGGATGATGTCCTCGGCCAGGCCTTCCATGGCGATGCCCAGGCAGATCTCGCCGATGAGCTCGCTCGCGTC
This sequence comes from uncultured bacterium, assembly GCA_903927725.1. Lineage (GTDB taxonomy): Bacteria > Planctomycetota > Phycisphaerae > Phycisphaerales > SM1A02 > SYIB01. The sequence goes on along the minus strand of CAIYOC010000071.1, from coordinate 9,370 downwards.
GGTGCCGAAGATGTGGCCACCGATGATCTCGCCGTACTGGCCGACGATGATCTTCACGAGGCCTTCGGTCGCACCCACGGCGATCGCCTTGCCGTGCGCCTTGAACGGGTACTTGCCGACCTTGTACTGGATGCCCTTGGCCTTGGCATCGCGCTCGGTCATGCCGACGCTGGCGACCTGCGGGTTGCAGTAGGTGCAACCAGGGATCGCGGCGTAGTTCACGCCCGGCACGTCATGGCCCTTCATGCGTTCGACGCACGCCACGGCTTCCTCGCTGGCGACGTGGGCGAGCCACGGCGGCCCGATCACGTCGCCGATCGCGTAGATGCCCGGAACGCTGGTCTGGTAGGTCGGGCGCGGCTTGTCCTTGTAGTCGGTCCAGACGTGGCCCTTCTCCATGCGGACGCCCAGCGCGGGGTCGAAGAGGCCGTCGGTACGGCCCTGCACGCCGATCGCGACCAGTACGGCCTCGGCCTCGAGCTTCTCCGACTTCTTCTCGTCCTTGGCATCGACGATGGTGACGGTCGCACCGTTGGCGCCCTTGTCGATCGCCTTGGTCACCTGGCCCAGGCGGAACTGGATGCCCTGCGCGGTGAACGACTTCAGCGCGGCGGCCGAGATGTCGTCATCCTCGACCGGCAGGATGCGGTCCTGCATCTCGACGACGGTGACCTTGGTGCCGAAGGCGTTGTAGAAGTAGGCGAACTCCATGCCGATCGCGCCGGAACCGATGATGACCATCGACTCGGGGCGCTTGGGGAGCGTCATCGCGTCGGCCGAGCCGATGATGACCTTGCCGTCGTTGGCGGCGAACGGGAGCTGGCGCGGCGCGGCACCCGTGGCGATCAGGATGCGGTCGGCGGTCACGACCTGGTCGGCGCCCTCGCCGGTGCCGGCGTAGTAGGTGCCGACGGCCTTGCCCACCTGGACCTTGCACGGGCCTGCCGCGGTCTTGCCGCTCAGGATGCGCGCATGGCCCTGGATGTGGTCGATCTTGTTCTTCTTGAAGAGGAACGCGATGCCCGAATTGAGCTGCGTGGTGATCCCGCGGCTGCGGCCGATGACCTTTTCCCAGTTGAGCTTGACGGCCTTCGGGTCGATCTCGATGCCCAGGTCGGCACCGTGGCGGATCGCCTCCATGTAGACCTCGGCGTTGTGCAGCAGCGCCTTGGTGGGGATGCAGCCCCAGTTGAGGCACACGCCGCCGAGCTTGTCGCGCTCGATGCAGGCGACCTTCATGCCCATCTGTGCCGCGCGGATCGCGCCCACATAACCGCCCGGTCCGCCGCCGATCACGATGAGGTCGTAGTGCTTGGTCTCAGCCATGTGTGGTCCTCGTTGCGCCCGGCGTGGCCGGGCAATGGGGGCGGCATTCTAGCCCTCGCCGCCGGGCCCGTCGGGTGCGCGCTACCATCGCGCGCCCACCACAGGAATCACCGTGCGCACGGCCCTCATCAGCGACATCCATGCGAATCTCGAGGCCCTGCAGGCCGTGCTGGCCCACATCGATGGCCAGCGGGTCGATCGCATCGTGTGCCTGGGTGACATCATCGGCTACGGGCCGGACCCGGTCGCCTGCGTGGACATCGTGGCCAAGCGCTGCGAGTTCGCGCTCATGGGCAACCACGACTTCGCCGCGCTCTACGAGCCCACCAACTTCAACCAGGTCGCCGAGCAGGCCGCCTACTGGACGCGGTTCCAGCTCGAGAGCGAGGCGAGCCCCGACGAGGCGCGCCGCCGCTGGTCGTTCCTCAACGGCCTGCGCGTGCGGGTGGCGCGGGATCGCGACTTCGCCGAGCCGACCTCCGCCGACCCGGCGAGCCGCTACCCGTACCTGTGCGTGCATGGTTCGCCGCGGCGGCCCATCAACGAGTACATCTTCCCCGACGACGGCGACCGCAGCCAGACGAAGATGGCCAGCATCTTCGATCGCTTCGAGCACGTCTGCCTGGTCGGCCACACGCACTGCCCCGGCGTGTTCACGGAATCCGTCGCGGGCGACGGCGACGGTGACCGCGTGTACGAGTTCTACAAACCCACCGAACTCGATGGCGCGCGGTACCAGATCGTGGCCGGCACCAAGGTCATCCTGAATCCCGGCTCGGTCGGCCAGCCACGCGACGGCTTCGTGGAGGCGAGCTACGCCATCCTCGATACGGACCCGTCGAGGGAGGGCCTCGTCGAGTTCCACCGGCTGCCGTACGACGTGCAGACGACGGTCGACAAGATCAAGCGCATCCCCGAGATCAACGACTGGCTCGGCGAGCGGCTGCTGCAGGGCAAGTGATGCCCAGCGCCCTAGACGGAAACCAATCATGAAGCGAACGATCGTGACCTTCGTCGTCGTGGCCATCGCCACGGCGCTTGTCTTCGCCATCATCACCGGCGGCGGCCGACAGCAGCCCACAGCGGACCCTGGAGCGGGCACGGCGGCAACGACCACCACGGCGCAGCCGGTTGCAGCTGAAGGGGCCAACGCCGACCAAGCAGCAGCCGGCCCGGCCACCACGCCGGCGCAGGCTGCTGGTGCGAGCGCTCCGGCTCAAGCTGCTGCGGCCAACGATGCAGCGCAGGTTGCATCAGCCGCCGCCAAGCAGCCAGCCTGGCAAGCGAAGCCCGCCGCTGGCGGCTCCGGCAGCATGATCGTGGGCGGTCCGCTCACGTCCGCCGATGCGCGGATCCAGCTCCAGCTCACCGCGCGCGGCGCGGGCATCGAGCGTGTGCTCTTCGCTCAGCAATGGAAGACGGCGAAGGCACGGCTGTCGGCCGAGCGCGCGAGCGCAGGCAAGGGCGAGTTCCCTTCCGATGACGAGCGCTACCGGCTTGAGCCCATCGGCACGCTCGTTGGGCAGTCCGTGCCGCTTCTGGCCGTGCACTCGCTCGTCGTCGATGGCGTTTCCGTGAATACCTTCGCGGTGGCCGGCGGCGCGCCGATCTGGGCAGCGGTCGGCGATGGTGCGTTCGAGACCGTCGTGCACGACGAGGCGGGCAAGGCGTTGGTCAAGGCCCGCCGCGAGTTCGCCGTGTCGGGCCATGAACTCCGCATCACGCAGACCGTCGAGTCGCTCGATGGCAGGCCCCATGCCGTGCGGTGGCTGTACTACGGACCGGGCGACCTCACGCTCGATGCTGGCTCGCTGATGGACATCCGCCGATTCATGATCGGCGCATTGCTGTCGGAGAAGCGTGATCCCGGCCAGTCGATCGTGCTGAGCAACGACACGTCGATGGTGCGCAGTTCGGTGGTCTCGCAGCTGGAAGCCGGCGCGTGGGACCTGTGGCCCACCGCCACGAGCACGGCGGACCAGCGCACGCTCTCGTGGTTCGGCACGACCAATCGTTACTTCGCGCTCGCGATCCACTCAGGCACCGTGAACGAGAAGGGGAGCCCTGTCCTTCGCGTGGCACCGGCGGTCGAGCGCATCCAGGGACAGTTCGGCGATCCTGTCCTGGGGGCCCCGACGATCTTCACCGTTGTGACCTCGGCCGAGCAGCAGATCGCGCCGGGTGCAGCTGCCTCGATGCGGCTCGGCGTCTACGCCGGTCCGCTCGAGCGTCGCGTGCTGCTCGACGAGCAACCCATGTCCACGCTCGGCATGATCGGCATGATCGTGTACGAGATGGGCGGGTGCTGCACCTTCTGCACCTTCTCGTGGCTGGCGAACGGACTGGTCGTCTTCCTCGGCCTGCTGCATGACTGGGTCGTCTTCGACTGGGGCCTGGCGATCATCGCGCTCACGATCCTCGTCCGCCTTGCCCTGCACCCGCTCACGCGCTCCAGCCAGGTCTCGATCGCGCGCTTCAGCAAGCAGATGGCATCGCTGAAGCCGGAGCTCGATGCGCTGCAGAAGCGCTTCGCAGGCGACAAGGCCCGCATGCAGCAGGAGCAGATGCGTCTGTACCGCGAGAAGGGCATGAACCCGATGGGCTGCCTGGGCGGACTTGCACCGATGGTGCTGCAGATGCCGATCTGGATGGCGCTCTACGCGGTGCTCTACATCGCGTTCGAGCTGCGCCAGCAGCCAGCATTCTTCGGCGTCTTCCAGGCGATCAGCCCCGAGTGGGCGTTCCTGGGCGACCTCAGTGCGCCGGACCAGTTCATCGCGCTGCCCATCTCGATGAACCTGTACCTGTTCACGCTCGAGAGCATCAACCTGGTGCCCCTGCTGATGGGCGTGGTGTTCTGGCTGCAGCAGAAGTACTCGGCGCCGCCGACCACCGCACTCACGCCCGAGCAGGAGCAGCAGCAGAAGATCATGAAGGTCATGATGCCGATCATGTTCCCGCTCATGCTCTACAACGCACCGAGCGGGCTCACCCTGTACATCGCCACGAGCACCTTCATCGGCTTCCTCGAATCGAAGCGCATCCGCGCGCAGATCGAGACGATGGACCTGCTCAAGCCCGGCAAGGGTGGCGGCAAGGGGCTCTTCGGCGGTGCCTTCGCGCGCGCGCTCGAGCAGGCCCAGGCCAAGGCGCAGGCGAAGCAGCGCGGCGGGCGCTGATCCCCCCATGGAGGCGTCGGCGACCATCGTGGCCGTCGCCTCGCCCCCGGGCCATGCGCTGCGGGGCATCGTGCGGCTGTCGGGGCCTGATGCGCTGGAGATCTGCGGGCTTCCGGTCGATGCCCGCGCCGGCGTCGTGCGATGCGTGCTCCCATGGAGCGGCATGCCTGCGCTGGCCGTCGTGTCGCGCGCACCACGATCGTTCACCGGCGAAGACTGCGTCGAACTGCTCCTGCCTGGCCATCCCGCGCTCCTCGACGAGGCCGTGCGTTCGTGCATCGAGCGCGGCGCGCGTGGGGCCGAGCCCGGCGAGTTCGCGGCGCGATCCTGGCTGAATGGCAAGCGTTCGATCGACGAGGCCGAGGGCATTGCGATGGCGATCGCGGCGACCAGCGACGCGCAGCTCCGGGCTGCGCAGCGACTGCAGCAGGGCGAAGCAGCACAGGCCGTCAACGCCATCCGCGACAGCGTGGCCACGCTCCTGGCGCTCGTCGAGGCGGGCATCGACTTCACGGACCAGGAAGACGTGGTGGCGATCGGCGGTGTCGCGCTCGCTGACCGACTCGAGCCGATCGTCGCGAATCTCCGCGCACTGCATGCGACGCCGGTCGCCGGTGCGCTCGAGCAGCCTCTGCCGTGGATCGTGCTGGCTGGCCCGCCCAATGCCGGAAAGAGCAGCCTCTTCAATGCGCTGCTCGGTCACGAGCGCACGGTTGCGTCGCCCCACGCGGGAACCACACGCGATGCCGTGCCCGAACCAATGTCGGTCGGTGGGCAGGAGGCGATGCTCGTCGACGCACCCGGCATCGAGTCGCCGCGCTCGGCACTCGATGCAGCCATGCAGGAGCAAGCACGTCAGGCGATGGCGCGCGCGTCGCTCATCGTGCGTTGCGTGCCGCCGGGCGACGAGCTGCCCGCGGCCGCGCCGCATGAGCTGGTCGTGCTCACGAAGATGGACGACGGCGGCATCGCGCCGCCCGGCACGATCGCGACGAGCGCCCAACGGGGTCATGGGCTGGATGCCCTGCGTGCCGAGCTGGCGACGCGGCTGGGGTTCACGCAGGCCAGTGCGTCCGCCGAGGGTGCCGCGCTGCTTCCTCGACACCGCGCCGCAATCGACGCGTCCATCGTCGAACTGCAGTCAGCTGCCACGCTCGCGCGTGCGGGGCGAGCTGCCTTGCCGGATGCGGAGCTCGTTGCGGCGCACCTGCGCGCGGGCCTGGATGCCCTTGGGTCGATCGGCGGTTCGGTCACGCCCGATGACGTGATCGGGCTCGTCTTCGCACGCTTCTGCGTGGGCAAGTGAATCAGCGGGGCCCGGCGCCCACGCGGCTGCGCACGCGCACGAGCTTGCCGCCCGTCGCCTCGCGCAGCGCGGTCTCGAGCCCTTCGCGGAGTGCGCGGTCAAGCGCGTAGGTCACGCTGGCGCTCGGCACCACCACGGTGAGCACACCTGCGGCGAAGCCCGCGAGCACGCACTGATCGCGCAGCGCCGGAGGCGCCGACGTTTCCCACGCTTCCGCGATTCCGGCGAAGCGCTTCGCAGCATCCCGCATGGTGCGTCGCAGCGCATCGAAGTCGGCACCGGCGGAGGTCTCGCTCCGTGGGGCCGGGCGTCGATGCCACCGCTCGAAGTCCCGCATGCGCCGCTCCGCGTCGTGCATGCCGATCAGGCTATCCTCCATCGACCGTGGTCCGCATCACGCTCCAAGGCATCCGCAAGTCCTACGGCTCCGTGCCGGTCGTGCACGATCTCTCGCTCGAGATCGAGCCCGGCAGCCTGTTCTTCCTGCTTGGCGGCTCCGGCTGCGGCAAGACGACGATCCTGCGGATGATCGCGGGCTTCATCGAGCCGACCGCAGGCCGCATCCTGTTCGACGGCCAGGACGTGACGGACCTGCCGGCCGAGCAGCGACAGTGCGGCATGGTCTTCCAGTCCTATGCCCTCTGGCCGCACATGACCGTGCGCGACAACGTGGCCTTCGGCCTCGACGTGCGCGGAGTGAAGGGGCAGGAGCGTGCGCGCCGGGTCGACGAGGCGCTCGCGATGGTCCGCATGGAGCAGTACGCGGACCGCAAGCCTAACCAGCTCTCGGGCGGCCAGCAGCAGCGCGTGGCGCTCGCTCGCGCGATCGTGTTCCGGCCACGTGTGCTGCTGCTCGACGAGCCGCTGTCGAACCTCGATGCAAAGCTGCGCCTCGAGATGCGCCACGAGATCCGGCGCATCTGCCGCGAGCTCGGCATCACGACCGTGTACGTGACCCACGACCAGGACGAGGCGCTCTCGCTGGCGGATCACGTCGTCGTCATGCGCGACGGCCGCATCGTGCAGCAGGGCTCGCCGCGCGACCTCTACGAACGGCCGAAGACACGCTTTCTGGCGGAATTCCTGGGCGAGACGAACTTCATCCCGGCCACGATCGAGCGGTCCGCGGATGGCCGCGCGTCGCTGCGCACGCTCCTGGGCACGCTGGAGTCGACGCACCTTGGTGATCGGGCCGCGGGCAGCCAGGTGCTCCTGAGTGTGCGCACCGAGGCCTGGACGATCGATGCCGCCGGCGCCGTGGCGTTGCCATGCCTCCAGAGCACGTACCTCGGCAAGCTCGCGCAGCATGAGCTCGATGCGAGCGGGCTTCGGCTGCGCGTCACCGAGCTGAACCCCCCGGTGGCCGACCGCGCCGGACAGACGGTGCGGCTCTCGGTCGACCCGGCCCAGGTCATCGTCCTCGACGGTGAGTGACGCGACCCTTTGCGCTGGCCATCCTTCGCCGTGTTCCTCGGCCCTCGCAAGGCATCGAGGTAGCCTGTCCACATGCTCAACCTCCTGACCGTCGTCGCGAGCCTCGTTGCCCTTCCGATTGCCCCGCCGACCGCAGAACAGATCAGCCGCATCCAGGATGCGCAGCGGACCTTCTTCAAGGATCACCCGCAGGGTGCATCGCAGGAGGAGCTGACGGCGTTCTTCACGGGGATCCTCGATGGCATCGAGCCGGGCGAGTGCTCCTGGCCGCAGCTCAAGCAGCTCATGGGCCCATGCTCGATGGTGCCGGCCAAGCGCGATGCCGCGCAGGCGCGGCTCAAGCAGCTTTCAGGCGAGGCGACCGCCGACGGCTTCGATGCCTTCGTCTACGCGTCGTCGATGTCGAAGGAAGACGCTCCCACAGCAGCCGCGCTCTTCGGGCACCCGGGGTACGCGGCGTGGAAGCAGTCTGCCTCGCCCTCCGACCGCACGCGCCTGATCGGCCGCTTGACCTCGGACCAGTTCGCGCAGGCTGGCGCTGAGGTGAATGAACTCGAGGCATGGTTCACCCCTGAGCGCAGCGCCAAGGAACTCGCTGCAGGGGTGCAGCTCGTGGATGCGATCAAGCGGCTGGCTCCCGATCCCGACCAGGGCGAGCAATTCCGGCTGCGCCTGCTCGCTGCGGTGGTCGTGGCGAAGGACAAGGCATCGCCCGAGGAGAAGGCCGCGCTGGCCAAGCTCGCGAAGAAGCTCGACAACGCGATCACGCGTGGCGAGTTCATGGACCACCCCGCGCCGAAGCTCGCGTTCACGTGGGCGCAGGATGCGAAGGGGACGGTCAAGCTCGCGACGCTCGATGACCTCAAGGGCAAGGTCGTCGTGCTCGACTTCTGGGCGACCTGGTGCGGACCGTGCGTGGGCAGCATTCCCAACGTGAAGGAGTTGCGTGCGCACTACAGCCCCGATGACGTGGCGATCGTGGGCGTGACGAGCTTGCAGGGCAAGCACTATCCGGGCGGAACCGCGCCGATCGACTGCACGGGCGATGCCGCGAAGGAGCAGGGCCTGATGGCTGAGTTCATCAAGGCCAAGGGCATCGACTGGACGATCGCCTTCAGCGAGCAGGAGGTCTTCAATCCCGACTACGGCGTGAACGGGATCCCGCACGTGACGATCCTCGATGCCGAGGGCATCGTGCGCCACAGCGATCTGCATCCTGCAGACCCGATGCACGAGAAGTGCGCGAAGATCGATGCACTGCTGCGCAAGCAGGGCAAGACGCCGCCGGCAGCACCGCCCGAGCCCAAGCCGGAGGCGGCACCGGACGGTGCTGCTGTGCCCGCGGTGCCCACGATCCCTGCCGTCCCGATGATCCCGGCGGGCAAGCCATGAGGCTTGCCGGAAAGATCGCGCTCGTCACCGCGGCCGGCGCCGGGATCGGCCGCGCCTGCGCGCTCGCGTTCGCACGCGAAGGTGCACAGGTCATGGCGACCGACATCGACGACGCAGCGCTCGCCACGCTGGCTCGCGAGCATGCCGGAGTTCGCACCATGCGCTGCGACGTGCGCGACGATGCCTCCGTGCGCGCGGCGGCCGCGGCGGCTGGCGACGTGAGCGTGCTGCTCAATGCCGCAGGCATCGTGCACCATGGGACCGCACTCGACGTGACCGATGCCGAGTGGGACCTGGCCTTCGACCTCAACGTGCGCGGTATGCATCGCTGCATCCGCGCGGTGCTGCCGGGCATGCTGGCGCGCGGCCGCGGGAGCATCGTGAACATCGCGAGCGTGGCCAGCAGCATCAAGGGTGCGCCCAACCGCTACGTGTACGGCGCGACCAAGGCAGCCGTGATCGGCCTGACCAAGGCCCTTGCTGCCGATGTCGTGGCCAAGGGCGTTCGCGCCAACGCGATCTGCCCCGGCACGGTGCAGAGCCCGTCGCTTGAGGGGCGCATCGCCGCCCAGGCCGATCCGGTCGCGGCGCGCGCGGCGTTCCTGGCCCGTCAGCCGACGGGCCGATTCGGCACGCCGGACGAAGTCGCTGCGTTGGCCGTCCATCTGGCCGGCGACGAGAGCGGCTTCACGACGGGCGCCGTGCATGTGATCGACGGCGGCTGGAGCTGCTG
>CAIYOC010000070.1 GCA_903927725.1 uncultured bacterium | reverse complement strand
GGCACGCCGGCATCGTGATCGAGGCGGGCGTGCGCCATCGAGGCCGGCACCGGGAAGCGCTGTACGCCATGCGAGCCGCCGACGTGCAGCCCGACTTCCGCGGCGCCTCGATCGCGCTGGAGAATCAGGTGGGCCACCGAACTGCGTCCACCCTGCTTCGCGCGATGGAGCGGACCGTGCGCGACGCGGCCGCGGCGCGGGCGCTGGTCACCCGCCCCGAGGGCCGCAACATCTCCATGAGCTACGAACTGGGCAGGCTCTCCCCCGCCATGTTCCAGAAGCTGCGACGACACGTCGGCGCGATCAAGGCGCTCATGGACCAGGGCAAGCGCCGCCGCACCGGCACGCTGTACCTCACCGTCACCATCGCCTGTCCGGTGGTGCGCCGACGCGGGGCCGGACGCACGGAACCCGGCGCGGCGCGTGCCACCCGTCGCCCCCGCGCTCGCCCGCGAGCCTGAACACGCACGCACCCCATCGCAACGCTCACGCCCTCCATCGCTCCAACAACGGAACCCCGCCATGCCCCACGTCATCGCCACCCTCGCCCTTGTGTCGACGCTCACCGCACTGCTGCCGCAGGCCCCTGCCGGCAAGCCCGCACCGGAACCCACCCCGCCCGAAAGCCCCGCCGCCGCGACCGACGACGCGCCGCTTCCCCGACGCGCGGGCCCCATGGGCCTGCGACTGCAGGACGCGCCCGGCGGCGAGCTCGACATCGCGGCGGTGTCACCCGGCTCGCCGGCCGCCAAGGCGGGCCTGGAAGGCGGCATGCGCGTGGTGTCCGTGAACGGCACGCCGGTGTCCTCGCGCGAGGATCTGCAGAAGGTCATGCGACAGGTGATGGCGGGCGCCACCGTGCAGGTGCAGGCGCAGCGAGACGACGAGGCGCCGCGCACCTTCGCGGTGCAGATGGAGGCGGCCTCGGAGTCGCTGCCCGGCCACAGCGTGCGATACGGCAGCGTGCGCGTGCCCGACGGCTACCGCCTGCGCACCATCGTGACCGAACCCGAGCCGGGCAAGTCGCCCATGGCGAAGGCGGGCCGTATGCCCGCGGTGCTGTACGTGCAGGGCATCATCTGCCAGACCGTCGACCGGCCCTCGGACCCCGATCTTCCGGACACGCGCATCATGCATGCGCTGGCGCGAGCGGGCTTCATCACCATGCGCGTGGACAAGCCCGGCATCGGCGACAGCGAGGGCCCGCCCTGCGAGGAGATCGACCTGCAGACCGAGTTGGCCGCCTTCACCGCCGCGCTTAAGCAGCTGGCGGCCATGCCGCAGGTGGATCCGCAGCGCCTGTACATCTTCGGCCACTCCATGGGTGGCGTGCTGGCGCCGTACCTGTCGGCCGCCGTGCCCGTGCGCGGCACCGTGGTGTACGGCACGCTGGTTCGCACGTGGTTCGAGTACCAGCTGGAGAACGTGCGTAGACAGTCCGCGCTGCAGCCAGGCGCGAGCGAGGCGGACATCACCGACGCGGTGCTGGCCGAGGCCAAGAGCAGCGCCATGATGCTGGTCGACAAGAAGACCCTAGGCGACGTGTGGGCCCGCTGGCCCGAGCTGCGTCAGCCCACGCAGGGCGTGATGCTGGACGAGACCCACATGTCCACGCGCAGCATGCCCTTCTTCCACCAGCTGCAGGACCTGAACCTGGCCCGCGCGTGGCAGCAGTCCACGGGCGCCGTGCTGGCCGTGTACGGCGAGTACGACTGGGTGACCTCGCAGAAGGATCACGAGAAGATCGCCGAGATCGTGAACGGGCGAGCGCCGGGCGCGGGCTCCTGCATCGTGCTGCCGAAGGCCGATCATGCGTTCACGAAGCACGACTCGCTGCAGGCGAGCGTGACGGCGATGGGCCAGGGCGAGTACGACGCGGACCTTCCGAAGCGCATGCTGGAGTGGATCGCGACGGTGGAGGCGGGCAAGCCTGCGGCCCCGGCCGCCGCGCCCGCGAAGCAGGCGGATGCCGCCCCCGCCGCGGTGGGGCCCGCGGGCCCGAGCTGGATGAAGCTCCCCACCGAGCCCTACCCCGGCAAGCAGGACGACATCTTCTTCGCGAACGAGAAGGTGGGCTGGTTCGGCAACGGCGCGGGCAAGGTCTTCCGCACCACCGACGGCGGCGACAGCTGGACCAAGGTGTGGGAGAAGAAGGGAACCTTCGTTCGCTGCCTGGCTTTCCTGGACGAGAAGGTGGGCGTGATGGGCAACGTGGGCCCCGGCTACTTCCCGGGCGTGACCGACACGGTGCCCGTGTACCGCACCGAGGACGGCGGCACCACCTGGACGCCGGTCACCTCGATCGCGGGCGATCCGGTGCCTGGCCTGTGCGCGTTCGACATCGTGCAGGTTCCCTTCGTGAACGCCGGCAACCTGGATCGCAGACCGCGCATCATCGGGGTGGGCCGAGTGGGCGGACCGGCCGCGTACATCTGGTCCGACGATCTCGGCAAGACCTGGAAGCAGGGCAAGCTGCCCGAGATCGCCACGATGGCGTTCGACGTACATTTCCTGGACGAGAAGCACGGCTTCATCGCGTCGGCCACCGACGCCGACGTGCAGAACGCGAACGCGCTCATCCTGGCCACCGACGACGGCGGCGACACGTGGCGCGAGGTGTACCGGTCGAAGCGGCCCTTCGAGCTCACCTGGAAGTTCTCCTTCCCCAACGCGAAGACCGGCTACTGCACGATCCAGTCGTACAACCCCGACCCGGCGGCCTCGCAGCGCTTCGTTGCGAAGACGGTCGACGGCGGCAGGACCTGGACCGAGATGCCACTGGTGGACGACGCGAAGGTGCGCGAGTTCGGCGTGGCCTTCGTGGACGCCGACACCGGCTGGGTCGGCGCCATGCCGCACGGTTTCGCCACCACCGACGGCGGCAAGACCTGGACGAAGACGAACTTCGGCAACGCGGTGAACAAGATCCGCCTGATCCGCGGCGCCGAAGGGGTCACTGGCTACGCGATCGGTGCGGAGGTGCACCGGCTGCGGCTGGGCAAGCGCTGAGCGCCTCAAACCGCGATCTTCACCATCCAACGAACACGATCGAGGAATCCTCCCAGGCCACGACGCTCGTGCAACCTGACGCACGTTCTCTGCACGATCCTTTCGCTCCGCGCCGCGGCTGTAGGTCCGGCCATGGCCGCACAGGCACACGACGACCGCATTCCCGTCCGCACGGCCGGGGCGTTCGCGTTGTGCGGCGTGCGTGTAGATCGAGCACCATGGTGATCCACGGGGCACAGGGAATCCGCTCGTCGTCAGTTTCCGCGAACGGCGATACTCATGCACCGGAGCAGAACCATGCCGATCACCATCTCTGTCGATCCCGCCCGCCAGGACCTCGACGCCATCCACCACATGCTTGCGGGCACCTATTGGTCGCCCGGCATTCGCCGCGAGGTGGTGGCCGAGGCGCTCCGCAACAGCATCACGGCGGTGGCGATCGACCAAGCGACGGGCGCAACGGTGGGCATCGCACGCGTCGTCACCGACCGCGCAACCTTCGCGTGGCTCTGCGACGTGATCGTGGACGAGCAGTTCCGCGGGCAGGGCCTCGCGCGCCGGCTGCTCGACGCGCTGGAACGCGAGCCGTCCTTGCAGGGCGTGCGCCGCTGGTGCTTGGCGACGCGCGATGCGCACGGGTTGTACGCGAAGCACGGCTATGTCCCGGTCCCCGAGGGCCGCTGGATGGAGCGACAGGGTCCGAAGGAGCGGTGGCAGGAGCCGCAGGACTAGCATGGCGCCATGCCGCGGCGCCGCCCGCAGGGCTTCATCCTGCGGCGCAAGCCACAGCTCAAGCGCGGTCGACGGCGTCCTACGTGGAGTGCTGGGGTTGGGTGGCGGTCACGGGAGGCCCCTTGTCGGGGCGGCCCGCGTCAGAAGTGCGCGACCATGGCGCCGTAACGCACCGTCAGGTACTCAACGATCACCTTCGTGTCGGTGGCGTGCAGGCGATCCCCGACGCGGTGGAACTTCCACGCGTCCACGACGCTGTGGCTCGCGGGGTCGAGGACCAGGTTCGGGCATCCCTGATGCGCCTCGCCCACGAGTTCGACGATCTCGCGCCTTGGACGCGGGTACGCGACGTACCGGATCTCAAGCTGGGTTCGTAGTGCAGGACAGCAGGCGAGCACGCCCTCAAGGAAGGCGCAGTCAGGGCAGTAGTACTTCTTGCCTTCTGCGTCACGAGCACTGTCGGAGAAGCCGGGTGTCAGCAGGAAGAGGGTGTCCATTGGTGGTCCTTTCGTTCTACCTCGAATCCCCTCAGTTCGCCCAGCCACTCCTTGCGCAGCATGCCGACACGAGAGTGTCATCCCAGCCTGATCCATCTCGGTCACCGTCGGCGTTGTCCCGGCTCCGGGGGCGATCGCGCTCCTAAGCGCGGCTGGCCTGGTCGCCTCGCGGCGACGCCGCTGACGCATCACCCGCGCATCACGCCGGCTTCGGCCCTCAACCACACTCCTCGCCGTGTCGCCTTCGGGCGTCGCGGCGAGGTTTTCTTGGTGACGACCATGCCACCCAACCCCAGCTCATCGGGGCCGTCGGCTGCAGCCGATGTTCGGGCGATCGACGTGCAGATCGAGCACCATGGTGATTCACGGGGCGCAGGGGAATCTGCCGCGCATCAGTCATCGCGAGTCGCGACACTCATGCACCCGGCCGTACTCAGCTCCACGCCACAAGCAGCTGCCCCAGATCCGCGCCATTGACGGTGCCGTCGCCGTTGAGGTCGGCGGAGCCGTCGGTGCCCCACTGCGTAAGCAGCTGGCCGAGGTCAGTTCCGTTCACCAAGCCGTCGCAGTTCAGGTCAGCGGCAACGCAGCCCGGGGTGACCGTCACGATGCCCGTTGCGGTCGCGCCGGTCTCGTCGGTGTAGCGCACCGACATCTGCGACCCCTGGTAGTTGGCGGGAATCGTGAACGACAGGCGGGCGCGTCCCTGCGCATCGGTGATCGAGCGGCCGACCATCGTGCTGCCGACCGTCATGGCCATGCTGTGGCCGACGTTCGCCGCGGTGCCGTAACGGCTCACCGCGGAGAGCTCGATCGTCTGGCCGGGCGCCCCGCTCGCCAACAGCGGCTGCACAAAGTTGCTCTGGACGGGAAGCGCCCAGAAGCCCGGCACTGAACGGTCGGACACTCCATCGGAGGCCGAGCCGAACACCAGCCCGTTGCTGCCGACACCCGAGGGGAACGCGTAGCGCTGGCCCTCCGGCATGGCGAGCGGCGTGAACACGCCGTCCAGCCACGCCACACCCTTGATGCCGAAGCTGCCGCCGACTTCGTCGTAGTAATAGCCCGCCGCGATGCCGTTGCGGCTCATGGTCAGCGCGGTGGCACCGATCGGGTCGTCCGCAGGCACGGCGAGGACGCTCACCGAGCCGTCCGGCTGCACCAGCGCCGGCGCGCGGAGCCCGCCGAAGTACCCGTTGATGAGCACGGCCCCCTCATTGTTGATCGAGACGCCCTTGGTCTCCTCGCCCTCGCTCGGGACGATCGACACGGTGCCGTCGACGCCCCAGCGAACCGCCGCAGAGGGCGTGCCCGAGCCGGCCACGCCGCGCACGGTGCCCGTGATGACGCCGGAGGAGTTGATGCTGTTGGCGAGCGTCCAGACGATGCCGTCCGGCGTTTCGAACTCAGGCACCGCGAGCACTTCGAGCTGGCGGTTCACCCAACGCGCGGCGAAGTAGTTGCCGTTCGAGATGACGCTGCCGATGATGACGCCCGACTCGTTGATGTCGGTGGCGTAGCCGCCCTCGCCGAGGTCCGGCAGGACGACGCGCTCGATGCCATTCGCCCAGAGGACTGGCGTGCCGTAGACGCCGGACACCTGGAACTCGTTGCCGACGATGTCGCCGTTCGAGTTGATCGCGTATGCGTAGCCGCCGTTGACGTTCGGCAGCACGACCGGGTTCGCCGTCGGCGAGTTCCACATCACCGGCACGTACGTCTGGTTGCCTTCGACGCGCGCCGCGCCGACGATCCGGCCGGACGCATCCACGTCATACGGGGCACCACCCATCCCGAAGTCAGCGAGTTGCTGGAATGGAACGTCGGCCACCGCCGCGGACACGATGACGGCCGAGACGGCCAACGACACGATGGAACGAGTGTTCATATCTTCACATTAGGCCGTTAGGTCGTACGGATTCTCTGAAAGAATAAATTCCGCTGCAGTGGCGTTTTAAGGGTGGAAGTTCGTTTATTATCAGCAATTGTGACCACAGCCGCACATCTGCGGAGGCCACCCCTACTCCGGTAGCCGCAGCCACACCTCATTGCGCACGAACGGCAGCGGGTACTCGATCACCATCCGGAAGCGCTGGAAGTCGTCGGGGTTCCAGCCCAGCAACTCGAAGGCGCGCACACCCATCGGCACCACAAAGTCCTCGCCCTCCTTGGCCCGCATCGCGAATCCCAGCCCCATCGGCACGAACCCCACGCCGTGCTCGACGAAGCCACGCCCGCTGCGGTCGGGGCCGGTGAGCTCCGGGCGATCAGCCGGCACCGCCTCGGCGGAGAACGTCGCCTCGGGTGCGCTCCCACGGAAGGTGTCCCGGTGCAGCAGCACCTCGCGCACGTGCAGCCGGCACGCACGCGACACCGTGTACTGGGTCATCGTCCAGCGGTTCTCGTTGGTCGCCGCTGCGACCTCGAAGTTCAGGTTCACCACGCCGTAGGCGAGGTCCATCGGCTCGTCGAGCGGCGGCACCGTGGCATCGAGCACCAGCGAGTGAAACTTTCCGCGCCGCTCCAGGCGCAGCTGCGATGCCGCCGGTGAGCAGAACTCGGGCATCAGCGCCACCGCCGGATCGTCGAGCAGCGGTGTGCCACTGAGCGCCGTGCGGCGGTAGCCCTCGCTCGAACTCGGGTGCCCCTGGAGGCTGAGAATCGCGTACGGATTGCCGCGCCGGAGCCGGCGCAGCCCCGTGGCCGCGATCACCATCGCCTGGTCGAGCATGCCCGGCGTGTGCCCCGGGCCGAGGATCGTGATGCAGGAGGTCGTCTCGCACGAGATGCCCTGCGCGAAGAGCAGCGCGTCGTACGCCCCGCGCCGTGCCGCCCGAAGCCGGGCGGGCGACGCCACGGGACTGAACGCGCCCGCATCGGCGGGCGCACCGCCAGTGGCCAGCGCCGAAGCCAGCGACGCACGGTCGCCGGGAAACGCCTTGATCGCGTCGTCAAATGCACGCACCGCGGCCTGCGCGCCGGCGACCGCAGCCGCGCCCGCGCCGATACCCTCGCACCGCGCGATGAACCGCTCGAGCATCTCCGCCCTCGGCAGGTCACGCAATGCGGTGGCCGCATCGTCGGCGCGGATCGCACGCGCCATCCGGCTCGCCACGGACTTGTCGAGGCCAAGCCGTTCCCGCAGTTCGCTCATGCGCGGCCGCTCGAGCCCCACCGACGCCAGCATCGGCGCGAACGAACGGCGCAGGCCGTCCGCCGCCTCGAGCACGCGTTGGATCGCGGGAGACTTCACCGCGGGAAGATATCGCGTCGACCCCCGACTTCAGCCGCCGGCCGCGGCGGGCAACATGTCGGGCCGAGGAAGGCGAGGTCCCAGGAGATGGTGAGGCAGCGCGCAGCCATCAGCGACGCATGATTCGTGGCGGTCAATGCCCGGGTGCCCTGTACGTGCTGGCGATCAGGGATGTCGCGCGCAGCTTCACGTGAACCATGACAACGCATGGCACCGACTGGATCTCAGGCCCTTGCCTGCAGCTGCCAGTCCAGCGGGTCGATCTCCGGCAGGCGGTCGCTGACGCCGGGCACCGACAGGTGCCGCAGCATGTTGAGGCACTGCGCGCGGTGGTGCATGCCGTGGGTCGTCACGTGGACCAGTGCGGCGCCGAGCGTGAAGCGGTGGGTTTGACCGGCAAGCGTGACTGCGAACTCGGTCCCGAGCCCACGCGCCCGCGCGCGCTCGGCGCTTGCCGCAAGATCCGCCGCGGCTGCATCGAGGATCACGAGAAGCTCGGCGGGCGTCCGCTGGACATCGCCTTCAATGGATGGCCGAAGCTCGGTCGGCGGGCCATCGATGCGATCGGCCCAGCGCAGCATGGCGCCGACGATGTGCGTCAACGCGTCGTGCAGCGACCCGGGGCCGATCTCGAACCGGCGGTGCCACTGCTCGTCGGTCAGGCCGGCACACGCGCGCAGCACCTCGCGCGTGGCCCAGGCGTCGTGGCGGAGGAGGATGTCGAGCGGGTCGGACTCGGCGCGCGGCGCATCGCCCACGAGTGCAAGCACCAAGCCGTCATAGCCCTTGGCACCCACGGTCTGGATGCCGGCTGCCTTGAGCCGCGGATGCCGCTGGATGGCGTCCATCATGGCGCGCACGCCCTCGACGCTTGGCTCGCCGGTCCCCTGCTCGATGACGCGGCCGCGGTGGACGGCGTTGTCGACGATGATCAGCGTGCCTGGCCTCGACAGGGCAATCGCGTGCTCGAGGTAGGCCAGGCATCGCTCCCGATCCGCATCGATGAAGACGAGATCGAATGGTGGCGCGCACATGGCCCGAAGCGACTCGAGCGATTCGGCCGCTGGGCCAACGACGATCCGCACCATCTCGCCGCAGCCGGCGCGGTCGATGTTCTCATGGGCGAGCTGGGCGCGGCCAGGATCGAGTTCGAGCGTGACCAGTGACCCGCCAGGCGGCAGGGCGCGCGCGAGCCAGATGGTGCTGAAGCCCGCGAGCGTGCCGATCTCGAGGATGCGCCGCGCCCCGATCGCGCGAGCGAGGACCTCCAGCAGACGGCCCTGTGCGGGCGAGACGGCGATCCGGGGAAGCCCGGCGCGCTCGGCCGACATCGTCGTCGCCTGCAGGGCTTCATCCTGCGGCGCCAGCCACTGCTCGAGCGCCCGGTCGACGGCGTCCCAGGTGGATTGGCTTGGCTGCGGCGTGTTCACGGGAGGTCTCCTGTGGGTGCATCGTGGGTCAGGCGCGCGCGACCATGACACCGTACCTTGCGGAGAGCCCTTCGATGATCGCCCCGCGCCACGTGGCGGATCAGGGCTGATCACACCGATCTGTTGATCATGCCTGCTGGCGGGTCGTGGACCCAAAGCTCGCGGCAATCAGGTGATTCAGCAGGACAAACCAGAACTTCCGGCTACCCTTTCGCAGCCTGCTCCAGCGTGTCGTTCGGATCACGGGCGGTGGTGCCGACCGCACCCCATGATCACGGGCTGCACTCGACGAGGATCCCGATGTCTTGCAAGCTTCTCCCGATCAGTGCGATGCTTCTTGCGGCCACTCCAGCGATGGCGCAGCAGTTCCTGCATTTTGAGAGCCCGCATGTCCATCCAATCGAACTTGTATCCGGTTCAGGGATGCTGCTTGCCGTGAACACCGTCGATGCGCGGCTTGAGATGCTCGAGGTCCTGTCCGACCCGCCGTACCTCCGGCAGGTCGCAAGCATTCCCACTGGCCTCGAACCAGTGAGCGTGCGATCCCGCACCAGCAGCGAAGCATGGGTCGTGAATCACGTCTCGGACTCCATCACCGTCATCGACATCGAGTCGAGAAGGGTGATCGCGACGATTCTCTGCGACGACGAGCCATGTGATGTGGTGTTCGCCGGAACCCCCCAGCGTGCCTTCGTCACGCTGTCGCAGCGCAACACGATCGCCATCTACGACCCAGCGGATCTCACCGCACCGCCGTTGGCGATCCAGGTCGAGGGCGAGGATCCGCGCGCGCTCACGACCGATGGCACAACGGTGTATGCGGCGATCTTCGAGTGCGGCAACGACACGACCATCATCGATGCCGCCTTGGTGGGGACCGGGGTGAACCCCTATCCCGATGCGCCGAATCCCCCGCCCAACGCACCGGGGGTGCCAGGCGGATTCTCACCACCCATTGCCGCGGGACTGCCGGCACCTCCGCTCGTCAGCCAGATTGTGCGCAAGTCGACCGATGGGCACTGGATCGACGAGAACGGCGGCAACTGGAGCTCGGCGATCACATGGGACCTTCACGGACACGATCTTGCGGCCATCGATGCCGACACGCTCGGCGTGAGCTATCGCGGCGGGCTCATGACCACGCCGATGGCCATCTCCATGATGCCATCCGGCAGCATCGTTGCCGTCGGGACCGAGTCGCTCAACCACGTCCGCTTCGAACCGAACCTCAACGGTGTCTTCCTGCGCGTCGAGGGCGCGGTGGTCCATCCTGCGGCTGGCACCGTCGAGCGCTTTGACCTCAATCCGCACCTCGACTACTCGACGCGCGTCGTCCCCGAAGCGCAGCGACTGCTCGGTATCGGTGACCCACGCGGCGTGGCGGTGAGCGCCGATGGCACGACGGCCTACATCACTGGCATGGGATCATCCAATGTCGTCGCTGTATCACTCGTGGATGGAAGCCGCACTGCCGTGGGCACGACTGGCGAGGGGCCGACCGGCATCGCCATCGATGACGCGCATGGGCGACTGATGGTGCTGAACCGCTTCGCGGGATCCGTGTCAGTGCTCGATGACGACAGCCTCGCCGAGCTCGGTCGGGTGTCCTTCTTCGATCCCACACCCGCCGCACTCAAGGCAGGTCGGCCCTTCCTCTACGACACGCATCGCTCGAGCGGCCTGGGGATCGTGTCATGCGGCAGCTGCCACATCGATGGACGCATGGACCAGTTGGCTTGGGATCTCGGTGATCCATCAGGTGCACTGCGTGAGATCGACCAGGACTGCAATCTTGGCGGTGGTGGTTGCGATGCATGGCACCCCATGAAGGGCCCCCTCATCACCCAGACCCTCCTTGGGCTCGCAGGCGACGCGCCCTTCCACTGGCGCGGGGACCGCGCGACCATCGCGGAGTTCGGGCACGCTGCCAGCTCGCTGCTCTCCCACCCCGAGGAATTCACGCCAAAGGAGATGGCGCAGCTCGAGGCGTACCTGTTCTCCATCTGGCGCATGCCGAACCCGAACCGGAACCTCGACGGCTCGCTCCGCACCTCGGTCATGGGTGGCAACGCGGTGGCGGGGCGCGACCTCTTCCTCACCGGCGTGCTCGCAGGCGGTGCCGACTGCGTGCTCTGCCACTCGAATGCGAAGGGCAGCTTCCCAAGCGTGCTGTCCCCCGCGTTCGCGCAGCAGCAGCAGAACGTCAAGATTCCACACCTGACGAACCTCCTCGAGAAGACGGGCTTTGAGAAGGCCTCCCAGGTGAACAACCGCGGCTTCGGCTACGAGCATGACGGGGCGATCGCGACGCTTGTCGAGTTCCTGGAGAATCCCGGGTTCGACGGATTCAACGCTCCAACGGGCGAGGTCATGCGGAAGGACGTGACGGCGTTCCTGATGTCCTTCGACGAGGGCACGCACTCGTCGGTGGGAGCACAGGTGACCCTTGGCGGGATTGCACCGGGCGCGCCCTCGCGCCGGGCGCAGTTCATGACGCTCGCCGATGCGGGTCTCGGCGAAGTCCTCGTACGCACCTCGTCGCCAGAAGGCTTCCGAAGCTATGCCTACATGCCGCTCACGGCCAGCGGGGCGCACATCCAGTCGGATGTCCTTGCCCAGACCACCACGCTCGCGGACCTCGACACGCTTGCCGGTCCGGGCACGACAGTGACCTACACCATGATGCCGACAGGCACGGGCATCGGCATGCTGGATCGGGATCGTGACGGCTTCCTTGATGGCGATGAACGCATCGGGTGCAGCGATCCATCGAACCCCGCCAGCACACCCATGTCGAGCTGCCGCTTCAACCTGTCCGGCGGTGACGGTTCCATCGATGGCAAGGATCTTGCCATCCTGCTCTCGAACTGGGGCGGCTCTGGCTTGGGCGACCTCGATTGCGATGGGATCATCGGCGGGGCCGATCTCTCGTTGCTGATCGGCGCCTGGGGCGAGTGCGGGTAGGCGGCCATCCTCAAGGGGATTCGAGCACCGGCGCGCACCTGGCCAGCGAAGCGCTTGGGGGCCTTGCGGTGCTTCGTGCGGTCCGGGGATGCGAGGTAGTCCTGGGCAGCCTTCACGCTGCTTTCGACGAAACCATCCTCGCCCGCCATCCCGCGCCAGCACCGCACAAGCAGCGGCGCATTCGTGCAACCCTGCCGCGTCAGGTCAGCCGGCAGCGCCGCCGCATCCTTCGAATCGGCAGGAGCCGGCAGCGCCGCATGGGGCCGCCATGGTCGGCCACGCCCAGAGTGCCGGTTCTAGACTCACCGCCATGACTCCACACGAGGCAGCAACCGTGTCGCAGGACGCGGGGATCCGACGATGAACTCGATCCCTCCGCAGAAGCAGATGACCGGCATGCTTGGCCACCCGGTCGCCGAGAACCCGATCGACCGGATGTTCGATGCGGTGTACGCGCACCACGGCCTGCACTGGCAGTTCTGGAAGAACGACATCGCGAACGAGCGCGACCTGGCCCTCGCGGTCGCCGCGCTGCGGCCGCTCGGCTACCGCGGCATCTGCATCACGGTGCCGTGGAAGGTGGCGGTGATGCCGCACCTCGACGAACTCGACGATGACGTGCGAGCCATCGGCGCCGCCAACTACATCACCATCCGCGACGGCCAGCTGATCGGTCACAACAACGACGGCAAGGGCGTGGTGAAGGCCATCGCCAAGGTCGCCCCGCTGAAGGGGCAGCGCGTGGTGATGCTGGGGGCGGGCGGCGCGGGACGCGCCATGGCCATCGAGATCGCGTGGGCAGGCGCCGCGCACCTGACGCTGGTGACCCGGCGCGAGGAACAGGGCCGCGAGGTGGCCGAGCGCGTGCGCAAGGCGTCAGGCGTGCCCTGCGAGTGGCAGCCATGGGAATCACCCGTGCGCTTGCCGAAGGGCACCACGGTGCTCATGAACGCCACGCACCTCGGGTGCGCGCCCGAGCTCGAGCCCGTGCCGGTGGACTGGGGAACGGTTGCCACGGGCTGCCTGGCGGTCGACGTGATCACGAACCCACGGATCACGCCCTTCCTGCATGCCGCGCGCGAGCGCGGTTGCCCGGTGGTGGACGGGGTGGAGATGCTCGTGCAGCTCGCGATGCAGATCTTCGAGCAGTGGACCGGCATCCAGCCCGAGGAAGCCGTGTTCCAGCGAGCCGTCGCCGAGGCACTCGGCGAGTGACCGCAGTCGGGATCGCGATTGACGCGGCGATCTTGGGCTTTGCACACGCGCGAGCGCGTCACATCGCCACGAGCTGACGGCTTCGACGGCGCCCAGCGCTCACGGATGCGGCGATCGTTCGCCCCGCAGCGCCAACGCCTCGGCTGTGCGCACGCTCCGCCGCGGCATGATGGCGCTGGTCAGGCCGATGAGCGAGAGCGCGCGGATCTCCCAGTAGGTCAGGTCGAACTCCCACCAGCGGTGCTGCACCGAGCAGCACGCGGGATCGGCGTGGTGGTTGTTGTGCCACCCCTCGCCCGCCGCGACGAACGCGACGATCCAGTTGTTCTGGCTGTGCTCGCCGGTCTCGTGATTGCGGTACCCGAAGAGGTGCGTGAGGCTGTTCACGCTCCAGGTGATGTGCCACACGAGCACGGTGCGCAGCAAGACGCCCCACACGACCACGCTGGCGGCAAAGAGCGCGGCGCCGGCGACATCGGCCCAGAGCAAGGCCGCCGCGAAACTGGCCCCGGCGTAGATCGCACACTGCGCGAGGTAGATCCAGAACGGGCTCAGCGGGTGCTTCTCGATCCACATGTAGAAGGGATCGCCCAGGATGTCGCGCGCGTAGCGGTGGTAGTTGCCCGACTGGTGGATGGCCTGGTTGCGGATGAAGAGCCAGCCCAGGTGCCCCCACAGCAGCGTGACGAGCGGCGAGTGCGGATCGTCCTCCTCATCAGCATGAGCATGATGCATGCGGTGCGTGGCGATCCAGCGTGCGGGCGAATCCTCGAGGCAGCACATCGCGCCCACGACGAGCAGGTGCTCGAACCACCGAGGCGTGGCGAAGCTCCGGTGCGCGAGCAACCGGTGGTAGCCCATGGTGATCGTCTGGCCGAAGACATGGATGCCCACGACGCAAAGCACCAGGCCAGTCCACGACCAGAGCGCCGGCACGAAGGCAAGGAGCGCGAGCAGATGGATGGCGAGGATCGGTACGCAATAGCGCAGCAGGATGCGCGAGGGCCGTGTGGTCGAGGGTCGCGCGATCGATGAGCCGACGGGGCAAGGCAAACGGCTCGGTTCGGCGGGCATACCAAACCCTACCACGCATGGTGGTCAGCCGCCGAGGCTGCAGAACCATGAAGCTCCCTCTGCGCTTCAGGCTGAAATCCCGAGGTTTCGCCGCTTCTGCGCCACGAAGACCAGATGGTGATCGACGTGGTTCGCGTAGATCTGGGCAATCTCGAGCAGCGTGACCTTGCCGCGCTGCGTGTGCACCCCCACTCGCGCGAACGCCTCGGCAGGCAGCGAGCGCAGCCAGCGGGCCGTGAACCGCCGATTGGCCTCGAACAGATCGAGCACGTCGGCCAGATCCGCTTCGCTGCTGGGCAGCTTGGCGATGAACGCGTTCTCGTCGTAGGCGACCAGCAGCGGGCACTCCTCCGCAACGATGCGGCGCATGCGGTGCGTGGAGGCGAGATCGCTGTCGAGGAGGTGGACCGCGTTCTCCATGATGCTCCACTCGCCCGGGCCAATCCTGCGGTTCAGGCTCGCCGGATCGAGCCCGGCGCACGCCGCGCGCAACTTCGCCGGACCAGACTCATACGACGCGATGGCTGCCTCGATGGGGTGCATGATGAAATCCTATGCAGATGCATGCATACCGGGGCGGGTGGCGGAGGCTGCACGCCGTAGATTGCCAGCACATGGCCTTGCTCACCACCCTGACCAAGGGACGTGCGCCGCTGCTTGTCGCCACGGTCCTTGCGGGCTGTTCGATGCAGCAGGCTGCGGAACGCGGCGTCGCCGCGCCGGAACTGCTTCCGTTCACGTACGCGCCCATGCGGCCGGGTTTCCACCACGGCGGCGTGCGCGCGATCTTCGAAGATCGCCACGGCAACCGCTGGATCGGCAGCCATGCCGAGGGCGTCTGCCGGATCGATGCATCCGGCATCACGCACTTCACCGAAGCCGACGGACTCAGCAACAACCAAGTCCGTTCGATCCAGGAGTCGGCTGACGGCAGGATCTGGTTCGACTGCGGGTTCGGCATCAGCAGCTTCGATGGCGCGCGGATGACGCCGCACGCCACGGGCGAGCACGCACTGCTCGCTCCGTGGGCGATTGAACCCGACGATCTGTGGTTCAAGTCGAGCGAGTCCCACGGGTTCAGTGCGCAGGAGCGTGAGGCTGGCGTCTATCGCCTTCACGAAGGAACGCTCACCTACCTGCCGCTGCCGCTTCCCCCGGCGCTGCGGACCAACGCCGGCTACTCGGTGACGGCCTTCGCCAAGGGCAAGGGCGGACGGATCTGGATCGCGACCTACGACGCCGTGCTTGGCTTTGATGGCACATCGTTCACGGTCATCGACGGCACGCGCATGGGATTGCGTCCGGGCGAAGGCGTGCCCCACGTGCGGGGCGTCTTCGAGGACAGTCGGGGCCGGGTCTGGATCGGCAACAACGGCGTGGGCGTGGTGGTCGTCGATGGCGACCGGACCTTCGGCGTGGCGCCGCTCGTTGGCGAAGGCGACGCCCTGCTGCGCATGGGCTCACCGCTGACCGAATCCAACGCGGTGAATCACGACGGGTCGCTGCAACGCGCCTTCTCGTTCGGCGAGGATCGCGACGGGAACATCTGGATCGGCACCATCGGCGGCGGAGCGTGGCGCTATGACGGGCACGAGCTGCAGCAGTTCACCGCGAAGGATGGCCTGACCACGCCCGATGTGATGACGATTGCCCGCGACCGGGATGGGGCGCTCTGGTTCGGTGGCATCGGCGTGTTCCGACTCGCGGGATCCCGCTTCGAACGCGTGCACTGACGGCATCACCCTGAACACTGTTCCTGGGTTCAACCGGGCGCTCACGCCCGGCAAGCATCATGGCTACTTCCGTGAGCCATTGAACAGCCCCTGGCGCCGACAAATCGATGAATCTCCGGAGCCCGGGGCACATTTACGCCATCTTGGAGTCTGGTGAATCCTGTTGCCGACGGCACGCTAACTCCACCGAGGCGGGTCCTTGACCCGTCTGACCTCACCGGGTTGGGTCCATGGTGGCCCCTTCCAAAGCTGTCTCCAGGAGATTTCCAGTCATGACACTACTCGCAGATATGTCGACGACGATGCGTGCCCTGAATGCAGGGCTGTCCATGGAAGGGGTCACGATGTACCTCTTCTGGCTTTCCACCGTGGCCATGGGCGCGGGCATGTTCTACTTCTGGCTGCAGCGCGGGACGGTTGCCAAGCAGTACCAGTCCGTCATGACGGTCGCCGGCATTATCTGCGCCGTTGCTGCCTTCCACTACTGGCGCATGAGCGGCATCTATCTGGAGGGCGTTGCAGGCCTCTTCGACGCGAACGGCCAGCGCATCGCCGGCGCGACGATCACGCAGTTCCCCACTGCCTACCGCTACATCGACTGGCTGATCACCGTGCCGCTGCTTGTCCTTGAGATCCCCCTGCTGCTCAACCTGGGCAAGAAGGGCACCGGACTCTTCCGCACCCTCGTCGCTGCATCGCTCGTGATGCTCGTGACCGCATGGGTCGCCGAGGAAAGCCCCACGGGCGGCAGCCAGTGGTGGACTTGGTACATCGTGAGCTGCGCCGCGTGGCTCTACATCGTGTACGTCCTCTACACCAAGGCGACCGATGCCATGCGGACCGCGCCGCAGAGCATCCAGGAGAGCCTGACGAAGCTCCGTCTCTTCGTGCTCGTGGGCTGGACCATCTACCCCGTTGGCTTCCTGATGGCCCTCGGCGGCGAGAATGGCGAGAGCTGGCGCGAAGTCTGCTACAACGTGGCTGACGTGATCAACAAGGTCTTCTTCGGCCTGGTCTGCTACCAGGGCGTGAAGGGCCTCGAGGACGCGAAGGGCCACGGAGCGAACTCCTGAACCTGGACGTTCACTGACGTGAACGCTTCCCCGGCATCCACCATCGCGCACGAGACCCCCATTCGGGTGACTCGGCCGGTGGTGGTTCCGGGGAGCGTTCTTTTTGGTCCTCGCTTGTTCCCGTGGGCCGTGCTCGCGTCGGCCGCCACGCTCGGCATCTTCGCGCCCGCGAGCACTGCGCTTGCTGCACCCTGGCCGTTCGCGATCGCCCTTGTCCTGTTCGGGATGCCGCATGGCGCAGCAGATTGGGCCGTGGCGAGCAGCCTGTCGAAGCGCCTCGGACTCGCATCACGTCTCGCCGGTTTCACGGGCTACCTGGTGCTCATGGCGATGAGCCTCGCCTTGATCGCGCTGCAACCGAGTGCCGCGGCGCTGCTGTTCCTGGCGCTCACGATGTTCCACTTCGGCATGGCGGATGCGACATCACTCCAGGCGGATGACGACGGCCCGGTCGCCCGCTGGGGTCTTGCGCTCGGACGCGGCATGCTGCTCTTGGCCACCGCATTTGCCATGCATCCGGCCCAAGCATGGGCTCCGTTCGAACAGATCGGCCAGGCCCTGTCGCCGTGGGCGTCGACGGCCTGGCAGCCCGAAATCGACTCACTGCGGCGGTTCGCCGTGATGGGCGTTGCCGTGGGCGGAGGCCTTGCCCTAGCAGGCGCCATCGCGCGCATCCGAGTCGGCCACCGCCGCGCCGCAGCGCTCGACTTGGCAGAACACGCGCTGGTCGTTGCGATGGCGGCGACGGCCGATCCACTCTTTGCCGTGGGGTGCTACTTCCTGGGCGTGCACGCCTTCCGACACACCCGGCGGCTGGCGTGCACATGGGTGGTTGTCGCGCACGATCCCCCGACCAGTTCCGACTCGAGCATCGCACAGCGCATCCTGCGCATTCATCGACTCAGCCTGCCGCTGATGTGGCCGACGGCGCTCTGTTTCGTACCGCTCTGCTGGCTGCTTGGCGGACCGACGCTTCAGGGCCTCACGGTCGCCAGCATTGCGTTCTACATGATCACCACGTTGCCGCATCACCTGCTCGGGCTGAAGCTGCCGCGACCGGACATGCCGCCTGCGGCTCCCCGTTGAGCTTTGGACGCCGCGGGCCCGGCCCCTTCGTGCAGCGTGCCTCGCGGCCTGTCCCGCGGCTCAGGATCCCAGCGGCCGCATGGCTGAAATGCCACAGATTGGGCAGTCCGCCAGGAAGTCGCTGAAGGGCGTTGGGTCGGCGCCGGGCGCGACGTGCGCATTGACGAAGCGGAACTCCTTGAAACCGACCTCCGCGAAGACGGCCTCGTAGGTCCCCGGCGGGATCCAGAAGTTGTCGAAGATGCACGGCTCGCCGGTGTCAGGCTGGATCGCCCACGTGATCGTCGATCCTTCGCGCTGGGGCTTCTCGATGTACCGGATGAAGCTGAACTCCGGGTAGTAGCGATAGCGGCCGGGTGACGTGCGCGGGTTGTCATTCACGCCACACAGCCGACCGCCCGGCACGAGGTTGCGATACGCCGACTCGGCCATGCGCCGGAGCTGCGCTCGGTCCTGTGCATAGTTGAAGAGGTAGGCGGCCATCACGAGATCGAATCCGCCAAGGCCCCGTACATCAGCGGCGTCGGAGACCGAATACGTAATGCCGCGCGGCCGAGCGGCCTCTGATCGCCGGGCGAGATCGATCATCCCCGACGAGAGGTCCACGCCATGCATGCGCGATGCGCCCCGGTCGGCCAGCATCCGTGCATAGATGCCATCACCGCAAGCAAGGTCCAGGACCGACTTCCCGCGAACGTCGCCCAGCAGGCCGAAGAGGGTGGGCTGCTCAACCTGTGTCCGCCAGGGAAGGAGCTTCGACGCGGCGTACTCGTCGGCGATTGCGTCGTACTCGGCCATGCCGGGATGCTATCGACGACTGCCATGCAACCACCCTGGCAAGGCGGAAAGCCCGAGCGCAAGGTGATGCGGCGAGCCACGCGAACGCCACGTCACGAGATGGCGGCGAGGCAGCTGAGCGTCAGGGCGCGAGGTACCTCGGCGCACGTCGCTTGGCCGTCGCCTGCTCGAAGGCATAGGCAAAGCCAATGAGATCGGCTTCCGTGTAGGCGCGTGCCATCCAGGTGAGGCCCACAGGCAAACCCGACACATCGCCCATCGGCACGGTCACGCTGGGTGTTCCGGCAACCGCTGCCATGGCATAGCCCGCACCCACGAAGTGATCCCCGAGGATCGGATCGGTCTTCCACGCCGGTGATGTGCTCGGCGCTATCACGGCATCGAGACGATTGGTCTCGAGCGCGGCGAGCAGGCCGTCCTGCCCTGCAAGCCGCTTCGCTTCATCACGCGCCTGGAAGTACGCGGCATCGGTCAATGGCCCGGTGGACTGCGCCAGCTCCAACAGCTCCTGGCCGAAGTGCGGCATCACCTCATCGGCATGCTCGCGGTTCCAAGCGATGAGCGCTTCAAGGGATGCCACGCGAGCACCGGCCCGCTGCAGGTACCGATTCAGGCCATCCTTGAACTCGTACAGGAGCACCGTCATCTCGTGATCATTCCACGCGTTGTACGTGGGTACTTGGATGCCGATCACCTCGGCACCTTGCGCCCGCATCGCATCGATGGCTTGCGTCATCAGGTCATCCACGCCCGGGTGGTACCCCATCGCCTGGCGCAGCACGCCGAACCGCTTCCCGGCCAGCGCCGTTGCGCGCAGCGACGCGGTGTAGTCGATGGAGCGACGATCCTTGGACGCCGCGCCGGCAGGATCGGCAGGATCGGCAGGATCGGCTGCCGCGATCACGTTCAGCATGATGGCCACATCAGTCACCGTGCGCCCCATCGGGCCGGCGGTGTCCTGGGAGATCGAGATCGGGATGATCCCGGTGCGGCTCACCAGCCCCACCGTGGGCTTCAGGCCCACCAGCCCATTCATCGATGCCGGGCAGATGATGCTGCCATCGGTCTCGGTGCCCACACCGACCGTGGCCAAACTTGCTGCAATCGCGGCAGCGGTGCCGGCGCTTGAGCCACATGGGCTCCGGTCGAGCGCGTACGGGTTCTTCGTCTGGCCGCCCCTTGAACTCCACCCTGACGTGGAACGCGTCGAACGGAAGTTCGCCCACTCGCTCAGGTTGGTCTTGCCCAGGATCACGGCACCGGCATCACGGAGCCTTGCCACGAGGAACGCATCGATAGCCGGTCGGTGATCGGCGAGCGCGAACGATCCCGCGGAGTTCACCAGACCTACCGCATCGATGTTGTCCTTGAGCAGCACAGGAATCCCATGCAGCGGGCCGCGAACATGCCCCGCCGCGCGCTCGCGATCGAGGGCCGCGGCGTCTTCAAGTGCGCGCGGATTCACCTCGATGACGGCATTGAGGGTGGGCCCGGCGTCATCCAGGCTTGCGATGCGGTCGAGGTAGGCCTGCGTCAGGCTGCGCGAGGAACAGGCGCCATCGGTCATGGCGGATTGAGCTGTCGACACGCTCAATTCCACGACATCCATCCGACGAGCCGGCGAGCATGCCCACAGCAGGCATGGCAGCAGGAACACGATGACCACGCGCTTCATGCACGCATTGGACCGCCGAATCCACACGTTCGCCACCCCTGCCCCCGAACCATCAACTTTTGCCAACGTACAAGGAGGGTCAACGCCCCATCACCACGACACCTAGGATCAGCATGGTGCCGCGCCACGCCACCGGCGGCACCGACGTCATGTCCCGCAGGGATCGGTCGTCCAGCATGCACCGAAGCCCGAAGGAACCCATGACCACGCACGCACAACCCCGTCAAACCCACACGAGTTTGGGGACTCCCGACCCGGTCGTGCTCGCGCTCGCCCTTGAGGCGCCACCGCTTCCCGATGAACCGATGCAACGACCGAGCTTCGCCGCCCAGGCAGGAAGCCTGATCGCCATCGTGCTGCCCTTCCTTGGCTTGATCGCCGCCATCATCCTGGCGTGGCAGACGCCCTTCAGCTGGCTCAATCTGGCACTCTTCTTCGGTGGATACCTGCTCACCACACTCGCCATCACAGCGGGTTACCACAGGCTTTTCACACACAAGTCCTACAAGGCCGCACCTGTAGTGTCGGTGGTGCTTGGTGTCATCGGCTCCATGGCGGTCCAGGGCTCGATCCTCAACTGGGTCGCCACGCACAGGCGGCACCATCAGCACACTGATCGCCCAGACGACCCGCACTCGCCCCATGCGTTCGGCGCGGGACTTTGGGGCTCGCTGCGCGGCATGGTGCATTCGCACTTCGGCTGGTTCTTCGCCAAGACGCTGCCGCGCGAGGTCATGGTCAAGTACGTGCCCGACCTGCTTGCGGACCGCGTCGTGCCGCGAGTCAGCCGCTGGTTCGGACTGTGGGCGATCCTCGGTCAACTCATCCCTGCCGCAATCGGCTTCGCCGTCACGGGGACGTGGATGGGCGCGCTCATGGCGTGGATCTGGGGCGGGCTGCTGCGCGTGTTCTTCGTGCACCACGTGACGTGGAGCGTGAACTCGGTCTGCCATCTGTGGGGCAGCAGACCGTTCGAGAGCCACGACGAGAGCCGCAACAATGCCGTCATGGGCGTGCTCGCGATGGGCGAGGGCTGGCACAACACGCACCATGCGTTTCCCGCATCGGCGCGTCACGGACTGTCACGGCGTGAACTCGACGTGACCTACTGGTTCATCCGCTTGCTGGCGGCCGTCGGCTTGGCTTCCGAGATCAAGCTGCCGCCGCGAGCGCGCATCGAAGCGAAGCGGCGTCGCGCGCGGGCTGCGTGAACATGGTCTGAACTGTGCCACGCGGGGGGTTGAGCTTTGCCCTACAGCAAGACTGGGCAGGTAGTCTTGGGGTGCTCTCCGATTCTTTACCCAGGGAAACCAATGACCCAACCCAAGCCCTCGATCCCCTGCTCCGGACCGATCACCATGAGCCGCCTGGCGTGCGCCGTCGTCGCCATCGTGATCGCCGTGCTCTTCCCCGCGATCACCCCGGCCTGCGCCGAGGCCGACTCGCGGCAGAAGCCCGCGCGCAAGCCCAACATCCTCGTCATCTGGGGTGACGACATCGGGCAGTTCAACATCAGTGCCTACAACCTCGGCATGATGGGCTACCGAACGCCCAACATCGACCGCATCGGGCGTGAAGGCGCTGTCTTCACCGATTGGTACGGCCAGCAGAGCTGCACCGCCGGCCGTGCGGCGTTCATCACCGGTCAGTCCCCGATCCGGACGGGCCTGACGAAGGTAGGTCTTCCCGGCGCCCCCGAGGGCATGCGCAAGGAAGACCCGACGCTCGCCACGCTGCTCAAGGCGCAGGGCTATGCAACGGGGCAGTTCGGAAAGAACCATCTTGGCGACCGAGATGACATGCTGCCGACCGCGCACGGCTTCGATGAGTTCTTCGGCAACCTCTATCACCTCAATGCCGAGGAGGAACCCGAGAACCCCGACTATCCCAAGGATCCAGCGTTCAAGGCACGATTCGGGCCACGCGGGGTCATTCACAGCTTCGGCGATGGCCGCATCACGGACACTGGACCGCTGACGCGCAAGCGCATGGAGACGATCGACGAGGAAGTCAACGCGAAGGCGATGGACTTCATGGAGCGCGCGACGAAGGACGACAAGCCCTTCTTCCTCTGGTGGAACTCGACCAAGATGCACATCTTCACCCACCTCCCCCAGGGGGTCGATGGCAGGACCGGACTCGGCATCTATGCCGATGGCATGGTCGAGCACGACCGTCAGATCGGCGTGCTGCTGGCGAAGCTCGAAGCGCTCGGCCAGCTCGAGAACACCATCATCATGTACTCGACCGACAACGGCGCCGAGACCTTCACGTGGCCCGACGGCGGCACCACGATGTTCAAGGGCGAGAAGAACACGCAGTGGGAAGGTGGATACCGCGTGCCGTGCATGATCCGGTGGCCAGGCACCATCAAGCCCGGATCAGTGGTCAACGACATCGCCGCGCACGAGGACATGCTGCCCACGCTGCTGGCCGCGGCGGGCAACGGCACGGTCGTCGACGACCTGCGCAAGGGCCAGCCCGTTGGCCAGAGCACCTACAAGGTGCACCTCGACGGCTACAACCTGATCCCGGCGCTGAAGGGCGAGCAGCCTTGGCCGCGGCAGGAGTTCATCTACTGGACCGACGACGGCAGCGTGGCTGCGCTGCGCTACGGCAACTGGAAGGCGACCTTCCTCCTGCAGGAAGCCGAGGGCCTTGAGGTGTGGCAGAAGCCCTTCGTGCAGCTGCGTGCCCCGCTGCTGACCAACCTGCGCATGGATCCCTTCGAGCGCGCTCGCGAGGAAAACGCGATGGGATACCAGCGCTGGTACCTCGACCGCATGTTCATGATTGCGCCGGCGGGCGCATACGTCAGCCGGTGGCTGCAGAGCTTCCGCGAGTTCCCGCCGCGACAGAAGCCCGGCAGCTTCAACCTTGAGCGCGTGATGGAAGCCGTCAGCCGCCCGCAGGGGCAGTGAGGTCGAAGACGTCGGTGCGCCGACGCGCGGCCATCGTGCCGTTCGTCGTGGCGACGCTGGCTTCGGCGGCGATCATCGCAACGGGTGGCGGATGCGGCGAGTCCAAGCGCGCGGAGGACTCGTTCCTTCCATCGTGGCAGGCCGGGGCAACCCGCTCGGCCATCGAGGCCTTCGTCGCACGCACCACGGATCCGTCGAGCCCGGACTTCGTTCCCGAGCGCGATCGCATCGCGGTCTTCGACAACGACGGCACCCTTTGGGCCGAGCAGCCCAACTACGTTCAGCTGGCGTTCATCGTCGACCGCGTGCGGGCCCTGGAGGGTGCGCACCCGCAGTGGGCATCCACCGAGCCATTCGCGTCGGTCCTGCGCGGAGACATGCGTGCGGTGGCGGCGCAGGGCGAGCCGGGCATTGCGGCGCTGGTGGGAGCGACCCACGGCGGCATGACCTCCGACGAGTTTCGCCAGACCGTGCGCGCGTGGCTGGCGACGTCCCGGCATCCGGGGACCGGCCGTCGCTATCTCGACATGGCCTACCGGCCGATGCTGGAGATGCTGGCGTACCTTCGCGCGCACGGGTACCGCACCTTCGTCGTGTCGGGAGGTGGCGTTGACTTCGTGCGGGCGTTCGCCGAGGAGCTCTACGGCATCCCGGGCGACCAGGTGATCGGCAGCACGGCGAGGCTCCGCCTCGAGGTGCGCGACGGCGTGCCGGTCGTGGTGAAGACGGGCGAAATCGAATTCGTCGACGACGGTGCCGGCAAGCCCGTGTCGATCGAGTCCCGGATCGGCGCACGCCCGCGCATGGCGTTCGGGAACTCCGACGGTGACTTCGAGATGCTCGCGTGGACCACGGCTGGAGACGGCCCTCGCATGGGGGTGATCATCCGCCACACCGACGCCGAGCGCGAGTGGGCCTATGACCGCGAGTCCTCGGTGGGACACTTGGCGCGGGCGCTCGACGAAGCGCCTGCGCGCGGTTGGGTCGTGGTGGACATGAGCCGGGACTGGATCCAGGTGTGGCCTTAGGGCGGTCCTTGCGCCCAAGGCAAGTTGGCACGAACGCAGGCCCCACAACCGGCACCCGCTCGCAGCAGTCGAGATGCGGATCCGAACGTCACGATGTGCGTGACCGCTGCAGCGCATCCGAAAGCGCGTGGAGCTGCGACACCGGGAGCGGTCGGAACAAGGCCGGCAGGCGCTGCACTTCGTCGATCACGACGAGGCCCCGAAGAGGCGCGAGGACCGGCTCCGGATCCTGCAGCAGCCGAAGGCCACCATGCAAATTCGTCAACTGATGACGAATCTGCATGGTTTCTGTTGGCCTCTCGCCGGCGCGGAGCCGCAAGGCGCACCTACCCCGCCCGGTCGATCCGGACCCATTCTGCTGCACGCGTGGAAGCGAAGCGTCGACCCGTCGATGCGGCGTGAAGTACGGCGTGATGCCTGATCCAAGGACAAAGGGCTCTTTGACTCACCGCCTACCCGGGCTACCTTTACGCCGCATCGACCAAGGCCGAGTCAATCCCCTGACGCCCCATGCCAATCCTGCGAACCATCTTCAGCGCCATCACCGTTGCCCTCCTTTGCCCGATCGCCCTGGCCGACTGGCCCAACCTTGGGGGTGGACCGATGGCGAACGGGAGTTCAGGTGCCATCGGGCCATCTTCTGCCGAGGTGACCTGGGCCCGCAGCAACATGGGCTGCCTGATCTCCTGGGCCCCGAGCATCGAGG
>CAIYOC010000069.1 GCA_903927725.1 uncultured bacterium | reverse complement strand
CTCTCCCAACGCTCGCGACCCCCCGCCACGATCTTCACGCCATGGAAGGCCAGCTGCACGCCGTAGCGATCGCGGAACTCCTCAACCCCGTCGGTTGGAGCTGCCACGATGACCGCCGCGACATCGTCGCGCTTGGCGAACGCCTCGACACTGCGCAGGAGCACCGGCCGGCCACCAAGGTCCTGGCCAAGCTTGTCACCGAGCCCGAACCGAACGCTCTTGCCCGCTGCCGGCAGGATCACCGCCACCTTCATGGCTGAACCGCTCCCTTCGCGCCGCGATCCATCGATTGCAGGCTCTGCACGATCGCGGCCTCGTGCAGGCGCATGCTCGCGCGGTCGAGCGCGTCCTTCGCCTGGTGGAACGCATCCGCATCGACCTGCGCTGGCGAGCGCTCGGCAAGCGCGATGAAGCCCTTGAGCCGCGTGAGGTGACCTTCGAGCTCTTCGAGGTATGCGCCATCGAGCAGCGCACCCGCACGCGAGCGGGCGTCCTGGATCCAGGTGATGTCGAGCCGTGCGTTCACCACCAAGTCGATCACGCGGTGCGCGTGCATGTCCTCGCGGGCATGCTCCAGCGAGTCGGCTTCCATGCGATCGACCTCCTCGGCGGTGAGTCCGTAGGCTGGCACCACCTGCACCTGCGCGCGCCGGCCGCTGCGGCGCTCGACGGCATGCACGGCGAGCACCCCGTTCGCATCGACCATGAAGTCGACTTGCAGCTGCGGGATCCCAGCCGGCATCGGCGGAAGCCCCCGCAGCTCGAACGTGGCCAGGCTGCGGCAATCCTTGACCAGTTCGCGCTCGCCCTGCACCACGTGCAGCTTCACCGCCGTCTGACCATCGACGCCGGTCGAGAACATCTCGGTCGCGCGCGCAGGCATGGCGCTGTTGCGCACGATCATCTTGGCGACCGCACCGCCGGCCGTCTCGATGCCCAGCGAAAGCGGCACCACATCCATGAGCAAGAGATCCGTGCGGCCACCGGCCAGCACCTGGGCCTGCAGCGCCGCACCCAGCGCCACCACCACGTCAGGATCGAGCGCCGTGTACGGCTCGACACCGAAGATGCGCCCCGCGAGTTCCCGAACCGCCGGCACGCGCGTGCTGCCACCGACGAGCACGACGCGATCGATCGTCGGCGACCCGGCATCGGCCAGCGCGCGCCGGCAGCAGGCCGCCATGCGATCCAGGAGCGGCGCGGCCAGCGATGCAAGCAACTGCCGATCCAGCACCAGATCCCATGCACCATGCGCATGATCGATTCGCTCGACCGCGCGCTCGGCCATCGAGAGTGTGCACTTCGTCCGCTCCGCCGCGGCGCGAAGCAGCTCCAGTCCGTGCGGCGTTGCTGGTGCACCCAGCCACGCCTCGTAGCGCGGCAGGGCCTCCTGCACGATGGCTGCATCCAGATCATCGCCGCCGAGCGCCGTGTCACCCGCGGTCGCGAGCACCTGAAGGAACTCGCCGTTCAGGCTCGTGCCCTCGCCCGGGATCACGGACAGGATGCTCAGGTCGAACGTTCCTCCGCCAAGATCGAAGACCGCGACGGTCTCCGCAGCACGATGCCCGCGCCCGATGCCGTACGCCAGCGCCGCTGCCGTCGGCTCGTTCACGATGCGAACGGCATCCAGGCCCGCGAGCCTGGCTGCATCGCGCGTGGCCTGGCGCTGACCGTCGTCGAAGTAGGCCGGCACCGTGATCACCGCGCGTCGAACGGCAACCCCGAGCTCCGCCGAGGCCACCCGCGCCAGTTCGCGAAGCACATGCGCCGAGAGCTCTCGCGGGAGCAGCGTCCTCTCCGCGAGCCTGACCGCCGCCAGCCCACGTGGACCATCGACCACGTTCAGTCCTTGAGGCGCACCGGCATCGCGAACCTCGACCGCGGAGCGGCCGATGAGTCGCTTCACGCTCGCTGCGGTGGTGTGCGCGTGCTGGGCCCGTTCGGCCTTGGCGCGTTCACCGACCACCACGCCGGATGCATCGACCCGGATCACGCTGGGCACGAGACCCCGACCGGGCCCGAGCACACGAGGGCCGCGCGCATCGGCAAACGCCACGAGCGAGTTCGTGGTGCCCAGGTCGATGCCGACGATCGGGTCCGTCATGGAGGAATGAGTCTAGGGCGGACCTTCCGGCCAAGGCGCCCTTGGCAACGCAGCGCAGACAGGGCTCGCCCCGTCGCAGCCACGCCATCACCACCACTGTCGCTTCTAGCCGGCCGCCGCAGCCACGCGCTCCCGCACGCGACGCAAGCCACGGACCCGTAGGTTCGTGACCTCGTGCTCGGAGGCACCCAGTGCGCAGGCAGCCTCGCGATAGGTCATGCCCTGGCAGATGAGCATGCGGAAGACCTCGAGCTCACGGGGATCGACTGCGCCGAGGGCCTGTGCGAGTGACTCGCGCTGCAGGTCAGACTCCAACAGGCAGGCGTGATCAGGCTCGATGGCATCGTGGAGCGACCGCGCGGTCGATGCGTGGGCCTCAAGCCGGACCAACCGGCGCTCCTCGACCCTGATTCGGCGCCGGACCGCACGGTTGGCCGCACGCCAGAGGTAGCGATCCGTGAGCTGTGCAGGATCCCCGAACCCGATGCGGGCCAGCTTCAGGAAGAGGTCCTGCACGACATCCTCGACCACGGGCTGCGGGTACAGCCTGGACAGGCTGCTGACGAGACGGTCGCGGTGATGCTCATACGCCCCGGCCACCGCGTGCCACCGAATGGACTGCTCCATGGGCACGCTCCTTCATGTGCAACACGCGTTGCATTGCCACGGTAGTCCCCTCCTCGACCGCTTCAAGAAAGCCGCACGAAGTTCGTTCAGATTGTGGACACGAAGCCAAGCACGATCTGCACGGAAATCGTTGCGTGCACCCTTGACAGCCCAGGCCAGTCGCTCAATCGCGGGTTTGATCGAACCGCTGCCCGGCCTTGGGCAACTCATCGAGCG
Source organism: uncultured bacterium (assembly GCA_903927725.1). GTDB lineage: Bacteria > Planctomycetota > Phycisphaerae > Phycisphaerales > SM1A02 > SYIB01. Next base: position 10,480 of record CAIYOC010000069.1, on the reverse strand, counting down.
TCCCGTCGAGCCGCCGCGCCGCGATCGCCATCAGCGACGACCGCAAGCCCGCGATCGCCGCGTCGTCAGCCTGCACGCGCACGCGATGCTCATCGGGCCGCCCCGTCACGATCACGACGTACGCGCGATCCTCGGTCACGGACTCCTGACGCGCGGCCACTGCAGCCCAGTCGATCGCGGCCAGTTCGGCGGCCACGCGCGCACAGTCCTCAGCGCCCAGGGGCATTCCCCAGCTCGTGCGGCGATCGAACGCATCGATCCCGCCGCCCCAGCCGAGCTCGCCACGATCCAGTCGCACGTATTCGAACCTTGCCTTCGGAGGATCCGCCCACCAGAAGTCGATCGAGGCCTCGCACCCGTCGACGCCGCGCGGCGGCGGCACACCCGGCGCTGTGGCGCACGAGGCGGTCGCCAAGGCGATCGCCCCCGCGATCACCGGCGCGAGCACGGCTGGCCATCGCTGCGACTCGGGGCCCAAGCATGCCTGCCCCGCGGGAACCTGGTCGAGCGCGCCGGGCATCATGGCGCCGACAGCGCGGCGTTCCCGCGCATGGTGGCGTATGGATCCGCACCGAAGTCGTAGCGCATCGGCAGGTCACGATCGGCTGGCAAGTCATCCATCCAGCAGGCCGACGCCAGCGTGCGCACGAGCGAAGCGACCTCGTTGGGCTGCTGGCGCGCCGCGGCGTCAAGTCGCGTGACCGACCACGTGCCGCGCTGATCGTGCGTCATCCAGACGATGATCGTCACGTCACCCGGGGTCGGGCGCACGGCGGTGATCCACGGCATGTCGCTGCCCGGCGCACCGGGCGGGAACGGCGGCTGCGCATCCATCACGGCTTCGAAGCGATCCCAGATCGGCTGGACCTGCGTGGGGGTGAGCACGCGCACGCGCGGCGGGCGGTCTCGGATGGTCAGTCCACCGCCGGCTTGGCCATGCAGCGAACCATCGGGGAAGAGCGTGTAGCGGGCCGGCTGGAACTGCGCGCGATCGTCGCCCTTCACGCCGTCATCGACCAGGACGGTGATGTCGATCGTGGGCTCAGACTGGTCCTTGGCCTGGTCGCTCGATGCGCACGCCCCGAGCATGGTCGCCAGAAGCAGCACGGCCGTTCGACGAATGTCGGGCATGTGCGGGAAGGTAGCACGGCGCCCGCGCTCCCGCCGCCATCCGACCCTTGCGCTACCTTGGCACCCCATGCGCACGAGCGTCCGCTGGCTCAACGATTACCTCGACCGACCGGTGACCCCCGACGAGGCCGCCGACGCGTTCACGCGGGTCGGCTTCCCCGTGGAGCACCGCGAATCAACCGACGATGGCGACGTCGTGCTCGAGGTCGAACTCACGAGCAACCGCGGCGATTGCCTGAGCCACCTGAACCTGGCGCGCGAACTTGCCGCCATGACCGGGCGAGCCGTGAAGGAGCCGAGCTTCGCACGCGTTCTCGACGGCGCAGGCCCCGTGCCGGTCACCAACCACGACCACGAGGCATGCCCGCTCTACACCGCCCGCGTGATCCGCGGCGTCAGCGTGCGACCGAGCCCCGAGTGGATGCAGCAGCGCCTGCGCGCGATCGGCCAGATTCCCCGCAACATCCTCGTTGATGCCACCAACTACGTGCTCTTCGAGTACGGGCAGCCCACGCATGTCTTCGACCTGGCGCGGCTCGCCGGCCCAGCCATCCATGTGCGCCCGGCCAAGGACGGCGAATCGCTGGTGCCCATCGGCGAAGGCGCCAAGCCGCTCGCCCTGCGCGCGGGCGATCTGGTGATCGCCGATGCGTCCGTGCCCGCCGCCATCGCGGGGGTCAAGGGTGGCGCACCGAGCGCCGTCAGCGACCGCACGACGGATGTGCTCATCGAGGCCGCGACCTTCGCGCAAAAGTCCGTGCGCTCCTCGAGCCGCGGGCTCAAGGTCGCCAGCGACAGCTCCTACCGCTTCGAACGCGGCGTCGCACCGGCCGACGTCGATGCAGCGGCCGACCGACTCGTCGCACTGATCCTGGAACACGCCGGAGGTCGCCTCGACGGCGGTCGCGTGGCGGCCGGGCCATCGCTCCCCGCACCACGCTCGGTTCAAGTGCGCGTCGAACGGGCGCAGCGGGTCCTGGGCTATCCGCTCCCGCCCGAAGAGATGCTCTCGACGCTGCGCACCCTGGGCTTCGCGCCCTCGCTCGCCGGCGGCACGATCACCTGCACGGTCCCGCCCCGGCGCCTGGACATCGAGCGCGAGATCGACCTGATCGAGGAACTCGCACGCCTGCACGGCATGGACCGGGTGCCGATGCTCGACACGATCCAGGTGCGCGTCGCTTCCCCGCAACCGCACGTCGAGGGCATGCGCGAAGCACGCCGCACGCTCGTGGGCCTGGGCTTCGTCGAGACGGTCACGCACACGTTGGTCTCGGAGCGCGCCGCCCAGCCATTCACGCATGCCGGCACCACGCCGCTGCGCGTAAGCGATGAACGCGCCGGCGACCCGATCCTTCGGCCCTCGCTCCTTTCGAGCCTGATGGCCACGGCGCGCCTCAACGCCGACCGCGGCACGCCGTCCATCCGCCTGATGGAAGTGGCGAACGTCTTCGATCTGCAGGGCACGGAGCTCCGCGAGCGATCGTCGCTCGGGCTCCTGATCACCGACACGCCCGATGCCGATGCTGCCATGCGCACCATGCGAGGCTGCGTCGAGCGGCTGCTGCGCGCGGTCCTTGGGACCCATGCTTCCATCGACATCGTGCCGATCACGGGTGCCGCCGGCCTCTCGCCCGCTGCGCTCGTGCGTGCACGCGGCCATGACGTGGGCACGATCGGCCTGCTCTTGACCGATGCGCTCAAGGCCTTCGGCCTCGATGGCCCGATCGCCGGCGCGGAGCTCTTCATCAAGCCGCTCCTGACCCAGTGGCCGCCCGACACCACCGTGCGCGCCCTGCCGAGTTTTCCCTCGATCGATCGCGACGTCAGCGCGATCGTCGCCGACGGCGTGGCGTGGGCATCGATCGAGGGCCTCGTGCGCGATCTTGCGCTCGAACACTTCGAGTCGGTCGCCTTCGTCGGCACCTACCGCGGCAAGCAAGTCGGCGAGGGCCGCAAGAGCGTGACCATGCGGCTGACCTTCCGCAGCGCTGCAGGCACGCTCCGCCGCGAAGATGCCGATCCTCAGGTGGCCCGCGTGATCGCCGCCTTGCATTCGGGCGTGGGCGCCGAGGTGCGCTCGTGACGACAGCGCGCGCGCCCTTGGCCCAGCTCACGCTCGGCGGCTATCTGCACGACCTCGCCGCCAAGCAACCAGTCCCGGGTGGTGGCGCGGCATCCGCCGTGGCGCTCGCCCATGGTGCCGCGCTCGGCTCGATGGTCCTGCACTACACGCTGGGCAAGGCGAAGTTCGCACAGTGGGAGCATGACAACGCTGCCATGCTCGTGCACCTCGACCACGCGCGCACCGAAGCCCTCGCGCTGGCGGACCTCGATGCCGCGGCCTACGCCGAGCTCAACGCGCTGTGGTCGCTCACGCCGGCCGAACGGCTCGTCGACCCCCGCTGGTTGCCGGCCGTCGATGCGGCCACAAGCGCACCGGCAGCAATCGGTGACCTTGGCCTGGCGGTGCTGGCCATGCTTGATCGCATGCCGGGCCGGACCAGCACGATCATCCGCAGCGACCTCGCGATCGCTGGCGAGTTCGCCGCACTCGCCGTGCACGGCGCGATCTGGAACGTGCGTGCCAATCTGCCGCTCCATGGCGCAGATGGACAGTCGACCTGGTCGGCCTGGTGCGAACGCGCGGCGGCCGACGCCTCGTCCATGCGCGACCGCATCGTCGCGGCATGCCGGTCATGATTCCGCTGATCCCGCTCACTGCGGTCGCCGCCGGAGCCATCACGACCACCTACACCGTGGCGATCGCGCGTGAGGCCAAGCGGCCGCGCCGCGCGACCTACGCGTGGGCGCTTGCTCATGGCAGCCCAACGAGCCCGGCGGAGGTCCCGGGCGTGCGCACGTGGCACGAAGGCAGCACCGTGCTGCAGGCGACCGGCCACGACCCGGCCACGCACGCCACGCCGCCCTCGGCACGTTCGATCGTCCTGCCTTGGTGGCTCGTCGAGGGGCAAGGCGCGGGCGCCATGCTTCTCATCCATGGCTGGGGCCGTTCGCGTTGGGATTCCTTGCGCCGAGCGCCCTGGCTCCTAGAGCACGCGGCCTCGATCGTGGTGCCGGACCTTCGTGGCCACGGCGAGGCGCCGGGCACCACCAGCATCGGCCACAGCGATCACCTCGATCTCGACCAGGTGATCGCGGAGGCACTCAACGGCACCGCTTCGACCACTGCCATCGAAGGCGGGCTCACGCTCGTCGGCCACTCGATGGGTGCGATGGTCGCAGCGCGACTAGCGGCACTCCTAGCCGAGCGCGGCACGCCCGCCAGACGCCTCGTGCTCATGGCCCCCTACGACTCGTTGATCGTTCCGATGGCCAATCGACTGCGCGTACGCGGGCTGCCTGCGGGACCCTTCGCTGCCGCGGCCGCCTGGTGGCTGGCCCGCGGCGAGGAGCCGCTGCATCGCACGCTGGGGCGTGTGCGATGCCCGGTGCTTGCGCTCGGTGGCGGCCTGGATGCCGTCACCACGCCCGACGATGTTCACCGAGCGGCAGCGCCGCACGATGCATTCATAGAGCCCGGGATCGACCACGCGAACGTGGGTGTTGAGGGCACGGCCTCGCGCGAGGCGATGCACGCGTTCCTCTCGCGGACCTGATCGGTCACGCGAGACGGGGACACGTCAACGGGGCGCAACGCCGCCCTCCCGACCGCATCAGGGCATCAGCAGGCGGGCGCGGAACGAGAAGCCCTTGTCGGCTGGCGTGATCCACCACACCGAGGGCCCGAGGTACTTCTTCATGAGGTCGACATCGAACTTGCCAACCATCTCCTGGACGTTCTTCATCGCCTCGTCGGTCACGATGTCGTCGATCGGGTTTCCGGCATCATCGACGAAGCCATCCATGCCGTCCTGCATCGCACCGAGCCGCTCGAACGCCGACTTCTGCGCCTCGAGCTGTGCGGCGGTGTCGGTGAAGCCCCACGCCGAGACCGCACCCTTGGCGACCGTACCGGCACAGCGCTTGTAGATGGGGAGTTCGGCAATGCCCTTGGTGTCCTTGTCGCCGGCAGCGCGCAAGGCCTGCTCCACGCCGGACGACTCGCCCATCAGCATCTGGCCCGAACCCAGTCCGACCGCGAACGGGACGAGATCGCCGCTGAAGATCGTGGCGCCCTGGAAGTCGCGCGGCATCAGGCCAACCGAAGGAGCGAACATCTGCAGCATCGGCATGCCCGCCTTCTCGTCGCTGCAGGCGATCGCGGTGACGCCACCCATGCCGGTCTCGGCGTTGGCATCGGCCCACTGCACACCGTGGATGCTCGGTCCCATCACGGCGAGCGCCTTGGTCATGATCGGCTCGTAGGCCGTCAGCGTGGGAGCCAGCTGCTCAGCCTGCATCTCGGGAAGGCTGGCGACGGCCGCCTCGATCGTCTTCCACAGGTCGGCAAAGCCAACGTTCGCGCAGGAGTACGACACGCACTCGTTGCCCAGAAGCTTCGGCGGCGCGCCGATCGGCTGGCCCTTGGCCAGGAGCGACACCAGGCCATCCTTCTTGCCCGGGATGAACGCGGCGCCCGACATCTCCAGGATGCCGTCCTTGGGCTGCACGTCGAAGCCCAGCGACCAGGTGCGGATGTCCCCGAAGAGCGACGCGATCGCAGGCTGCACCATCGCCATCGGGCCCATCATCATCGGCCCAAGCATGTCCTGCAGCGGCCCGGTGAGCAGCGTGACGCTCAGGTCGTTCGAGCCCAGCAGCGCGGCGTTGCCGCGCCAGTCGTCGCTCGAGCCAAGCGTCTTGCCCTTGCCCTTGCCTTGGGTGCTGAGCAGCGCTTCCTCGAGGCTGGCCATGCTGCTGGCCAGCAGCATGTGCTCGCCATCGCGCATGAAGTACATGGTGTCGGGGCCCGAGCCGAAGGCACCCATGTCCATGCCCATGCCGTCGAACTCGTCGTCGGCGCCCACGTCCTCGGCCTCGTCCTTGCCCATCGGGACGACCCAGACTTCCTTGCCGTCGAGTTCAGCCTTTTCGATCGTGACGTCGGCTTCCTTCGCGCCCTTCTCGAACGAAGCCATCAGCATGCGCGCGCCGCTGTCGGCGCGGTCATCGAAGTCGGCGACGACGATGAACGCCATGGTCATGGCGTCGAGTTCCTCGTCGCGTTCACCGAAGACGGCGACGCCCATTCGGCCGGGCAGCACCAGGTCCTTGCGCTCGATGCCGAGGCCCTTGGCCGCCTCGTCGAGCGCCTTCTCGAGCTCCTTCGAGTCGTCGCCGATGAGTTCCTTGACCTTGGGGTCGTCGTAGAGCTTGCCGAGCTGGCCGGTGCGGATCGCCTGCCACGATGCGTGCAGGTCCTTTGCGCTCACGGCAAGGAAGGTGCCCTGCGGGGCGATCGCCTCGATGGGCGGAAGGTCGGCGGCGGCGGCGATGGACGCGGTCAGGATGAAGGTCGAGAGCATGGTGGATTCCGGGGAGTGGTTCGTTGCAGGCGGTTCGTGACAGGCGATTCGTTGGTGCGTGGGTCGGTCAGGTGGGGTTCGTCCGAAGCGCGAGGATCATCGCGAATCGGTGCGGTCGTCCAGTTGCGGCGGCGGCGTGAAGGACGTGCGCGCCGGGGGCTGGTGGTAGTTGTGCCCCGAGTTGGGATTGTTCTTGTCGTAACCGAAGGCTTCTCGGTTGCGGATGAAGTCCTTCACGTAGCGGGCCGGGATCGCGAAGCCCAGGGCTTCGCCGCCGCTGATGCCCATGTTGGTGATGCCGATGACCTCGCCCTTGGTGTTGAAGAGCGGGCCTCCCGAGTTGCCGGGGTTGATCGGCGTGTCGGTCTGGATGTAGGTCAGGCCGTCGAAGTTGCGCTGCGTGGTGCTGATCACGCCCTGCGTCAGCGTGCGCTCGAGCCCCAGCGGGTTCCCGATCGCGAAGACCGGCTGCCCGATGTCGAACTTCTCCTTGTCGACGATCGCCGCGAAGTCGAAGTCCTTGCCATCGGGGTGCTTGATCCGGACCAGCGCCAGATCGACGTGGTTGTTGACCGCGATCAGCTCCACGTCCTCGATCTCGGTGCGCTTGAGCGTGCCGTCGGCTTGTGGGAACCACACCGTCACGCGCAGGTTCGTCTCGCCCTGCACCACGTGCGCATTGGTGATGGCGTAGCCGCTCTTGTCGATGATCACGCCGCTGCCCAGGCCACCGGGCGTGCTCACCTTGATGACCGCTGGGCCGATGCGCTTGGCGTGCTCCTTGGGCGACAGCGTCGGCGGGTTGCTCGCGTGCGAGTAGAGCTCGTCCTGCACGGCCTGCATGTCGGCGGCGGCTTCGGCCTGCTTCACCTCGGCTACATCCTCCATGTCGAAGACCAGCACGTCCGGGCCGACGTCGAGCCAGACCTTGCGGTCGTTGCGCTTGATGATCGTGCCCTCGAGCCGGCTGCCGCTCTTCATGACGAGCGTGTCGGCGGGCGCGAGGACGCTGGCGGCAAGGACGACGGCGAGCAACGAGTGCATTCCCGAAGGCTACCATGGCCTCGCCGCTGATTTGGCGGCCGATCACCCATGACCACCCTGCCTCTCGTTGCACTCCTCCTCTCGCTCCCGCAGCAGGACTTGAGCCAGCACTTCGGCTTCGATCCGCTCGAAGTCGTGAAGGTCGGCCCCAACGCCGGCCCGGTGCTGGCGGTCGATGTGAACGGTGATGGCCTGGGCGACCTGGTGGTGGCCAACAACCACGACAGCCGCATCGAGGTGCACCTGCAGAAGAAGGGCGCCACCGCCGCTGACACCGTCCCCCCCACCCGCGTGAACGAAATCCCCGAGCACTGGCGCTTCCGCCGCATCGAGGTGCCGGCGGGCGAGGCGATCGGCGGACTCCTCACCCACGATGCCAATGGCGACGGCCGGCTCGACCTGATCGCGGTGGGCACGCCCAACCGCGTCGTCTTCTACCTGCAGCAGCCCGATGGCACCTTCAAGGCCGACCGCAAGCACACCGTCAAGAACCTCGCTGTCGGCAAGGATGGGATCGCGATCGCCGACGTCATGGGCGATGCGGCACCTGAACTGCTCGTGATCGCGGGCCAGAACATCAGCGTCTATCCGATGAAGGGCACCGAGCTTGGTGCGCCCGTTGACCTGATGCCGGGCGCTGGCGGGATTGCGGGCGTCATGGCAGGCGACCTCGATGCAAACGGCTGCAATGACATCGTCGCGGTGCTGCCCGACGATGCCCAACCCATCCGCATCTGGTACGGCACCAAGCGCGATGGCCTGACGCAGATGGGGCCCCAGGTGCGCTACGACATGCCGGTCCTTCGCGAAGCTGCGCTGGTCAAGATCAACGGCAAGCCCGGCTCGAGCCTGGCCACGATCGAGAAGAAGACCAAGCGAACCGTCGTTCACACTGCGCAGCCCGCGAAGGCCGCGAGCGAGGGCGGCAAGGGTGAACTCGTCACGTGGTCCTTCGAGGATCCCTCCAACCGAAAGCGCGACTTCGCGGTCGCTGACGTCGATGGCGATGGACTTCCCGACCTCGTTGCGACCAACACCGAATCGAACGCGGTGAGCGTGTACCGCCAGCAGAAGGGCGTGGGCTTCGGCAACGCCGAGGAGTGCCCGAGCTACGCCGAACTCGACTTCATCGCCGCGCGTGATGTCGATGGCGACGGCAAGGCCGAGGTCTTCGTGAGCAGCGAGAAGGAAGGCGTCGTCGGGCGCAGCGCGTGGAAGGACGGTACCGTCGGCTTTCCGCAGGCGGCCGAGCTCGCCAAGGGTCTGACCCCCGTCGCCATGAACGTGGTCACGCTGCAGGGCGTGCCCACGCTGGCCGTGATCGCCAAGGAGAACCGCAACTACCGCCTCGAACTCATCGATGCCAAGGCAGGCGACACCCGCTCGATCGACCTGGGCGCGCTCAGCCGTGCGCCGGACACGATCCTCTCGATCGACGCTGACCAGGACGGCAAGGATGACCTGCTGCTCTTCACCCCCGAGAAGCCCATGACCATGGTGCGCTGGGACGGCAAGGACGCTGCCAAGCCGTATGTGCTGCTGGAGTCAAAGGACATGTCGCAGTTCGGCCTCGCCCAGGCGGCGAATGCGCAGAACACCGAGATCGCCGATGCCAACGGCGACGGCAAGGCCGAGCTCCTGGTGGCCGACCGCAACTTCATCCGCGCACTGCGCTACGACACCGCCAAGGGCTGGCAGGTCGTGGAGCAGGTCAATGCCGCCCGAGGCGACAGCAAGCTCGTGGCGCTCGCCCTGCGCGGCAACCGCCTGGTCGCCGGCGACAAGGAGAACGGCAAGATCCTCGTGTTCGAGCGCAAGGACGGCGCATGGAAGGAAACGGAAGCGCTGGACGCGAGCGGGTTCAAGTTCACGGCACTCGCGACCGGCCCCTTCGCGGGCGGCGAGGATGCCGTGCTGCTCATCGGCGACGAGGGCTTCGGCGTCCTGCGTGATGCAGGCCCGCGCATGGAGCTGGCCGAGAGCGGCTCGTTCCGCAGCGACAGCCCCCGCCGCGTCGAGCACGAGATCGGCGCCGGAGACGTGAACAGCGACGGCCGCACCGACCTCCTGCTCCTGGATGCCGGCGAGCAGAACCTCGAGATCCTCACCTTCTCCGATGCGGGCAAGCTCCTGTACGCCACGGGCTTCGAGGTCTTCGAGACCAAGATGTTCTCCGGCGGCGAACCCAAGGAGTTCCAGCCCAGCCAGGTGGTGGTGATGGACGTGACCGGCGACGGCGCCGACGACGTGGTCCTGCTCTGCCACGACCGCGTGCTCGTGTACCCCCAGATGACCAAGGACGGCGCCAAGCGCTGAGCCCGCATGCAGGATCTCGGCGCCTTCCATGATCCGCAGGCCCTGCGCAAGCTGCTGGAGCTCTCGCGCCACCTCGGCGAGTGCGCCGACCTCGATCAGGTCCTGAACACGGTCATCGATGCGCTGAGGGATTTCCTTCGCAGCGACCGCGCCACGGTCTTCGTGCACGATGCCAAGGGCTCGTCGCTCGTCACGCGCGTGGCGCACGGCTTGGGCACGAGCACGATCCGCATTCCAGATTCGAAGGGAATCGCGGGCGCCTGCGCGCAGTCCCGAGCGGTCGTGAACATCAAGGACGCCTACGAGGACGACCGATTCGACCGCTCGTTCGATGCCAAGTCCGGCTACCGCACGCGGACGATCCTCGCGGTGCCCCTGCTCGATGACGAGGGCGGGCTCGTGGGCGTGGCGCAGGTCCTCAACCGCGCCGAGGGCACCTTCACCGAGCAGGACGAACTCCTCGCGCGATCGCGGGCTGCCCACGCCGCGGTCGCCGTGCGCCGCGCCACGCTGATCGAGGACCGCATCGTGCGCCTGCGCCTGCAGGAAGAGATCGACGT
>CAIYOC010000068.1 GCA_903927725.1 uncultured bacterium | reverse complement strand
GCATGGAGAAGAACAGCGCGCTCGGCCTGGTCAAGGTGCGCAGCATCAAGGCCGCCGCCGGCAAGAAGAAGGCCAAGGAAGGCGAAGCAGCAGCCGCCGATCCGAAGGCCAAGGGCGGCAAGGCCGCGCCGGCTGCCAAGGCTGCTCCGGCCGCCAAGAAGAAGTGAGCGCCGGCTCCCATCGCTAGACTCCTCGCGCCCCCGGCATCCACCGGGGGCGCTTCATTTCGGAGACCCCATGAGCCACCCACTCGAACACCTGATCTCTGATCGCGCCCGAGGCATGCAGCCCAGCGGCATCCGTCGCATCCTCGAGTCGGGGCTCAAGCTCCAGAACCCGATCAACCTGAGCATCGGCCAGCCCGACTTCCCGGTGCCCGAGCCGATGAAGCAGGCGGCGATCGATGCCATCCGCAACGACCGCAACGGCTACTCGCTGACCGTCGGCGTGCCGGAACTCCTTGAGGCTGCATGGGCGCACGTGGGCCGGGACATCGGTTGGCACAACGATGGCTCGCTGGGCCTCTTCATCAACTCGGGCACGAGCGGCGCGCTGCTCCTGGTGGCGATGGCCTTGCTCGACCCGGGCGATGAGTTCGTGATGCCCGATCCCTTCTTCCTGCACTACCCGCAGCTGTGCCACATGACCAACAGCGTGCCGGTGTACTGCGATACGTACCCCGACTTCCGCATGACGGCCGACCGCATCGAGCGGTGCATCACGCCGCGGTCGAAGGCCGTGCTCATCTGCAGCCCGAGCAATCCATGCGGCACCGTGCTCACCGAGGCCGAGCTGCGTGACATCGTCGACCTCTGCAAGGGCCGCAACCTGCAGCTCGTGAGCGACGAGATCTACGACGAGTTCGTCTTCGGCATGCCTGAAGCGCCGAGCCCGGCGCGGTTCTCGAAGGACGTGCTTGTGATCCGGGGCTTCGGCAAGACCTACGGCTGCACCGGCTGGCGGCTGGGCTACTCGGCCGGGCCGATCCACCTGATCCAGCAGATGACCAAGCTGCAGCAGTACACGTACGTCTGCGCACCCACGCCGCTGCAGGTGGCTGCTGCGCACGCCTACCGCTGCGACCTCTCGGGTGCGCTGCTGGCGTATGAGCGTCGCCGCGACATGGTGCTCAAGGCGTTCGATGGCGTCGTCGACCTGCCCAAGCCCGAGGGTGCGTTCTACGCGTTCGTGCCCGTGCCGGAACGGCTCGGCATGACTGGCACGCAGTTCTGCGAGAAGGCGCTCGAGCGGCGCGTGCTCGTGGTGCCTGGTGGCGTCTTCAGCGCACGCGACACGCACTTCCGCATCTCGTATGCGGTGAACGATGCCCAGCTCGCCGAAGGCCTGCAGATCCTGCGTGAGCTGATGCTGGGCAACTGATCGAGCGCGCGCTGCCGTGCGCACGGTGGCCAGCCGCACGAAGCACCCATGAACGACGACGCCCCGGCACGAGGCCGGGGCGTTGCCGTTGGTTGGACTGTCGTTCGAAGGCCCGATTGATCGGGCGATCGATCAGTTCTTCTTCGGGGGCTCGACGCCCGCCGCGCTGCTGCTCGACTGGAGCTTGCGGTTGGCGTTGAAGGCATCGTCAGGCGCCTGGACCTGGGCCGCAGGCGGCTTGCGCTTCTGGTCTTCGCGGACTGCGGTGCTCGACGATCCGCCGCCGCCGCACGCGGTCAGCATGGATGCGCCGAGGATGCTGCACAGGATGAGGGTCTTCTTCATCGGTGGACTCCTTGGTTGGGTGGAACGATAGCAGAAAGACGACGCGGAGTCAGCGCTGGTTCACGCCAAGGGTCGCCGGAAGATCGCTCGGCGACAACCACCTCCACTGGGTGTGGAAGGTGTCGTCGTTGTCGGCCACGCCGACGTTGATGCCACTGACTCCCTTGAGGAGCTCGGGGGAGATCGCGCATCGCGCCGCCCAGCCATCGGTCGATTGGATCCGCTCGAACGTGGGCCCGATCGGCGCACCGAGCACCGAGCCGGTCGATGGCTCCCAGGTCCACGACGCCGGTTCGCCAAGGCCGTGCAGGCGGATGGCCAGGGCATCAACCAGGGGATTCGTGGCCCGGTCGCGGCGCTTGGCGGCTGCGGGGAACGACTCGGCCACGCGGTCGTCGGGGACCCGCACCGTCAGGACGAGTGACTCGCCCACACGCTCGGCCATGATGGTCGGTGGCGCGTCGTCAGTGGCGTACGGGGTCCACTCCCACTCCTCGAGCGGCATGGGAACGAGGGCGGGCAGCGTGCGCGCAATCGGCAGCCTGCGGCGCACCGCGACCGGCACGGTGCGACCCTTCGAGTCGGTGAACGAGAGCGCCACGACCGCTTCGGGGGCGCGCAGCGGATCCTTGAGCGCTGGGCAATCGACGGTCAGGGGGATCGTGGCCTTGGCGCGGGGCGCGATGGCGATCGGCGTCACCGGGTCGATCGTGATCGGCGTGTCG
>CAIYOC010000067.1 GCA_903927725.1 uncultured bacterium | reverse complement strand
GCACCCGGAACGATCGCCTCGCCCGTGAGCGAGCAGGCACCGCCGAACCGACCGAGCTCGAAGTCACTCCTGGACATGAGGGCTATCCTAGCCACGCCGCCATGTTCGATGCCCTGCTGCACACGTTGCGATCGACCAACCCGTGGGTGCTCGCCGTCGAGCTCTCGCTGGTGTGGATCGCGTCGTACATGGTGCTGCGCTTCCTCGATCGCACGCGCGGCGCCGGCTCCTTCCGAGGCACCCTGATCGTGGTGGTTGCGCTCGTGCTGCTCGTGCGGCCTCTTGCTTCGCTCGGGGATGAGCTGGCCCGCCTTCGGCTCATCGTCGATGCGCTGCTGGCAGCACTCCTCATCAGCATGCTCGTCGTCTTCGGGCCCGAACTCAGGCAGGGCCTCGTGCGGCTCGGCGAATCGCTGCTCCCCTCGCGCACCCGCCTCCGCACCGATGCGGAGTCGATCGCCAGCGCGGTCCGCACGCTCTCCCGAGCGCACATCGGTGCGATCATCGTGATCGAACGCGGGGATTCGCTGGGCGATCTCGCCCGGTCGGGCGTGCAGCTCGACGCACGCCTCGAGCCGCGGCTGATCGAATCGCTCTTCTGGCCCAACAGCCCGCTGCACGACCTGGCCGTCGTGGTGCATGGCAACCGGATCGTGGCGGCGAGCGTCGAATTGCCGCTCGCGGGCGGCGAGGTGGATGCCACGGCGCACGGTGCGCGGCACCGCGCGGCCGTCGGCGTCACGCTCGATACCGATGCCTTGGTCGTCGTGGTGAGCGAGGAGACCGGACTGATCCGCCTTGCCGAGCGGGGAAGCCTCGGTGATCCGATCGATCGCGAACGCGTGGGCGAGGCGCTCAGCCGCAGGCTCGGTGGTGCGTCGCGTGCGCAGCGACGCAAGGAGGCGGCATGATCGCCTTCCTCCGGTCGCAGGGATTCAACATCGTGGCGGCGACGCTGCTGACGCTGGCGATCTGGATGCTCGCGGCAGAGCGAACCAGCGTGACCGAGTCCTTCTCGGGTCGCGTGCAGGTGCAGGTGCCCGCGGGCGCCGACGTCTACCTGGCCAAGGGCACCGCGAAGGAGACGGTCGAGGTCCGCGTGAACGGTTCGCGCTCGGCGGTCGATCGTGCGCGACGTTCACTCGCCGCGGGCATCGCCCTCGATGTGGTGCCCACCAACGCCGGCGACTGCGAGGTCGACGTCGCGCAGGCACTCCAGGCTGCATCGCAGCCCATGCGGGACCTCGCGATCCTGTCGGTCGAACCGGCATCGATGCGACTGACCTTGGGAACGATCGTGACGGTGAAGGCTGGCATCGCGCTGCCGCTTCGATCGGACCAGGTCGATGGCGACGCCATGGTCGAGCCGGCGGAAGCCACCGTGCGACTTCCGGCCGAAGCCGTCGCCGCCTGGCCCGAGCCGCGCAAGGTCAACGCTCTCCTTGAACTCTCGAGTTTCGCGACCGACCAGCCGCGCAGCGTGACAGCGGCCCTCCGTGCGCCCACCGAGCTCGCGACGTGGGCCGATCATGTTCGGATCGAGCCTGGTGAAGCCACCGTCAAGGCCCGGCTCCGCCGCGATCGCGGCATGACGGTGATCCCGAGGGTTCCGCTGCGGATCAATGCCAGTCCGCGTGCCTTCAACGAATACACCGTGCGCATCGAGGGCGAACCTGCCGTGATGCAGGTCGAGGTCAGCGGTCCACGCGCCGCAGTCGCCGCGCTCGAGGACTGGAGCGGCACGGTCTACGCGCAAGTGGACCTTGCCGACCGCCAGCTCGCTGCGGGCGAGCTGATCCTGCCGATCACGCACTGGAACCTGCCGCCGGGCCTCGAGCCCACCCGCGCTGGCGAGCAGCCCGCGGCCAGCGTGGCGGTCAGGCTCGTGCTGGTGCCCATCGGTGCGCCAGCGGCGCCCGAACCTTCCCCCGCTGCACCTGCCCTCCGCGAGTAATCGCGTCAGCCCGCACGCACGATCGCGCACCATTGCTTCTTGCCACGGCGCACCAGTGCGGCCCGGCCGTGCATGAGGTCTCGCTCGGTGAGCATGGCCTCGGCGGATGCCTTCATGCCATTCACCATCACGCTGCCGGCCTGCAGGAACTCGCGGGCCTCGCGCTTGCTCGCCGCGAGCACCTTGCTGTCGGCGAGCGCATCGACGAGCGGAATGCCCGCAGCGAGCCGATCGGCTGGGACCGCCCAGGAGGGGACCTCCCCCGCAACGTCAGCGACCTGGCCGGCATCGAGCTGCTGCACATCGCCATTGAACAGCGCCTTCGCCGTGGCAGCGGCGCGCGAACATTCATGCGAACCGTGGAGGAGCGTGACCAGTTCATCGGCGAGCGCACGATGCGCATCACGGCCACCTGGGTTCGTGGCGTGTTCGGCTTCGAGTTGCGCAATGCGCTCGCTCGGCAGGAACGTCAGCCACCGAAGGAACTTCACCACATCCGCATCGGCCGAGTTCAGCAGGTACTGGTGCAATCGGTAAGGCGAAGTACGGTCGGCGGTGAGCCACACCGCTCCCTGCTCGCTCTTGCCGAACTTGCCGCCATCGGCCTTGGTGAGCAGTTGCGCCGTCACGCCGAATGATGCGGCCGGCGTGTCGCCTTCGCGCGCACCGCAGCGCCGGATGAGATCGATGCCGCTGACGATGTTGCCGAACTGGTCGCTGCCACCGAGCTGCACCGTGCAGTGCTGCGTGCGATGGAGGTGCAGGAAGTCGTACGCCTGCAGGATCATGTAGCTGAACTCGGTGTAGCTGATGCCTTGCTCACGGCTGTTGAGTCGGCTCGCCACCGAATCGCGCACGATCATCTGGTTCACGCTGAAGTGCTTGCCCACATCGCGCAGCACTTCGATGTATCCGAGGCGGCCGAGCCACTCGCCGTTGTCGACGACGATGGCGGCGTTGGGGCCGGAGAAGTCGAGCATGCGCTCGAAGATCCGACGCTGCCCCGCAATGTTCGCCTTCACCTGCTCAGGATCCAGCAGCTGGCGCTCGGCACTCTTGCCGCTGGGATCGCCGATCAGTCCGGTGCCACCACCCACGACCACGATGGGCCGATGTCCAGCGCGCTGCCAGTGGGCGAGCAGCTTCAGGGCGACGAAGTTCCCCAGCGTCAGGCTGTCGGCCGTGGGATCGAAGCCGCAGTACGCGGTCCTCGCGCCGCCGGCCAGGTGGGCCTCGACGCCCTCGCCCGCGGTCTGGGAAAGCATGCCACGCCAACGCAGTTCATCGAGGAAGGACTGGGCCATGCCGCTATTGATAGAGGAACCTCGCCCCTCATGCGACGAGGGTCGGCATTACCGGACAGTTCCGGATCCAAGCCATCGATCCGCTCGTCCACGGCTCGGCCCGTGCAGCCGGAGCGGAATCCGCCGTCACGGCCCTTGCGGAGCCGCGAGGGAGCCGCTAGCCTGCGCGACTCACAATTCAGTACCGCACGAACTACTGCGCACCCTTCGCTGTCCGGCGAAGGGCATCGAGACCGGCGGAGGTCTGGCGCGGTGGGAGGTTCAAACGATGGCAAAGAAAGTCACAAAGGTCTTCAAGATCATGGCCCCCGGCGGCAAGGCAACCCCTGCCCCGCCGCTCGGTCCCGTCCTTGGCGCCAACGGCGTCAACCCCGGCCAGTTCATCACCAAGTTCAACGATGCCACGCGCGAGCTGAACGGCCGCGTCGTCGGTTGCATCGTCACGGTCTACTCGGACCGCACCTTCGACCTCGAGATCAAGTCGAGCCCGGCCAGCGAGCTGATCAAGGCCGAGCTGAAGCTCGAGAAGGGTTCGGGCGAGCCGAACACCAAGAAGGTCGGCAAGATCACGCAAGCCCAGCTTCGCAAGATCGCCGAAGGCAAGATGAAGGACATGAACGCCGCGACGGTCGAAGCCGCCATGCGGGTCATCGCAGGCAGCGCACGCTCAATGGGCGTGACGGTGGAGAACTGAACCCATGGCCAAGAAGGTCGTCATCGGACACTCGAAGCGCGTGCGCTTCAACAACGATCGCCTCGTTTCGCAGGCGCTTCCTCCCAACGACGCCGTGAAGGCGCTGCGCCAGTACAAGGCCCCCAAGTTCGACCAGACGGTGAACGTGGTGGTGCACCTGGGCATCGATCCCAAGGCTGCCGACCAGGCGCTGCGCGGCTCGATCGCGTTCCCCAAGGGCGTCGGCAAGAGCGCACGGGTCGTGTGCTTCTGCAACGCTGACAAGGTTGCCGCGGCCAAGGCCGCCGGCGCCGTCGAGGCGGGCGCCGACGAACTCGTCGCCAAGATCGAAGGCGGCTGGATGGACTTCGACGTCGCCGTCGCCAGCCCCGACATGATGCGCGTGGTCTCCAAGCTCGGCAAGGTGCTTGGTCCCAAGGGCCTCATGCCCAGCCCCAAGGCCGGTACGGTCGCCCCTGATGTCGTCAACGCCGTCAAGGAGTACGCAGCAGGCAAGACCGAGTACCGCAACGACGACGGCGGCAACGTCCACTGCATCATCGGGAAGATGAGCTTCAAGGACGAAGACCTCGCCGAGAACCTCAACCACTTCATCCAGGTGATCACCAAGGCCAAGCCCGCCTCGGCCAAGGGGACCTACATCCGCAAGTGCGTCATCGCAGCGTCGATGAGCCCTGGCATCCAGGTCGCCCTCTGAGCCCCGAAGGAGCACACCCATGAGCAAGACCATCAAGGACATGATCGTCCGTGAGTACAAGAAGCGCTTCACGGGCGTCGAAGGCGCCGTGCTCGTCGAGCTGCGCGGCATGGCCGGCATCGACAACACCGGCCTTCGCCTCAAGATGCACGCCAAGCAGGTGCGCGTCACCGTCGTCAAGAATGCGCTGGCGCGCAAGGCCTTCGAGGGCACGGCCCTTGAGGTCCTCGCTCCCGGCCTCAGCGGCCCCACCGCTGTCGTCTACGGCGGCGACTCGGTCGTGGGCATCGCCCGCGATCTCGTGAAGATGGCCAAGGACCAGGAAGCGCTCGTCCTCAAGGGCGCGTGCATCGATGGCACCTGGTTCGGCGGCGACGCCGGCGTCAAGCGCCTCAGCGAATTCCCGACCAAGGAAGAAGCGCAGGCCAAGGTCGTCACCCTCGTCCTGTCTCCCGCACGCAAGCTCATGGGCGCCGTCAAGGGCCCGGGTGGCCGCGTGATGGGCATCGTCAAGGAAATCGAGTCGCGCCTGGAAAAGGGCGAGACCATCGCAGCCAAGGCCGGCTGATCCACACAGACCACGTCAACCGCTGACCACTGGCCCCTCGGGGTTAAAAGCGCGGCGTTCGCGCTCCTCTGGAAGGCACGATTTGGAGAGTTCACCATGTCCGAGACCGAAACCAAGACGTTCGAAGCGAAGATCACCCAGCTGGGCGACTCGATTGCCTCCCTCACCCTGAAGGAAGCCGTCGACCTGGCTGATTACATGAAGGACAAGTACGGCATCGAGCCCGCCGCCGGTGGCGCGGTCGTGATGGCTGGCGGCGGTGGCGAAGCTGCCCCGGCTGCCGCTGCGCAGACCGAGTTCGACGTCATCCTGGAAAGCTGCCCGGCTGACAAGAAGATCGGCGTCATCAAGGCCGTCCGCGAAGCGACCGGCCTGGGTCTCGCCGAAGCCAAGGCCCTCGTCGATGGCGCCCCGAAGGCCATCAAGGAGAAGGTCGAGAAGCCCGAAGCCGACAAGGTCAAGGCTGCCCTCGAGGCCGCCGGCGCCAAGGTCGCCGTCAAGTGACCCTCGGCTGGCCCCGGCCAGCACGCCAATCCAGCATCGAGCCAGGCGCCCCGGACTCCGGGGCGCCTGTGCCGTTTTGAGGGCCCCTGCGGGTGTTGGCAAGGGGCCACCGGGAACTCCGTCCCGAGTTGCAGAAATCACGGCATTCCCCCTATACTCCGGGACTTGGCGTTGGGACCCAATAGCACGATGAGGCCGATGCGGGCAGGTTGCGTAGTCAACCTTGTCTCGCTCGTTGCTCTCGAGGTGCAGGCCCGGCGTCGCGCGCACCCCAACGAGTGAACGACAACATGGTGAACAAGAACGTGCGTGACTTCTCAAAGCGCGGCGATGCCGTCGCGGTCCCTGCCCTCGATCGCGTCCAACGCAACGCGTACGAGCGCTTCCTCCAACTGGGCAAGGATCCCGCCGACCGCGATGCGCTCGTGGGCCTCGAGAGCCTGCTGCGCGAGGTCTTCCCCATCGCGAGCTACGACGACTCGATGAAGATCGAGTACGTCCACTACTACTTCGGCGAACCGCAGCACACGGAAGACGAGTGCCGCGAGCTGCGCCTGACCTACGGCATGCCGCTGCGCGTGAAGCTGCGCATGACGCGCGAAGGCAGCGCGGAAGTCATCGAGGAAGACATCTACCTCGGCGACATCCCGATCATGCTCCGCGGCGGCGAGTTCATCGTGAACGGCGCCGAGCGCGTCATCGTCTCGCAGCTGCACCGCTCGCCCGGCGTCGACTTCTCGATCGCCAGCTCGATCGGTGACCGACCGCTGCACTCGGCGCGCATCATCCCCGAGCGCGGCTCCTGGCTCGAGCTCGAGGTGAACAAGAAGGATGTCCTGGCGATGCGCATCGACCAGAGCACCAAGCTCGCCGCGACCACCTTCCTTCGCGCGCTCGACGAGCGCTTCGGTTCGACCGAGACCATCCTCAAGGCCTTCTACGAGGTCGAGGATGTGCGCGTCGAGAAGATCAAGCCGGAGTTCTATTCGGCCGAACTCATCGTCGACAGCGACACCGGCGAGGAACTCTGCAAGGTCGGCGTGCCGTTCGGCGAGAAGACCGCCGAGATCCTGCGGCAGAGCGCCAAGGTCCTCAAGTCGGTCCGTTGCATCGTCAACCCCGGCGACCCGCTGATCCTCAACACGCTCGCCGAGGAGCGCCTGGACTTCCTGGCCGAGGCCACCGAGCACGAGGCCGCCCTGCTGCGCATCTACGGCCGCCTGCGTCCGGGCAACCCGCCGCAGATCGACAAGGCGCGCGACCTCTTCAACGAGAAGTTCTTCGACGACAATCGCTACCGCCTCGGCCGCGTCGGCCGCTTCCGCATCAACCGCAAGTTCGAGGATGATCCGGCCTACAAGGTCGTGGGAGAGAAGGCCGACAAGGCCATGTGCCTGCGCGCCGAGGACTTCCTCGCGGTGATCCGCTACATGCTCGAACTGCGCAAGCCGGTCGAAAGCAGCAAGCGCCGCGCGCACGTCGATGACATCGACCACCTGGGCAACCGCCGCCTTCGCACGCTCGACGAGCTGTCGGTCGAGGAAATGCGCAAGGGCTTCCTCAAGCTCAAGCGCACCGTGCAGGAGCGCATGAACGTCAAGGACCCGACCGACACGGCGGTCAAGATCGCCGACCTGGTCAACACCAAGAGCGTGTCGAGCGCGATCGAGTTCTTCTTCGGCCGCAGCGAGCTCTCGCAGGTGGTCGACCAGACGAACCCGCTCTCGATGCTCGTCCACGAGCGCCGTCTCTCGGCCCTCGGCCCGGGCGGCCTCAACCGCAAGCGCGCCGGCTTCGAGGTGCGTGACGTGCACATCTCGCACTACGGACGCATCTGCCCGATCGAGACGCCGGAAGGCCCCAACATCGGTTTGATTGGATCGTTGGCCTCCTTTGCGCGTGTCAACGAT
>CAIYOC010000066.1 GCA_903927725.1 uncultured bacterium | reverse complement strand
GCTCGATTTCTAGCTCGATTTCTAGCTCGATTTCCAGCCTCGACCTGACGGATACGACAATCTGTCGCATCCGATACGACAGGCTGTCGTAGACTGGTCTTCCTGCTCATGCGCGAAGGCCGCCTGCAACACGCCTGTCGCCTTCCCAAACACTGAATTTCCCCCTTGGAACTGCTGTGGGATCACAGTTCCATGGCCGACCGCAGTCGCCCACGCCCCTCGTCCGCACATGCTGATCACCCTCCTCGCCCTGATCGTCACGGCCGCGCCCGGCGCCGACCCGTCCGCAACACCCGATGCCTCGATGCTCCGTTACCCGGACATCGGCAAGAGCGACATCGTGTTCGCCTTCCAGGGCAACCTCTGGCTGGTGCCGAAGGAAGGCGGCACCGCCCGCCCACTGACGACCACCACGGGCGAGAAGTCGGGCCCTCGCTTTTCGCCGGACGGCAGCAAGATCGCCTTCGTCGCCAGCTACGACGGCAATCGCGACATCTATGTGATGCCCGCCGCGGGCGGCTTGCCGTTGCGCGTCACCCACCATCCCACAAGTGAAACGCTCAACGAGTGGACCACCGACGGCTCGCTCGTCTTCAGCGCTGACGGCATGGGGCTCTCTCGCGCCGACCGTCTCTACAGGGTGAAGGAGACGGGCGGTCTGCCTGAGGCGTTGCCGCTGGCATATGGCGCCAATGGCGCCATCAGCGCCGACGGCGATTGGCTCGCCTACACGCCGCACTCGATCGACAACAGCACGTGGAAGCGCTACCGAGGCGGCATGCAGACCGACATCTGGGTCTACAACCTGAAGACCGGCGAGGCGCGCCGCGCCACCGACCACGAGGGCGTCGACACCCTTCCGATGTGGCAGGGCAGCACGCTCTACTACCTCTCGGACGACACCGCCGACAAGAACCTGCCGCACAAGCTCAACATCTGGAGCTGGGACCTGAAGTCGGGCGTGCGCAAGCAGGTCACGCGCTTCACCGACGAGGATGTCAAGTGGCCGGCGATCGGCGACGGCGAGATCGTCTTTCAGAAGGGTGCGAAGCTGATGGTGCTCGACCTCGCGTCGGGCATGAGCCGCGCGGTCGAAGTGAGGATCCCCGGCGATCGTCCCGCCGTGCGCATGCGCACCGAGGATGTGAGCGAGCAGCGGCAGGGCGTGAGCATCAGCCCCAGCGCCAAGCGTGTGGCGGTCGCCGCGCGTGGCGACATCTGGAGCGCTCCGGCCGAAACCGGCGTGCCACGCAACCTGACTCGAACCGATGGCATCGCCGAGCGCAGCCCAGCGTGGAGCCCCGACGGCAAGTGGATTGCGTACTTCGACGACTCTACCGGCGAGTACGAACTGTGGGCCATGCCATCCGACGGCAAGGGCGCAAAGAAGCAGCTCACCAAGGATGGCGGGCCGTTCAAGACGGACATCCAGTGGTTGCCCGATGGCAGGAAGCTCATCTATCAGGACAAGAGCGGCGCCGCGTATCTCGTGGATTTCGAAACAGGTGAGCGCAAGACGGTCGACAAGGAGCCGTGGGACGGTGGCTTCGCCATGAGCGTAAGCCACGACAGCGCGTACATCGCGTACTCGAAGAGCCTGCCCGATCGCCGCTCCGGCAGCATCTGGATCTATGACATCGCCAAGGGCGAGAGCCGCGAGGTCACGAGCGGCAAATTCGAAGACTACGAGCCAACCTTCGACCGAGCCGGCGACTGGCTCTACTTCTTCAGCGCGCGCGACTTCGGCAATGCCGAGTACAGCGAGGTCGAGCCGAGCTGGGTCTACCAGGGCACCGTGCGCGGCTATGCGGTGCCGCTGCGCACGGATGTGAAGAACCCCTGGACCCTCGAGATTGATGAGGAGAAGGGCAGGGAGATCAAGGCTGGCGAGTCGAAGCCCGACGCCCCCAAGCCCGACACCCCCAAGCCCGATGCCCCCAAGCAGGACGAGCCCAAGCAGGACGAGCCCAAGCCCGGGGTGTCTATCCAACAGGAGAAGGCCGAGGCCGCCGCCGCTGATGACACGAAAGATCAGAAGAAGGAAGAAACGAAGGGCGAAACGCAGGACGAGAACAAGGACGAGAAGAAAGACGAGAAGAAGGACGAGAAGAAGGACGAGAAGAAGGACGAGAACAAGCCCTTCACCATCGACTACGAAGGCTTCGAGGGCCGCGCCATCGAGCTCCCGCTCGGCACCGAGATGATTGGCGGATTGGCCGTCAACGACAAGGGCCAGCTCCTCTTTACGCAGGGCGGTCAGGTCAAGCTCTTCGACATCCAGGACAAGAAGAAGGAAGTCAAGAAGGTCGCCGACGGCACGGATTTCCAGCTCACCGCCGACGGCAGCAAGATGCTCGCGGGCCTCAACATCCTCGACGCCTCCGCGGGTGCCGTGGGCAAGCCCATCGTGACCAAGCCGATGCTCGCGGAGATCGATCCGAGGAACGAGTGGAGGCAGGTCACCAGGGATGCATGGCGCATCTACCGCGACTACTTCTATGACCCCGGCATGCATGGCGTCGACTGGACGGCCGTCGGCGAGCGATACCTCGCCATGGTGGAAGATGCCAACAGCTCCGAGGATGTCGGCTACATCATCCGCGAGATGATCAGCGAGTTGAATGTTGGTCATGCCTACTTCAGCCCGGGTAGCGGCAACTCGGGCGACGGCGGACCCTCGATCAGCGTGGGCATGCTCGGCGTCGACTGGTCCACTGCCATCGGTCCGGATGGCAAGACCGTCTATCGTTTCGGGCGCATCATCGAAGGCGCCCCGTGGGATACCGATGTACGCAACCCGCTCAAGCAGCTCGGCGTCGGCGTCAAGGAGGGCGAGTACCTGCTGGCCGTCAACGGACTGCCTGTCGACGGCTCCAAGGATCCGTGGGCCGCGTTCCAGGGCCTGGCGGGCAAGGCCGTGTCGCTCACCGTCGGGCCGAACCCGTCCATCGACGACAAGGTGCGCGATGTGGTGGTCACGCCCATGGACGGCGAGGACAGGATTCGTTTCCGCGACTGGCTCGAAGCCAATCGGCGCCATGTGGAGGAGAAGTCCGGTGGCAAGGTCGGCTACATCTATGTGCCGAACACCGGCTTCAGCGGCCAGTCCTCACTCGTGCGCCAGTTCCAGGGCGAGCAGTTCAAGCAAGGACTGATCATCGATGAGCGCTGGAACCAAGGCGGGCAGATTCCGGACCGCTTCATCGAGCTCCTCAATCGGCCGATCACCAACTACTGGGCGCGACGCGACCAGCGCGACTGGGTCTGGCCGCCCGTCGCGCACCATGGCGCCAAGGCGATGCTCGTGAACGGTCATGCGGGCTCGGGCGGCGACATGTTCCCGTGGCTGTTTCGCCACCACAAGCTCGGACCGCTCGTCGGCACCCGCACATGGGGTGGCCTTGTGGGGCTCACCGGTAACGAGCCCGGCCTCATCGACGGCTCGAGAGTGAGCGTCCCTTGCTTCGCCTTCTACGAGACCGACGGCACATGGGGCATCGAAGGCCACGGCGTCGATCCCGATGTCGAGGTGTTCGACGATCCCAGCGTGATGAAGGGGGGCCTGCACTACGGCGGCATCGATCCGCAGCTGGACAAGGCCATCGAACTGGTGATGGCCGAGTTGGCGCGCAACCCGGTCAAGCAGCCGCCGCGCCCGGCGTACCCAAACCGCGCAGGGTTTGGAATCAAGCCGGAAGACAAGTGATGAAATGCGGAAAACGTCCGAACACACGACGCGCGAGCGGATAGTATACGACACAATGTCGTACACTCGCCGTATCGCATGACCCACAAGGAATCGCCATGAACCCCGTCTCGCTTGCCAATGCCGAACTCTCCGTCATGGAACTGCTCTGGGACCACGACGGCATGACCGCGCGCCAAGTCCAGGATCTCCTGTACGGCGCGTCGGACCGCTCCCAGCACGGCACGGTGCAACGTCTGCTGCAGCGACTTGAGGACAAGGGCTTCGTGCGCCGTGAACGGTCCGAGTCCTCGCAGACTTTCACTCCGTGCATCACGCGCGAGGCCTACGCGGGCGGGCAACTAGAGACGCTCGCCGAGCGCCTCACCGGCGGGTCGATCGCGCCGCTCCTCTCGCACCTCATCGACCAGAAGCGCCTGAGCCGCACTGAACTGCGCCGCCTGCGCGAACTCCTCGACGGGAGGAATCCATGACCCTCACCGTCCTCGAGTACGCGCTTGGGAACGCGCTGCTGGCCCTGCCGCTCGCGGCGCTCGCATGGGTGATCGGCCGCACCCGGCGAAACCCGTCCGTGGCGCACTTCGCGTGGGTGCTTGTGATGGTCCGGCTCGTCATGCCGCCGATCGCGTCGGTGCCGTGGATGTCGTTCAAGGTTCCGGTCTCGCGCGCCATGGTTGCCCAACCGATCGTGTCCCGCGCGTCGGGATCGCCGGTGCTGGATCCGCGCATCGCGGCGCAGCGGACGGACGGTTTGGCCACCCACTCCATGGTTGCTCCTGCTGCCCGGGCCCCGGCCGCCGTGCAGGCAGCCGCTGCCGTGTCCGCCACATCGAACGGCCATGGTCTGGCGTCGGTTGATCGATGGATGGCGCTCGGCCTGCTTTGGCTTGCTGGAACCAGCGTCGTGGTTACCGTTTCAGCCGCACGTCTGCTGCACTTTCGGCGCATGTTGCGCGTCGTGTGCGCGCCTGCGGATCCGCGCGTCCGGCGCCTTGCGGAACGGGCCGCGGCGCACCTTGGCATGCTGCTCCGCGCGGAGATCCTGGTGATCCCGGCCACCACTGTGCCGTTCGTCTGGAGCTTCTTCGGGCGCCCGCGCATCGTGCTGCCTGCGTCGATAGCCTCGGGTATGTCCGACGACGAGCTGCTCCTCGTCCTGACGCACGAGCTCGCCCACATCCGTCGCCGCGACCACCTGGTCCGCTGGCTCGACTGGGCCGTCGTCGCGTGGCTCTGGTGGAACCCACTTGCGTGGATTGCACGGCGCGGCCTTCGGAGGACCGAGGAACTCGCCTGCGACGCACTCGTTCTGCGCACGCGCGATACAGCGCCCCGCAGCTACGGAAGCTGCCTCCTGACCGTTGCGGAAGCATTGAACGAATCGGCGTTCCGCGCGCCGGTCCAGGCCTGCGCCATGGGTGACGGCGGATCACTCGAAGAAAGGATCCGATTCATCATGTCGGGGGCATCCAGCAGCCGTCCCTCCATGCCTTTGCGGCTTTTTGCCATGGCCGCTGCCAGTGTTTCGATGCTCGCCGGCGTGGCCTGCGTCTCGTCGGGCCAGGAGGGCCTCGCCGCTCCATCCTCCGCGCCGCGGTCCGCGCCCGCGGCGCCATCCAGTGCATCCGCGCCGCAAGACGCCGATCGCACCAGCCGCACGCTGCAGGCCTCCATCGAGGGCGCCACGTCGCTGCACGTTGAATCGCTGAGCGGTTCGATCAAGATCGTGCGGGACGATTCCGCGAAGGTCATGCAGGTGACGGCGGTGATCGATTGGGGAGATTTCACGCAGGGGACGAATGAGTGGACGGTGGTCAATGTCGGCAATGGCACGACGATCACTGTCGGGCAGGGGACGCAGCGGTCTCGGCTCTCCGCTGCCCAGCGCAAGGAGTTGATCGACAGCGCGAAGCTCGTCGCAGAGAAGGATTCGAGCGGACGAGTGACCGTGCGCGTCGAGCTTCCCGAAGCCGACGGGTGGCGGCAGTTGCCTGCTTTCAACATCACCGTCCGCACCGCGGCGCTCATCGAGGTGCATGCCGAGTCGATGAACGGCGCAATCGAGACGGCCGGCGACCTGGGCAAGCTGCACGTGGAGACGGTGAACGGCGAGATCAATGTCTCCGGCATCGCCTCCGCTTTGCAGGCTGAATCGATGAATGGCCAGGTCCGTATCTCGCTCGCCGACAGCGCCGCCGCATCGGTCGATGCAGACTGCACGAATGGCCGCATCGTGCTCGAGTTGCCTGCATCGTGGAACGGAAAGGTGAACGCCTCGACCATCCATGGCAGAGTGGACACGAAGGGCATCAACGGAACCATCGACAGGGACCTTGTCGGCGCAAGCTTCGAGGGCAAGGTTGGCTCGGGCGATGGCGCGGTCGCCACGCTCGATGTCGTCAATGGCTCGATCGAGGTCCGGACGCGCTGAGTCGCGTCGGTGTAGCGCCCGTGTCCGTCTTCCTTCGTCATCTCCCTGGAGTCCCCATGCGTTCCATGACTTGTCACGCTGCGTGTGCGCTGGTACTTGCGCTCTGCTTCAGCGCCACCATTCCCGGTTGCGCGTCGACTAACAGTAAGGGGGAAGCGTCGGACCCCGCCATGGCGGAGCAACTGGCGTTCCGGGACCTGAGCATGTCCTATCAAAAGTCGATGGCGGAGCACCAACCTGCGAAGGCGCGGGAGGCTGCAGAACAACTGTTTGCGAAAGAACCGCAGCCATGGGTGCAGGTGCTGCTGGC
>CAIYOC010000065.1 GCA_903927725.1 uncultured bacterium | reverse complement strand
GAACTCCACCAGCAGCATGTTTAGCCTGGGGTCGGAGTTGTCGAGCCACATCGCCGGATCGCCCCGTTCAAGGCCATCGAGGAAGGCCAACCCAAAATCGATAAGCCGTCGATCGGTGATCGATGCGATGGCACGAAGAGCGGAAACAAACGGCTCGACATCTGCGACCGCATCGCCAGCATCGAAGAGACCCGCGCCGTCGAGTAGGCCAAACCAACTGAAACGAGCATCGGACTTCGCATAAAAGGTGCGTGGATCGATACGCATGGCCTCGAGATAGTCGCGCATTGATGGCGACCGCCCGAGTCTGTCGCGAAGTTGCTTGATCGACTCGATCAAACGGATCCGTTGCGAGCCCATCTGCGCGCGGATATTGGCAAGCACTTGCTCGCGCGCGATTCGTTCTAGCGTGATTGAGCAGCCTGGCGGGAGCGCATTGAAACCACTCTCGACCTGCGACTCGATGGAAGCCGAGGGATCCGCCAGCATCGCACTAAGTCGATCGTCGAACCGGAACTCCTTGCGGTACTGGCCAACGAAATCAAGCACCGTGAGTGAGTCCTTACCGGTGTGAGGACAGAGGCGTAGACCGCGACCAAGTTGCTGGACGTAGACCGTGAGGCTGTCAGTCGGGCGCATGAAGAGCACCGTGTCGATTTCGGGGATATCGACGCCCTCGTTGAACAGATCCGCGACGAAGATGATCTGCGTCTCACCGCGCCGCAGCCTGCCGATGACCTCCTCGCGTCGCTCAAGCGAGTCGTCGCCATCAAGTGCTTCTGCTCGGACTCCACGATGACCTCGATCTTCAGCTTCACGTCGGAGCCGCTCGAACTCATCTGCCATGGCACGGGCATGCAGCACCCCGCTGCAAAAACCAATTGCACGCATGCGAAGGGGCTCGGCGACATAGCTCACGATGGCCCGGCGGACATTCTCGATCCACTGTGGACCGGCCTCAAGGTAGCGGAGCTGTACAGCATCCATCCGGTAGCCGCGTGACGTCCAGTCGACGTCGCGAAGGTCGATGGTGTCAGTAACACCAAAGTAGTGAAACGGTACGAGCAGACGACGTGCGATGGCCTCGGGAAGCCGCATCTCCGCGGTGATACGACCCTCAAAATGCCTCGTGATGTCGAGACCGTCCGCGCGCTCTGGCGTCGCAGTGAGCCCCAGCAGCGACTTGGGGCGAATCCACTCGAGCAGCTTTCTCCAGCTTGGCGCTTCACCATGATGCACCTCGTCGACGACGACATAGTCAAAGTGCTCTGGCGCAAGCGTTGCAGTACCGATGCGTGAGTTCCACGACTGGATCGACGAGAACAGTGCATCAATCGGTCGATCATCATGCGCACCGACCAACAGTCCACCGAAGTTGAGGTTCCGCATGACTTGTGCAAAGCTCAGTCGAGCCTGCCTAAGGATCCGCTCGGAATGCGCGACATACAGCATCCGAGGTTCACGACCTTCAGCCGCGGCGAATTTCGAAGCCCAGGTTCGATAGTCGAATGCCGCGATCATCGTCTTACCAGTCCCGGTTGCAGCCACCACTAAATGGCGCATGCGACCTAGCTCCTCCCGCTCGACGAGGATTCGATCGAGGATCGCTTGCTGGAACGGCTTGGGCTGGAGGTCAAAGATCGGAAGCGAGGAGAGCGAAGTTTGATCAGCACCTGATGCGTACGCCCCCTTTTCCCGAGCGATGAGTTCACGAAACTGTGTATGGGTGGGATGACCAGGCGACAAGCCATACTCGACGAAGTCAGGGTCACCCCACCACTGCTCAAAGGTCTCTTCGATCTTTGTCCAAAGTCCGGGTGATGCTGCCTGCGAGAGACGAACCGTCCACTCCAGTCCCTCGGTCAAGGCCGGCCGCGAGAGATTGGCCGAGCCGATGTACGCGTTTCCGAATCCGCTTTCACGACGATGGATGTAGGCCTTTGCATGGAGGCGCGTGGCGTCAGACTCGCGCGAAAAGCGGATCTGCAGTCGCGATCCGTTCAAGATCGAAATCGCTGCGAGCTGCTCAAGTGCTTTCGGGTCGGTTGCGCCCATGTAGGCGGTCGTCACCACGCGCATCGGTCCCCCACGGGCGAGGAAAGCCTCTATATCTGGCTGCAGCATGCGGACCGCGGCAAGCTTGATGAAGGACACCAGCCAGTCGACACGATCACAGGTGCCAAGCTCGCGCTTCAGTTGCACCAGTAGGCTCTCCGTCCCTTCGCGGCCGGTCAGGAGACCGTGGTCGGAAAGGTCGGGCGGATTGATGTCATGTTGCGGCCCAATGCGTTCTAGGACAAGCGGCAATATCTGGGTTGCCGCATTTGGCTCCTCATCAACGGCCTTGTGGGCTTCGCGCAGAAGCCCGTTCACGATTCCTAGAGCAGATGCGATCGCGGGGTCATCTGAACTCAGCTTCTCTTCAAGCGCTGCGAGCACAGCCTCAGACAACTCGCGGGCAACGAGGCGACCATCTCGACGCCCGAGGGCTCGGGTCCCAACTTCGATACCAGCGGCTCTTGCAGCCTCGAGCAGCAATTGCAGTCTTGCATCAACAACGCTGTCATAAAGCCCATCGACCGGAAAGCCGTTGGCGCGGATACGAACTCTCCGATACGACACGCCGTCATTCCCCATCGACGCAGCTTACTACCACCGCGAGAACACTCGGCTGTGCTTGTGCCCAGCCCCCTCACCCCCCGCCGCCCCGCCAGCCGCGCAACGCCAGCCAGGTGTTGCCGAGCAGCAGGATGAAGGCCGGCAGCATGACGTGCCAGGGATCTTCGATCCGCACGCGCACGACGAGCGCCGCGATCATCAACGCACACAGGCCAGTCGCTGCCGCGCCCACCCACTGCGGCGTGGGGCCCAGCAGCAGCCCCAGCGCACCAACGATCTCGAGCACGGCCGTCAGCACGCGCAACTTGGGCACGCCGTAACGCTCGAACTCGACCGCCATCGACGGCGACACCAGGCAATGCACCCCGTAGAAGAGGAATGCAGCGGCCGAGATCAGCCTGATGACGAGGAAGGGGCTCATGGGTGCTTCGTTCGGATTCGCCGCGGGCTGGCGAGAGCGAACCTGTACAGTAGGCAGGATGCCGACCTTCGACTTCGCCGCGATCCTGCAAATCGTCCTTGCGCTCGGCCTGTTGAACGTCTGGCTGCTGCGCACCGGCAAGGCCACGGCCTATCGCGGCGGTGCGGCCAAGAACCTCAAGGAAGAGTTCGCGACCTACGGCCTGCCGCCGTTCATGTACTACCTCGTTGGGGGGCTGAAGGTCGGCTGCGCGCTCGCGCTGCTCGCCGGCCTGTGGATCCCCGCGACCGTGGTGCCCGCGGCCGCGCTCCTGGCCGTGCTGATGCTCGGCGCGCTCCTGATGCACATCAAGGTCAAGGACCCGATCTCGAAGTCGGTTCCCGCCACCGCAATGCTCGCGATGACGACCACGCTCGCCCTGCTCAAGCTGGGTCAGTGAATCAAGCCAATCACACAGAAGGAGTTCGAGCCGTGCAGAAGTCCACCCCGTGCCGTGATGCTCTGATCCTGCTTGCCGCGCTCGCCGCGCTATCCAGCCTCGGCGCGCACGCCGAGTCGAACCGCGCCAACATCCTCTTCGTCATCCTGGATGACGTGGGCGCCGACCAGCTCACGATCACCAACCCATCGAACCCCGCGCTCGCTCGCATCCCCACGATCGAGGCGGTCGCATCGCAGGGCGTGAACTTCACCAACTGCTGGGCGATGCCCGAATGCTCGCCCAGCCGCGTGAGCTTCTTCACCGGTCGCTTCCCGGCACGCACCGGCGTGGGCTCGCCACTGACCCAGACCACGCTCGCGCAGTCGCAGTGCTCGCCGTTCGAAGTCACCGCGCCGCGACTGCTTGCGCAGGCCGGCTACGAAAGCGCGCTCTTCGGCAAGTTCCACCTCGCGCAGAACGAGGAGAACCCCTACGGCATCGGCGCACCCGCCTCGGTCGGGTTCACGCGCTTCAACGGCACGCTGCTCGGCGGTCCGCCCTTCATCGACGAGACCGTGGCCGGGCAGATCACCGACCCGGGCGCAGTGGCCTCGTGCGGGTATCCCGTCCTGGGCAACGCTCCCGCGATCTGCGCGTGCGCCTTCGAGGATGGCACCTGCGAGGAAGGCATCGATGCGGTCGATTGCCTGACCGCCGGCGGCGTGCCGCTGACGGCCGCCGATGGCTCGCCGATCACGACCTGCGACGCAGATGCGATCGCGCGCATCGATTGGTCAGCAACGAGCGGCAACTACGCCTGGCCGCGCACCGTGAACGAGGGCGGCGCCGCGTTCCAGGAGATCCCCGCACGCGTCTACGCCGACACCGACCAGGCCGAGCTCGCGACCGCGTTCATCCTGAAGCACCGCGCCGCGGGCACGCCGTGGATGTGCTCGCTCTCCTTCACCGGCGACCACGATCCCTGGCAGCAGCCGCCGACGGACCTGCTTCCGCCCGGTACGCAGTGGCCAAAGAACCTGCCGTATGCGTGCGACGTCGAGCCGGGCATCGACAGCGCGGGACTGCAGCAGCGGCTGCTCTCGGACTGGACCATCGAATCGATGGATCGGCAGATCAGGCGCGTGCTGCTGGCAACCGGCCTGGCCGCGATCGGGCCGGGCGGCTTGACGATCACCGCACCCGACACCCTGATCGTGATCATCGGCGACAACGGATCGTTCCTGACCACGGTGAAGGCGCCATTCAATCCCGTGCGCGCGAAGGCGACGGCGTACCAGACCGGCATCGTGGTGCCGCTGGTGATTGCAGGCGGCCCCGTGAATGCGCCCGGCCGCGCTGTCGATGCGATGGTGAATGTGGTCGACCTCTTCGAGCTCTGGGGCGAGGCGGCGGGAATCGATGTCGATGCTGCGATGCCGGGCACGCGCCAGCTCGACTCGTTCCCGATGATGCCCTACCTGCGCAATCCCGTGCAGGAGCCGCTGCGACCGTTCAACTTCTCGGAGTACCGCCAGCCGTACCAGGCCGAGCCGTGCTATCCGTGCCTGATCGCCTCGCCCGGTGGTGCCACCTGCACCGACACGATCCTGACGACCGAGCAGCTCTGCGAGAGCCAGGGCGGCGTGTGGTACGGACCCGGTGGCGTGGTCACGGGCGCGCCGCAGGACACCTGCTGCGAGCTCTTCCAGGCGCTTGATGAACCCAGTGGTTTCGCGGTCGTGTACGGCACGCAGCAGGCGATCACCGATGGCCGCTACAAGCTGATCGCCAACACGCTTGAGACCTGCGCGGTGTCGATCCCGGGCACGAGCGCGTACGAGTTCTATGACCTGTCGCAGTGCCCCTTCGCCGGCGTGCTGTTTGGGCGCGGCGTCGACAATCCGGGCGCCAACCTGCTCACGAGCGGCGTGCCGCTGAGCGCCGAACAATTGGCGGCGTACACCAGCCTGAAGGCGGCGCTCGATGCCCTCAACGCCGACATGGCGCCGTGCGTGGGCGACATCAACATGAATGGCGGCGTGGGCGGGGCCGACCTTGCGGCGATGCTGTCGTTCTGGG
>CAIYOC010000064.1 GCA_903927725.1 uncultured bacterium | reverse complement strand
GTCTGGGGCGAGCGCTACGGCCATGGCAGTTTCCTGATCCGTGCGATCGAGGAAGGCGTGGTCGATCCGAAGCGCACGCTGTCACTTGGTGTGCGCGGTCCGCTGAACACGCTCAAGGACCTCGACTTCGGCCGCGAGGCTGGGATCACCGTCGTTGGCATGTCGCGCTGGGTCGAGGACCGTGCATCGGTTGCGTCGATCATCCAGGAGTTCCGAGCGCGGCTCGGCGACGACGAGTGCTACCTGACGCTGGACATCGATGCGTGCGATCCATCGTGCGCGCCCGGCACCGGCACGCCAGTGAGCGGTGGGTTCAGCGCGGCCGAGCTCTTCCTGGCGCTGCGCTGGCTGGCGGGCATCCGGCTCGCTGGGGCCGATGTGGTCGAGGTCTGCCCATCGCGCGATCCCCAGGGGATCACCGCGCTGCTTGCCGCCCAAGCTGCCTTCCAGATCCTGTGCATCGACGCCGCGGCGCACCCGGAGTGAACTCCGGAGCGGATCGCCGGGCGTTCCTGCGGTTCAGGCCGTGCCCAGGCGCTCATCCAGCCAGGCCGGGACCTGATCGACCGCCACGCGCTCCTGCTGCAGGGTGTCGCGGTGGCGCACGGTGACCGAACCGGTGGAAGCCGTGTCGCCATCGATCGTGAAGCAGAACGGGGTGCCGGCCTCGTCCATGCGGGCGTAGCGCTTGCCGATCGACTGCTTCTCGTCGAACTCGACGGTGTGCTTGCGCCGCAGCTCGCGGTAGAGCTTCTCCGCGATCTCGGGCTGGCCGTCCTTTGCGGTCAGCGGGTAGACCGCCGCCTTGATCGGCGCCATGCGCGGGTGGAACCGCATGACCACGCCGCTGGGCCGTGACGGATCCGGGGTGTACGCCTCGCACAGGAGCGCCAGCGTGCCGCGGTCGGCACCGGCGCTGGGCTCGACGACGTGCGGGAAGTAGCGCTCGTTGCGGGCCTGGTCGAAGTAGCGCATCTTCTCGCCCTTGCCGCAGTGGTTGGCGTGCTGCGTGAGGTCGAAGTCGGCGCGGTGCGCCACGCCCTCGAGTTCGCCGTAGCCCGGTGCGGTGAAGGGGAACCGGTACTCGATGTCGCTTGTGCCGGCGCCGTTCTTGGCGTAGTGCGCGAGTTCGTCGCGGTCGTGCTCGCGCAGCTGCAGGTTGGCGCTCGTGAGGCCGATCGACTGCCACCAGCCGAAGCGCCAGTCGCGCCACCAGCGGTACCACTCGACGGCGCTCGAGGGATGGATGAAGAACTCGATCTCCATGTGCTCGAACTCGCGGCTTCGGTAGGTGAAGTTGCGCGGGGTGACTTCGTTGCGGAAAGCCTTGCCGACCTGGGCGATGCCGAAGGGAATCTTGACGCGGCTCGTATCGACCACGTTCCAGAAGTTCGCGAAGATGCCCTGCGCGGTCTCGGGCCGCAGGTACGCGAGGGAGTCGTCGTCCTGCAGTGCACCGCAGTGGGTCTTGAACATCAGGTTGAACTGGCGCGGCTCGGTGAGGGAGCCGGGCTCGCTTGCGGCCGGGCCGAGGCAGCGTGCGCGCTCGTCGGCAGAGATCGACGTGAACGGGCGCAGCACGTGCTCCGGACCGGGGGCATCGATCCGTTCGTACTTGCAGAGCGCCTTGGTGGCGCGGGTGCGGGCATCGTCGTCACCCTCGATGAAGGCCCAGAGGCGTGCATCGCCGGCCATGCGGCCCAGCACCGCGAGGTGGTCGGCGCGGTAGCGCTGCTTCGACTCTCGGCAGTCGACCATGGGGTCGTTGAATCCGCCGACATGGCCTGAGGCGACCCACGTCTTGGGGTTCATGATGATCGTGCAGTCGACGCCGACGATGTCGACGGGCTGGCCGTCGGGGCCGAGCAGCTCGCGCTCGACGACATCACCCCACCAGGCGTTCTTGAGGTTGCGCTTGAGCGCGGTGCCGAGCGGGCCGTAATCCCAGAAACCGTTGATCCCGCCGTAGATCTCGCTGGACTGGAAGATGAAGCCGCGGCGCCGGCAGAGGGCCACGATGTCGTCCATTTTCTTGGGGCTGTCGCTCATGGAAGGCGGGATGCTAACGGCACGAACCGCCCGAGGCCGGGCTGGTGCTCATTCGGCGCGCGGCGCCGTCCGCCTGCCTGAGGCGCGGCCTCAGCGATCCGGCCGAGGCAGCTCGATCAGCTTGAGGAACTCGGCGCGGGTGGCTGCACTCTCGAGGAACTCACCAAAGAGCTTGCTGGTGGTCGTCCAGGCGCTCGGCTGGTGCACGCCGCGGTAGCACATGCAGAAGTGCCGCGCCTGCACCACGACCGCCACGCCGCGGGGCTTCAGGTGCTCCTCGAGCGCGTTGGCGATCTGCGCCGTGAGCTTCTCCTGGACCTGCAGTCGCTTGGAGTAGATCTCGACGAGCTTGGCGAGCTTCGAGAGGCCGACCACCTTGCCGTCAGGGATGTACGCCACGTGGGCCTTGCCGATGAAGGGCACCATGTGGTGCTCGCAGTGGCTGTGCACGTCGATGTCCGAGAGCAGCACCATCTGGTCGTAGCCCTCGATCTCGGTGAAGGTCTTGGAGAGCACATCCTCGGGGCGCATCGAGTACCCCTGGAAGTGCTCGTGCATGGCCTTGACCACACGCTTGGGGGTCTCGAGCAGGCCTTCGCGCTCTGGATCGTCGCCGATGAAGCCCAGCAGGGACTTCACGTGGGCCATGGCTTCCTTGACGCGGGGATCGTTGAGGTCCGGGTCCTGCATGGGAGGGCGATCATAGGCGGTCGTCACCGTCGGGGCGTGGTAGCGTTCGGACATGACTTCCCTTGCGCGTCGTCTGGTCCGTTGGGGCATGGTGATCGTGGTGCTCGTGGCCGTGGCTGGCGTTGCGGCCGTGATCGCGCTCGACGCCATCGTCGTGACTGCCGTGCGTGCGGTGGGCCCCCGCCTCCTCGGGGTGGACGTCGGGCTCTCGTCGGCGTCGATCGGCATCGTCCGATCGCGAACGAGCCTGGAAGGCCTGCAGATCGGCAACCCGGCTGGGTTCTCGCCCGAGCAGTGCCTGGTCCTTTCCCGTCTGGACATCGAGGCCGGCGCGCTGTCGGCGCTTTCCTCGGACATCGTCATCCCCACGATGCTCATCGATGGGCTGGTGCTTCGGCTGGAGAAGAAGGACGGCATCATCAACGTGCAGCAGGTCGTCGACAACGCCTCGAAGGCGATTGGCGGTTCTGCTGCGCCCGCGGAACCCAAGCCTGCGGCCGGGTCGGGCACCAAGGTCCTGATCCGCCAGCTCACGCTGCGCAACGTGCGGCTGATCGCTAGCGGTGATGTGGCCAAGGTCCCGACCGGACTCGATGTGACGCTGGGCGAGCTCGTGCTGCGCGACGTGAGTTCCGACAATCCGGCCGGCAACCTGGGTGACCAGTTGCTCACGATCATCCTTGACGACGTGGTGGCCGCGGTCCTCCAGAAGGGTGCATCGCAGTTGGCCGACGGCGCCGTGAAGGCTCTCGACGGCGCGCTGTCGGGCCTGGGCGATGGAGCTGGCATGGCCAAGGAGCTGATGGGCAAGATCGGCGAGCAGGGCGGCAAGGCGATCGAGGGCGCCGGCAAGACCGTGATCGACGGCGCCGGCAAGGCACTCGACGGCCTGTTGGGTGGCTCCAAGGAGAAGAAGTGATGCCGTGGCGCCCCGCGGCAGCCGATGCATGGTCCGGTCGCGACGATGGCAACGACCCGCGAGCGCGTCGTTGGCACCAGGCGATCCAGCCTTGGGAGTGGCAGGGCAGCGATGCCGCATCCGGCACGGTGGTGATCATCGGGTACGCGGTCGATGCAGGCGTGCGCCGCAACAAGGGCCGTGCAGGTGCAGCTGAGGCTCCGACGGCGCTCCGTCGTGCGTGCTCGAACCTGCCGTGCCCGGTCCAGCCGATCGCGCTCGCTGATGGCGGGGATGTGATCGCTGAGGGTGACGACGTGCGGGGTGCGCAGCAGGAACTCGCGCGTCGTGTGGCCAGCGCTCAATCCCGTGGTGCACGAACGCTGGTCTTCGGCGGTGGTCACGACGTGGCGTTCGGTCACTGGCTCGGCTTGGCCACGCGCGATGGTTCCGCGCCCCGCGATGGTGTCACGGCCAGCGTGAACCTCGATGCGCACCTGGACAACCGCCCCGTGCCACCCGAGGGCCCCAACAGCGGCACGAGTTACTCGCAGATGCAGGAGTGGTGCGTGGCCAACGGTCGTTCCTTTGCCGCGCTCGCGCTTGGAATCCAGCGCGCCAGCAACACCGCGGCTCTCTTCGCCCGTGCGCAGGAGCAGGGGTACGCCTGGCAAGGACCGGCCTCCCTCTCGCCCGAACGGATCGATGCTTCGCTCGCCGCGGTCGCACGCCACGAGCGCGTGCACCTGACGGTCGACTTGGATTGCTTCGCAGCCGCCTATGCCCCCGGCGTAAGCGCACCGACGCCGCTGGGCGTCGGACCCGAGGCAGCCGACAGCATTCGCCGCTGCATTGCATCGTGCCGTGTGTGTGGTGCTGACCTTGCGGAACTGGCACCAGCACTGGACACCGACGGTCGGACGGCACGACTCGCCGCGGCCCTCGCCTTCGAGATCGTGGATGCATGGTCGATGCCCCGCTGAGGGGCCGCCGCAGGGGTCGCGCGGCGCACCGTGTCAGGCGTCGGGATCGGCTTTTGGTGCGCGGCGCTTGCCCGGGTCGGGCATGGCCGGCGGAGGTGGCGGTGCACGCTGGGCATCGGGGATCGTTCCATCCTGCAGCCATCGCGCTGGAGGCAGAGACTGGCTCCAGCGCTCGTGGCGTTCACGCAGCATCGTGTACGCGTCGACCGAGTCCTCTGCGCCGTTGATCGACTCGGTCGGATCCTGATCGATGCGGAAGATCGACGGCGCACCATCGAGCGGAATGACGTACTTGAGTCCGGAGAACATGGTGGCTGCGCTCTGGCCTGCTTGCCAGTGCAGCTCAGCGTGAGGAAGCCCCGAGGCGCCGCCCAAGATGTACGGGAGCAGGTCGATGCCGTCGATCGACGCCGGCGCGGCCTGGCCCAGTGCTGCAGCGACGGTGGGCAGCACGTCGGCGCCAGTGACGGGATTTGGGTAGCTCGTTTCCGGAGCGATGCGGCCGGGCAGGGCGATGATCATCGGAACGCGCAGCCCTCCCTCGAAGCATGTGCCGAAGTCGCCCTTCAGCGAGCCGTTCGAGGATCCCCACGCGATCGATCCGCCTGTGTCGCCAAGCACCACGACCATGGTCCGCGCGGTCTGCCCGGTGGCGTCGATGGTCGCGAGCATCGCACCGACCGAGCGGTCGAGCGATCGCAGCGACGCGGCCATCTCGCGTCGGCGGCCCTCGAGCGCGGGAAACGCTGCGAGGTCGTCAGCCGACGGTGCCAACGGAGGCGAAAGGCCCGGGAGCGCAACCATGAGCATCCACGGCTTGGAGCGCTCGCGCTCGATGAAGCCAGTGGCGCAGGCGGTCATCGCGTCCTCGAGACGCTCGAAGCCCTCGTTCACGGCGCCCTGGCTGCGCAGGGAGAAGCCGTCATCCTTGCCAGGTCGCGGCTTGCGCGTGCGCGTGGCGTGCGCGACGAAGCAATCGAAGCCGAAGCCCATCGCCATCGGGGCCTGCTCCGCGGTCACGCCCATCTGCCAGGAGCCGACGAATCCAGTGGTCCAGCCGCCAGCAGCCAGATGCGAGCCGATCGTGGGCGTGCCGGGTTGCAGGCCGCGCGCTGCAGCGTCGGGCGCAGAGGCTTCTTCACCCATGGGCATGGCAAACTCGAAGCCCATGGCGTTGGGCCATCGGCCCGTCAGGATCGCTGCTCGTGCAGGGGAGGGTTGCGGTGATGCCGCATAGGCCCGATGGAACACGGCACCCCGTACGGCAAGCGCATCGAGGTTGGGCGTGGCGCCGAGGGTCGAGCCGAGGAAACCGACATCGCCGGTGCCCACGCGATCGAGCACGATGATGAGCGCGTTGAGCCGCTCGGTGCCGGGCGCGGCTGCACCTTGCGCAAGGGCGTGGAGCGGAGGCAGCAGGGCCGCAGCCGCAAGCAGGCAGCGGGCGAATCGCAGCATCAGCCGCCTGCGAGAGCCTTGCGGGCCGAGGTGAACAGCAACACGGCCACCGCACCGATGACTGCGCCGACGATCGCGATGATCGCGGTGCCGCCCTCCGACTCAGGTTGCTCGGCGGACTTCATGCCGTCGGCGACCTTGATGGCCTCGTCGCGCTCGAAGGTTGCGCGGTCGCGCTGCTCACGGGCAGCGACCGCATCCTTGCGGGCCTGATCGAGATCGGCTTCGAGCTTGGTGCGCTCGGCGACGGCGGTATCGCCGGTGCCCTTGGCCTTGGAGAGTTCCTCGGTGACCTGGTCGACGCGCTTGAGCGCTGCATCACGCTGGTCCTTCGCGGCGTTGGCATCGGCGACGGCGGTCGCAGCGCGGCGATCGGCATCGGCCGCGGCACGCTTGGCCTCTTCGGCATCACCTTGGGCCTTCACGGCGATGGCCTTGGACTCCTCCGCGGCGGCGCGGGCTTCGGTCACGGTGCGGTTGGCTTCGGTGAGGGCCTTGTCACGCTCGGCCAGCTGCACGGTCATGCGCTCGATCGAACGGCGCGACTCGGAGTTCTCGCCGCGCAAGGCATCCACCTCGGTCACGAGCTCGCGGTTTCGGGCCTCGAGTTCGTGGGTGCAGGCGGGCAGCGTGGACAGGCAAGCGACGAGGAGTGCAGCGGGGATGCAGCGCATGCCGGGAATCGTAGCGATCCGGCTCAGGCCACGGCAGCCGTGAGCCGCGCGGGGTCGACCATGGACAGGTCGATCGAGGGACGACGGCCATCGATCAGGTCGGCGACGAGCTCGCCGGTCACGGGCCCGAGCGTCATGCCCAGCATGGCGTGGCCCGTGGCCAGCATGAGGCCCTCGACGCCGGGCACCCAGCCGATGGCCGGCATGCCGTCGGCCAGGCAGGGGCGCCAGCCCGACCAGTGCTCGCTCGCGCGGGCTTCATCGATGCCTCGCAGGTACGCCCGCGCACCATCGGCGAGCATGGCCAGCCGCCGAGGCATCGGTGGCGCATCGAGCGGGCTGATCTCGAGCGTGCCCGCCAGGCGCAATCGACCGCCCATCGGCGTGACCGCGATGAAGGTCTCGTGCAGCACGCACGCGGTGGCCGGCACGCCGGCCATGCCGTCGAGTTGGACGTGGTAGCCGCGCGCACCCTGCATGGGCAGGTCCAAGCCGACGTCGCTGGCAAGGCCGGTGCTCCAGACACCCGCCGCCAGCACGACCGCTGCACCGCTGACGACGGTCCCGTTGGCGCACAGCACACCAGTGACTCGTCCTGTTCCATCGCGCTCGAGGCCGATCGCGTCCCATGCCGGGCCAGTGAGGACGCGCACGCCGCGACGCTCAAGCGCTCGGGCAAGGCCCTTGGTGTAGGCGCGCGGATCGATGTTGGCGCTGTCCTTGTGGAGGACCGCACCGGCGACTTCATCGGTGAAGCATGGGCTCATCGCGCGCAGCGCCGCACCGTCGAGGCGCTCGTGCGTGAAACCGTGGGGGGCAAGCATGGCCGCCTCGGCCTCCGCGGCATCCATGTTCTCCTCGTGCAAGACGACGTCGAGCCAGCCGGTGCGGCGGTAGCCGCAATCGATCGACTCGGCATCGATCGTGCGCTCGAATCGCTCGAGCGAGCGCCATCCCATCTGGCAGAGCGTGACCATGCAGCGATTGAGATGGCCCTGGTTGCAGTGCTGGTGGAAGGTCCAGAGCCACGAGAGCAGGCCGGGATCAAGGCGCGGACGGATGTACAGGGGGCTCGTGGGATCGAGCATCCACTTGAGTCCACGCACACTCACGCCCGGCCGGGTCAGCGGGGGGTGACCGATCGAGAGCATGCCGGCGTTGCCGCACGAGGCACTGTCATGGATCATCTCGCGGTCGAGCACGACCACGTCGTGGCCGCGATCACTGAGTTCGTACGCGGTCGAAAGGCCGACGATGCCGCCTCCGACGATCACGATGGGCTGCTTGCTCATGGTCGGGCTATTCTAGGACCGCTCCGGGTCACGGAGCGTGCAAGGAGCGATCATGGCCTTCGGCATCGGCATCATCGGTTGTGGCGGGATCGGCGGCGTGCACGCGCAGGCGGCGACGCGCGCCGGGCTTCCCATCGTGGCGGTCTGGGACATCAGGCCGGAGCGCGCGGAGCAGTTCGCGCAGGCCAATGGCGCCCGCGCATGCGCCAGCATCGATGACCTGCTCGCGATCAAGGACGTGAAGGCCGTTGCCGTCTGCGTGCCCAACGACCAGCACCATCCCTGCGCGATGAAGGCGCTGGCCGCGGGGAAGCACGTGCTGCTCGAGAAGCCGATGGCCATGAACACCGCGCAGTGCGACGAGATTGCCGCCGCTGCGGCACGCGCAGGCACCACGCTCCAGATCGGCTTCGTCTGCCGGGGCAGTCCGGCGGCGCGCTGCGTCAAGGCCTTCATCGACGCCGGCAGGTTCGGCAGGGTCCAGCACATCAAGTGCGCGCTCTACCGACGCCGCGGCATTCCCGGGCTCGGGGGCTGGTTCACGACCAAGGCTCGTTCGGGCGGCGGTCCGCTGATCGATCTGGGCGTGCACATGCTTGACCTGTCGCTCTGGCTGGCTGGCTCGCCGCGGCCGGTGCGGGCGAGCGGAGCAACCATGAGCGGACTCGGTGCCGCCATGCGCGGCTACACCTACACGTGGATGTGGGCGGGACCGCCGAAGTACGACGGTGTGTGCGATGTCGAGGACAGCGCCATCGCGCTCGTGCGCTGCGATGGAGGCCTGACCATCGAGATGAACGTGACCTGGGCCGCCAACATCCCCGATGGCCACCTCAAGGACGGCCTCTGCGTGATCGGTTCGAAGGCGGGCGCCTCGTTCGGGGTCTTCGGCAAGGAGGTCTCGATCGCCACGGAAGAGGAGGGGCACCTCGTCGACCTCAAGCCCCACTTCGTCGCCGAGGATCCTGAGCGTCAGATGTGGGACGAGCAGTACCGCCAGTTCATCGACGCCGTGGAAGGACGAGCGAAGCCGCACGCCGATGCCGCGGCCGGTCGCCGCGTGCAGGCCTTGGTCGAGGCGATCTATCGCAGCGCCGACGAATCGCGCGAGGTCGAGGTGGCTGGCTGAGACCGCGGGCGCACGGCAACGGTGCCGTGGCGGAACCACACCCACGTGCGATGAAGCTCAGATGCAACGAAGCCCGGCGCGAGGCCGGGCTTCGTCATGCATGCGGGTTGCAGGGGCCTTGCCCCAGGGCTCACTTGCCCTTCTTGTAGGTCTCGAGCGACTCCTGCATTTCCTTGGCCATCGGCGTGTCCTTCGAGAGGCTCACGGCCTTCTCCTGGAGCTCGATCGCCTTCGCGTTCTCGCCGCGTTCCCAGTGCACGCGCGCGAGCGTGTCGAGGATCGCGCCATCCTCGCCCTTCGTGGCTTCGTTGGCGGCCTGCGCAGCCTTGAGGCAGAAGTCGAGGTTGCGCTTCATGACCGAGTCATCCTGCACCGCGAACCACGCGATCGCATTGAGCAGTTGGGCGTCGCCCTTGCCCTCGGCGACGAGCTGTGAGCCGAGCTCGTAGCCGGGCTCGGGCATGTTGGCTTCTCCGATGAGCGTCTGGAACTTCATCATGCGGAACTGCATCTGGTTCGGGGTGCCCTTGGTCGATTCGATCAGGCCATCGATGGTCTTCGACCAGCCTGACCAATCACCTGATTCACGCGCGGCGACGCGGGCCTTGAGTAGGTCGCGCGATGCCTTCTGCAGGGCGCGGGCAGCTTCGGCTTCCTTGGCTTCGGCTTCGGCGAGCTTCTTGGCTTCCTCGGGGTTCCAGTTTCCAGCCACGACCTTCGCCAGCACCGGGTCCATCTGCATGGGGTGGCCCATCCACGCGACCATGCCCTTCTGGTCGACGATGAATGCGCTCGGGATCCCGTTGCGGCCGGCCGCGGCCATCCAGGCCTTGTCGGTCTTCGCATCGGGGCCGTCGTAGGCGACGGTGTAGGCCATCTTGTCGCCCTGCTTCTCGACGGTTTCCTTGACCTTGGCCAGCGTGCCGTCGTCGTAGGGGCGCTCCCAGATGTTGACGCCGATGATGGTCACCTTGTCGCCGTACTCCTTCTGGAGTTCGGAGAGGTGCGGGAAGGCGCGGATGCACGGCCCGCACCAGGTTGCCCAGAACTCGACGACGTAGACCTGGCCGGCCTGGAAGCCGTCGATCGCGCTGCCCTTGATGAACTCCTTCACGTCGAGCTTGGGCGCAGCCATGCCGGGCATCAGGCGCTCGGGCTTGGCGTCGGCCTTCGCGGCGGCGGGCTTGGCGGCATCCTGGGCGTGCATCGCGGGCGCGGCAGGCAGGGTGAGGAC
This sequence comes from uncultured bacterium, assembly GCA_903927725.1. Lineage (GTDB taxonomy): Bacteria > Planctomycetota > Phycisphaerae > Phycisphaerales > SM1A02 > SYIB01. The sequence goes on along the minus strand of CAIYOC010000064.1, from coordinate 3,403 downwards.
GATCGAGGCAAGCAGGGTGGTCAGCATGAAGTGGCTCCTTGGAGCGCGCAGCCTAGCACGCAGTGCATGCCGGACGATGGCCGCGGCAGGTCGCTAGATTCCGCCTCATGAGCGCCCGCCCGATCGATGGCAAGGACCTTTCGGCACGAGTGAAGGCAGACCTGCGCGATCGCATCCAGCGCGCGGGGCGCCCGGTCCGTCTCGACGCGGTCCTGGCGAGTCCCGACAAGGGCGCTGCGCTCTATGCACACAATCAAGCCAGGACCTGCGCCGAGGTGGGCATCGAGTACCACCTCCACGAGCTCTCGGCCGAGGCGAGCTACGAGGATGTAGCCGGCCGCGTACTGCTCATGAACACCGACGAGGCCGTGAGGGCGATCATGGTGCACATGCCGCTGCCGCCGGCGGTCAATGCCGAGCGTGTGCAGTCGCTCATCGCGCCTGAGAAGGACGTCGAAGGCGTGAACCCGGCCAACATCGGCAACGTGGTCTACGGTCGTCGGAGCCTCGTACCGTGCACGGCGCTGGCCACGCTCGAGATGATCGAGCACACCGGCATCGAGCTGCGCGGAGCGCGTGCGGTCGTGGTGGGCGCGAGCAACATCGTGGGCAAGCCGATCGCCGTGCTCCTGATGCGTGCCGAGGCCACCGTCGTGAGCGAGAACAAGTTCACGCAGGGCCTGCCCGCGCTCTGCCGGGAGGCAGACGTTGTGGTGGCCGCGGCCGGGGTTCCCGGGCTCGTGAAGCCCGAGTGGATCAAGCCCGGTGCGGTGGTCGTCGATGTGGGCATCAATCGCATCAAGGGTGCCGACGGTCGAACGACGACGGTGGGCGATGTCGATCCCGCGGTGGCGGGCGTGGCGGGGTGGCTGAGCCCCGTGCCCGGTGGCGTCGGACCGATGACGGTCGCCATGCTGCTGCGCAACGTGGTCGACGCTGCGCTGCGGTGATCAGCGCGCAGCCGGATCCGGCAGCAATTCCACGGCCCGGGCGATGAGCGCATCCTGCGATGCGGCATCAAGCCGCGCATGGCGAACGATCTCGCGCGTCGAAGCCTTGCGCATCCCGCCCGTGGCGAGCGCGGTCTCGGCACGCGCGCGTTCCGCAGCGATCCAAGCCGCGTCCACGCGCTCGGGCAGCTCGGGCGAGGCGAACCAGGCCAGATCGGTCGAGGGATCGCCCGGACGCTCGGTGCCGTCGGCGGCGCGCTCGGTCCATGCTGGCACGATGGCCACGATCAAGCCCTGGGCGGGATCGCTCCACAGCCGCTCCGCCGTCTGTGAACCGACGCAAAGCACCGGCTCCGCGACCTGCCGGGCCTGCACGAAACCGGCCTCGGCCCGCACCAGCAGCAGGTGACCACCGGTGAACTCGGCACCGTCCTTGCGGAAGCGGTGGCGGTACGGCTGTGCGATCGTGAAGGGCTGCACGGCCACGATGGCGATCGGGGCACATGGCGTGGCTGGCACGGGCGGAAGGTCCGATGGGACTTGCGCGGGCGGTGCCGACGCAGGGCGCTCGGCTGACGGCGCGGGAGCCGAGGGCGGCACGGCGGCGAGCACGACAGCAGCGAGGAAGGCGTTCATGGTCACTCGTTCTCCAGGATCAAGTCATCGATGAGCAGCCGGCCCTGTGCCGAACCGTCGGCTCCACCGACGCGGAACTGCACGGTCGCGATCGAGGAGAGATCGAACGCGCCGCCGCCCGACAGGAGATCGTCGAGCACGATCCGCACGGACTCGAACTCTGCCTGCCATCCGGTGCCGGTGCCGAAGCCCGTCCGCTGGTACGGCTCCTCGATGCCTCCGCCGAGCGTGCCGATGCGAATCGATCGTTCGATGCCATTCGTGTCGCGCAGCGTCACGGTCAGGTCGAGGTCGCCGAGCGCGGCCACCGTGTTGGGATGGCGCGTGCCCTGCGCCGCACGGAACGACAGCGCCTGCGCCTTGGTGAAGTCGGCGAGCGAGGATGGCACGCTCCAGGTGATCGAGCCGGCAGTGGTCCAGTCGAACGCCCCGGCGCGTGACGAGTCGGTCGTGCGGTTGCGGACGGCACCGTTCCAGGCATCGGTGGTGGCCCACGTGAACGTGATGTTGTTGTCGTTGGCGAGCGCCTCGATCAGGTTCGAAAGTCCGATGGCGTTGACGGCGCCGCCGCTCGTCGAGACCGTGGTCGTGGTGTTGGACTGGAAGTCGTCGATCGGCGAGGCCACGCCGGCCGCCGGCTTGAACTCGCGCACGACCGTCACGGTCGCGGACTGGCCGATCGCGCGCAGCGACTCGTTCTGGCGCCAGAGGAACTCCTCCATGGCGCGGTCGTTGAACATCGACCTGCGGATCATGGCCAGGATCGAGGCCTTGGCGACGGACTGGGCGAGCGTGCTCCCGATGGCCGTGCCTGCGGGGCCGTTGAAGTCATTGATGCCGCAGCAATTGAAGTCGTTGTGGTCGGCACCGTGCACGTAGGTCGAGTGTCGAAGGCCCGTGGCGCGCTCGTACAGGTTGAAGCTGTCGGCGATGTCGCTGTCCGGGCAGCCGCAGACGTCGCCGTCGGCTGCGCCATAGAGCAGCATGTACGGGACCGCGTGCGGGTTGGCGCTCGCCGTTCCCAGGAAGTCGGTCGGTGCGATGGCGATCACGCACTTGATGTCCGAGAGTCCGTACGACGGCGACGTGAAGGTGCCGTCGAAGAGACGGTCGTAGCCGTAGGTCACGCTCTCGCCGCCGCGGGAGTGGCCGATCCACGCGATGCGATCGACGTCGACCTTGCCGGCCAGGACCCCGCCGCCCATCGTCGCATGCTGGTCGATGAAGCTCTCGGTGTGCTCGACCGTGGTGACGGTGGCCGACGCAATGCCTGGCACCGTGTCGTTCTGGTGGCTCATCACGACGAAGCCCCAGCTGGCCAGATGGTTGCCGAGGTAGTCGTACCAGGCGTAGTTGTGGCCGTTGCCGTGCGAGATCGCCACGATCGGTCGCAGCCCGGGCGCGTTGGTGGGGTAGTAGACGCGCTCGAGTTCCATCGAGTCCAGGATGTCCGCGTCGTTCACGTCATGCGACGCGATCGATGCGGTGGAATATGGGCCGAGCGCGGCGATGTCCCGCGTCCACCAGAAGCCGGCTCCGCCGTCACGGCCATCGACGAGGTCCCCGGGCGACAGCGTGCCGTCCTGATCCATGTCAAGCCCCAGGTCATAGCCACGCGCCGGCGCGTCGCCGCTGCCGGCCACCAGGCCCGCAGAGTTCAAAGCAATGACAGTTCCTTGAATGGATCCCGACGGACAGGTGACCGACTGCGGCCCGGTGTGACGCGCGTCGCTGAGCGTCGGGTCTGCAGCCCACTGCGAGGGCGAGCGGTCCTCGACGACCCAGAGCAGGGCCGCGCGGCCCGCGAGCTCGGGATG
>CAIYOC010000063.1 GCA_903927725.1 uncultured bacterium | reverse complement strand
GCTCTGGGGTGAGCACGGGGATCACCGCGCCATCGACCTTGCCGGTTTCGGCCTGCGATGCCCCGGCCGAGAGGTCCCGCGCCATGATCGCGTTGCCCAAGATCGCATGGATCTTGGCGGCCTCGATGTGGATGCGCTCCCGGCGCCAATCCTGCTCGTCTTTGGCCCGTTCTGTTGCGAGGCGTGCATACTTGAGCGCGAGCTCGCGGTCGCCCTTCAGCGCGTACTGCACGCCAATCAAGCCCTCGCATTCGCCGCGGCGCCAGCCTTCGATCGACTCGGCACAGCGCGCGGCAGCGATCGGGTCGCCGCCATCGAGGTACGCCAGGGCCACCCACTCCTGGCACTGCGCGCGCTCGCGGTCGTGGATCTTGGTTGGGATCGCATTGGCCACGGCCATCGCCTGGTCGAGGATCCATGAACGATCGGCGTTGGTTTCCGGCGCGGCACGTGGCGACTCGGCCTTCGCGTCAGAAGTCGGAGCCGGAGTCGGCGTGGGACTCGGGTTGGACTGCGCGGTGGCGTTCGTCGACGCCCCGCTCGTCGACTCCGGTTGCGTCGCGGGCTTGCCGCAGGCACCCAGCACGCACACCATCGCGGTGAGCGCGCAGATCGAGCGATTGGAGAACTTCGTCCGTGACATGGTGTGCGCTTGAAAGAGAACGGGCGTCTGGTGGAGAGTCGGACTCAACCACCAGACGCCCATTGCGGACGCTATGACTCGCGCGTTAAGAGGCCGTCAACATCGTTCAGGCCGTGTTAAGAAAACGCGAGTTCTGTCCTGTCAGCTCACTGCTGGCAGTTGCCCCAGGCCGAGAGCATGATGCCCAGGTCGGCACCGTCGGTGTCACCCGAGTCGTTCACGTCGCCGCCGGTCGAACCCCAGGCCGACAGCAGCGCACCGAGGTCAGCACCACCGACCACGCCGTCGCCGTTGAGGTCGGCGGGGCACGGAGCGGCGATCACGCAGCCACCCGGAGGAGCGATGTTGATGCCGAAGGCATCAGCAGCGGTCCAGCCGCAGAGCCAGTTGCCGGTGGAGCTGAACGCGCCGCGGAACTGGGCCTGCTCGAAGAAGCCGTCGTTCGGCGCGGTGCCGACGCTGGTGACGGCCGCACCGGCGGCGCGGGGGTCGATGCTGGTCACCGGACGGATGATCAGCGAACCGTTGGGGTTCACCGCCGTGCCCTTGGTGATCGCCACGATCGGCATGTCAGCGGGGTTGGCCGCAAGGGTGCCCGCGTTGACGTTGTTGCCGCTGGTGAAGACGCCGTAGGTGTTCGCTTCGGTGTAGGCCGAGGCGTTCAGGTTGTTGTAGAAGACGCAGTCACGCACGTCGATCAGGTTGCCGTTGGCCTGCGCCTGGTAGGCCTGCGCGGGGTTCGCGAAGGCGTTGACCGAGGAGTAGGTGTTGTACGGCGTGGTCCAACGCGCGGCGTAGCTCAGCGTGCCATTGAAGCCGTAGCCAGTCTGGCCGCCGGTGGCTTCACCGTCGGTGTTGATGTTGCGGATGCACTGCTCGCCGACGTCCATGAAGATGCTGTTGCGGATCTGGAGGTTGGCGTTGTCGCGGAACTCCACGCCCGTGTCGCCGCCGGTCGATCCGGTCTGGCCGATCATGGTGAGGTTGTAGACGACACCCGTGGTCACCGGCTGCGCGTCCGACTTCTCGGCGCCGTCGATTTCGAGGATGTTGTCGCCGGTGCCCGAGCCCTGGGCCGCATTGCCTGAGTAACCCTGCACGATCAGGCCGAACTGGGCCTTGCCGCGCCAGCCCTGGTCGATGTCGAGGCTGTCGTCACCGATGTTCCAGACGCTGAAGTACTGCAGGTTGACGTTGCCGCCCCAGATTTCGATGCCGTCATCGACGTTGTTCCAGATGTCGATGTGGTCGATGATGGTTTCCTTGCCGATGCCGCCGAGCGACAGGCCGTTGAGCTCGTTGCCCAGGCCGATCACCTTGCCGCCGTAGCGCAGGCTGACGTACGAGAAGGTGCCGCTCGAGTCGAGGTCGTCACCTCCGCCGTAGATCACGTTCGGGTCGGTCGAGGAGGTGCCGGTCAGGCCTTCCATCTGGGCGAAGTTCGCTGCGTTCGGGGCAGCGGTGTTGCCGGCCGGGGCGCCGTTGCCGTACTTGCCGATGTAGGCGCGGCCCATGACCGTCAGGTTGCCCCACTCGTTCATCGCCACGCGGGGCGTGCCGGTCTTGGGGTCGTTGTTGGTCCACGTCGCGACGTCAGCCTTCGAGGTGAAGATGATCGGCGACTCGTTGGTGCCGTTGGCAACGATGCGCGCGCCGCGGCAGATCGCGAGCGAGCCACCGAGGTTGGTGGTGCTGGCGACGATCGTGCCGGGCTCGATGGTCAGCGTGGCGCCGGGGAGCACGTAGATCTGCTGCTGGAGGTTGTAGGTGGTGTTGGCGGTCCAGGTGGTCGAGGTCGAGATGTTCTGGGTGACCAGGATCTCGGCCGCGCTGGCGGCGCCGGCCACGAGCAGGGTGGCAGCGAGGCACGAGGCATTCATGAGCTTCATGATGAAAGGCCTTTCTTGGGGGTTGATGGTCGACGGACGATTTGGAGTGAGCGAAACGAAGAATGCTCAGGTCCGCATGGACCGAAGCGACGTCACGGGCGAATGTCCTGCCTAGATCAGGATCTCCAGAGCCCGGTCTGGAGAGGCAGAAACGTAAGCCCCCAGCGTGTTAAGTCACGTGAGCAGTCTGTTAGGACTCCGTGTGGAACGCCGGGCGATCATCATGCCGCCTTCACGCTTGTTGAACGCATCCTGAACAATGCGATCATGCGCAGGAGGTAACTCTTCCCCGTTCATGAAGCGGGTCATCCATCACGTGGTCTCGTCGAGCGCCGTCGCGGTTGTTGCCGCCATGGCCGTTGCTCAAGATCCCGCGCCCGCGCCGATCGTGCCGCCGCCGCCGATCACGCCGTTGCCCGCCGGCAGTGGCGTTGAACCGCTGCCGCCGGATGCCGAGCCGCCCGCACCTGCACCAGCACCGAAACCCGCCAAGGGCAAGCCCGCTCCGCCACCACCGGTGATCCGCCCTCCGGGCGAGGAAGGCAAGGCCAGCACGCCGCTGCCGCCGAAGGCCATCGAAGTACCCGCCGCGGTGCAGAAGGAAGGCGACCGACCGAGCCGGTTCTACCTGCAGACCGGGGCGGGGGTCTCGATCATTCCTGACCTGACGCTGAAGGGTTTTCCCGCGGCCGACATCGGTGGTGCCGTCGAAGAAATCGGGTTCACCGGCGGTTCGCTGTCGCCCGATCTTGGGGTGTCGTGGTCCCT
>CAIYOC010000062.1 GCA_903927725.1 uncultured bacterium | reverse complement strand
CGGAGTCGCGAAGGCGGCACGGTGCGCGACCATCGGAGGCGGGTGCCAGCCCCGCCGAGCGACGCAGGAGGAGCGCGCGCGGAGCCGGGTGCAGCGCGCGCGTCCGCGCAGCCGGAACCCGAGGGAGCGGGAGGACGAGCGTGGGATCGTGCGGTCGCGCGCGTCCGCGCGGCAAGGACCCGAGGGAGCGCAAGGACCAGCGCGTGAGTTCGCGCAGTCAGGCGAGCGAGGCCAGCGTGCGCGCGTAGGCCTCGTGCACCGCATCGAGGCTGTCGGGAATCATGCGCAGGCCGCCGATCGCGGCCATGAAGTTGACGTCGCCCGACCAACGCGGAACCAGGTGCACGTGCAGGTGTTCGGGCAGGCCTGCACCGGCCGCGCGGCCCTCGTTCACGCCGATGTTGAGCCCTTGCGGGTTCAGCGTGCGGCGCACGAGCAGCGCAGCGAGGTCGACGAGCTTCCAGAGCTCGGCACGCTGCGCCGGGGTGTAGTCAAGCAGCGTGGGCCGGGGCTCGCCGAGCGCGACCAGCAGGTGGCCGTTCGAGTAGGGGTAGCGGTTGAGCAGGATCATGCCGTGCTCGTTGCGGTGGATGACGTGGTGCTCGCGGTCGCGCGAGGGATGCTGCCAGTAGTCCGCGAGGAAGTTCCGCGGCGTTTCCTCGCCGGCCAGGCGCTCGGCACCCGCGCGTTCATCGAGGCCACGCAGGTACGCCATGCGCCAGGGAGCCCACAGGGACTGGTGATTCATGGGCGTGAGTCTAGGGAAGTGCGGCGACAAAGCGACCTGATCGTCGTGATGTCCTGCGCGGGCTCGTGTCAGTCGGGGACGCTGCGTCGTCCCGAATCCATCGATCAGCGGTAGCGCGCCCAGCGCAGGAGTTCGCGGGGGGTCGGCGGCTTGCCCTGCATGAGGATGCCGACGCGGAAGATGCGCGAAGCAAGCCAGAGGAACGCGACGCTCGATGCCGCGCTGACGGCGAGCGAGAGCGCGACCTGCCAGCCGGGGACCGGTTCGCTCGTGCCGGTCGCCCGGAGCACCATGATGAACGGGCTGATGGGCGGCAGGAACGAGCAGACGACCGCGAACGCACCGTTGGGATTCTCGCTGATGGGCAGCCAGAGCATGAGTGGCACGATGAGCACCAGCATCACTGGGCCTACGAGCGCTTGCGCTTCCTGCAGGTTGGTGACCGCGCTGCCGACCGCGGTGAGCATGCTCGCGATCATCAGGTAGGCAGTGAGGGCAAACGCGACCATGAGCACGAGGCTCGAGACGGGGACCAGGTCCATCATGGCCAGCGCCGAGAGCCCCGCGAGCCCAGCAAGCCCGTACATGCCGAGCATGACCGCGGTTGAACCGAGTTGGCCCAGGATCTTGCCGGCCAGCAGCTCCATGGGGCTGACCGCGGCGAGCAGGACCTCGATGACCTTGCTGCCCTTTTCTTCGATCGTGTTCGTGAGGAGGTAGTTCGCGCCGGTGAATGTCGTGATCCACATCAGGAGCATGAAGGCCCCCGGCACGAGCATGCGGCCTTCGAGCCGCTCCTTCGCCTCGGTGCCATCATCGGTCAGCCGCAGGATGTTTGGCTCGGGGCGCTTCAGGAGGTCCATCGTGCGCTGGTAGTCGGCGCCCGAGGCCTGCACGCGCAGTCTCACGATCGCCTCGCGCACGGAGCGGCTGACGATCGACGTGTGCTTGGGGCTCGTCTTCGTGGCGACGAAGAGTTCGTAGGTCGGATCCTTCGACTGCGCATCGAGCGATGCAGGCGGGATGATGACGAGGGCCAGTGCATCGCCGCTGCGCACGCGCTCCTTCGCCGCCTCGACCTGGTCCGCTGCGATCGGCTCGATCGGCGACTCGATGGGTGTGAGCGCCGTGGTGGCATCGTCGAGTTCTGGTTCCTCGCCACGCTCGACGCGTTCACGGAGGGCCGTCGCGGGATCCTTGGCAGCGCGTTCGAGTTCGGCGCGCATCGCGTCGGTCGCCGCCGCGGGGGCTTCGACGAGGATCGCGCCCGTCATGGGTTGGATGCTCGTGGCCATCAGGATCGGCAGCAGCATCGAGACGCCCACCATGAGCAGCGGGAACACGAGCGCCGAAAAGAGGAAGCCCTTGGTGAGGACCGTGGTGCGGAACTCGCGCCAGGCGATCGAGAGCACGCGGCGCGGTGCGCCGGCATGGCGGGGGGCATCAGGCATGGTTGGGCTCCGGCTGGCGGGCGTGGCCGCCGTGGGCAGTGACGAGCTCGACGAAGATGTCATCGAGCGTCGGACGCTTGAGGCTCACGCCGCTGAAGAGCCGCGTGGCAGCCAGCGGGGCGAGCAGGTCGATGGCGTCGGTGCGGTCGGCGGCGTGGGCGAGCACGCTGCCATCCTCGGCGCGCTCCACGGACGCCACGCCCGGAACGCGCGCTGCCGCAGCTGCTGCCTGCTCGAACGGGCCGTCGGTGCGGGCCACCACGGTGGTGGGACGGTGGCCCGCGCGCACCGCATCCAGCGAGTCATCGAGCAGCTTTTCGCCGCGGTTGATCAGCACCACGCGGTCGCACAGGCTCTCGGCGTGGTGCATCTGGTGCGTGCTGAACAGGATCGTGCAGCCGCCGGCGTGGAGTTCGGTCACGATGCGGGCGAGCACGCGCGAGTTGACCGGATCGAGCCCGCTGAACGGTTCGTCGAGGATGATCAGCTCAGGATCGTGCATCACCGACGCGATGAACTGAACCTTCTGCTGCATGCCCTTGGAGAGTTCCTCGCATCGCTTGCGCTCCACGCCCGGGAGCTCGATGCGCTCGAGCCAGGCGAGCGCGCGCCTGCGGCCCTCGGAGCCGCTAAGTCCCTTGAGTGCACCGATGTACGCGAGGTACTCGAGCACGCGCATCTTCTTGTAGAGCCCGCGCTCCTCCGGCAGGTAGCCGATTCGATCCTTCATCGCGATCGCATCCGATCCGAGCACGCGGATCGAACCCTGGTCGGGGTAGATGATCGACATGAGCATTCGGATGGTCGTGCTCTTGCCGGCGCCGTTGGGGCCGAGCACCCCGCAGAGGCAGCCAGCGGGAACGGAGAGATCGATGCCGCGCACGGCCTCGGTCGAGCCGAAGCGCTTGCGAACCCCCTGGATCACGACGGAAGCGTTCATGGGTGCAGCCTAGAGGTGCTCGGCACGGCCCGTCAATGTTGTCGAGTGTTCACGTAAAGACAACAGAGGATCAGGCGCTCATGGCCGGTCGGCGGGCCGTTCGTCAGCGGGAGCCGTGGGCATGGCCGGAGCCGGCGCTGGCGGCGGCGGATCCATGCGCGAGATGGGTTCGCCCGCCGTGACCAGCGCGACAACCTCGGGCGGCAGGGCCGTCTCGGCGGGTGCGTCCGGCAAGAATGTTGCCTTCAGCACCAAGAGCCCGACGGCGCCCTGATCCGAGCGCGTGTCGATGTTCGTGGGCCAGCGCCTTCCATCCGAAGACTGCCACTGCAGCCATCGGCTCTCGGTCACACGCGGCCCCGACTCGCCGGGCACCGAGAACGAGAGCGTCATGGGGCGGCCGGTCGCGCGCTCGCACGTGAATTCGCAGAGCAGGCCTTCCGCCCCGTGCAGCCGCACGGCATCGCACTCGACCGAGCCGATGGTGCGAGGCTCCAGCAACTCGGCGTGCAGCCAACCCGTGCCCAGCACCGGACCGAGCGCATTGAGCGACTGGACGATCGTGGCTCGCCGACGCACTTCATCGGCATCGACGAGGATTGGTTCCGGACGACCGGTGCGGATCATCCATCCGACGCCGCCGTTCGCGCCCATGGTCTCGGTGAAGCGGTCGGGCTCGCCATGGCGCACCATGATGACGGAACCATCCGCGCCGACCGTGCAGTCATGCAACACGCTGCCCGAGCCGCGGCTGGCGCGCATGGTCGCGGTCACGCCGCCGACGCCGGCGAATGCCTGGGACCCGCCGATCCACTCGAGGGACTTGGCGAGGACGGGGCGCGCCAACTCCGGGATGCCTTCGAGACGATTCGGCAGGAAGACGGACGGGGGGCCAGCGGGCGCCGGCGCGGAGCCGCCGCCGCAGGCGACCATCAGCAGGGCAACAGCCAGCGCGATGAGATGCCGAAGCGTCATGGGGGCGCGAAGTGTAGGGCTGTGAGGTGGAGGCGCCGTGCTGGCTGGTCGGCGGTGGCGCCTCGCTCCATCCGTCCATCCGGGTGAACGGTTGAAAGAACATCGCGGAAGGACTACCTTCGGGGCATGACCAGCAGCCTTCTGGGTGTCATGGACCGTCGCACCGTGCTCTTCGACGGCGCGATGGGAACCTCGATCCACTCCTGCGAGGACTGCCGCCCCCAGGATTGGCTCGGACGCGACAACTGCACGGACATCCTGGTGCGCAGCCGACCGGACTTGATCCAGCGCATCCACGAGTCGATGCTCGCCGCCGGCGCCGACATCGTCGAAACCGACACCTTCGGCTCCAACCGGCTGGTCGCCGCGGAGTTCGACGAGGAGATGGTCGGTTGGGTGCATTCGCTGAATGAGCAGGCTGCGCGCATCGCGCGAGCGGCCTGCGATCGCCATGCATCGCCGGGACGGCCGCGCTTCGTGGCCGGGTCGATCGGGCCGGGGACGAAGCTCATCTCGCTCGGCCAGACGACGTGGGACCTCATGCTGTCGAGCTACCGCGAGCAGGCTCGGGGGCTTCTCGATGGCGGCGTCGACTGCTTCATGATCGAGACCTGCCAGGACCTGCTGCAGGTGAAGTGCGCGATCAACGCGTGCCTCGATGCGCTCGACTCGGCGCGCCGCAGCGTGAAGGACTGCCCGATCTTCGTGAGCGTGACGATGGAGACGACCGGCACCATGCTGCTGGGCACCGAGATCGCCGCGGTCGTCAATGCCCTGCGGCCATTCCCGGTTGAGAGCCTCGGCCTGAACTGCGCGACCGGACCGGTCGAGATGACGCCGCACGTGGCGTACCTGGCCAAGCACTGGGACCGTCGCGTGAGCGTGGTGCCCAATGCCGGGCTGCCCATCCTGCAGGACGGCAAGACCGTCTATCCGCTGCAACCAGCGGGATTCGTCGAGGCGATGCGACGCTTCATGGAGGAGCACCGCGTGGATTCGCTCGGCGGCTGCTGCGGCACCACCACCGAGCACATCGGAGCGCTCGCGACCGCGCTCAAGGACCGCGAGCCGGTGCGTACGCCCAAGGAACCGCAGGCGCCAGGCTGCAGCAGCCTCTACGGCTACACCGAATTCGAGCAGGAGAACTCGTTCCTGATCGTCGCCGAGCGCACGAACGCCAACGGCAGCCGCAAGTTCAAGCGCCTGCTCGACGAGGAACACTGGGACGGCCTCGTGAGCATGGCCCGCGAGGAAGTCCGCGACGGGGGCCAGGTGCTCGACCTGTGCGTTGACTTCGTGGGCCGCAACGGCGTTCGCGACATGGGTGAGGTCGTGAGCCGCTATGTGCGCCAGGTGAACGCGCCGCTCATGCTCGACTCGACCGATGCCAACGTGCTCGAGGCGGGCCTGCAGCGCGCCGGCGGTCGTTGCATCGTGAACTCGATCAACCTCGAGGACGGCGAGGAGCGCATGGCGCGCGTCTGCCCGATGCTGCGCCGCTACGGCGCTGCTTGCGTGGCCCTGACGATCGACGAGGATCCGCAGGCGGGCATGGCCAAGACCGCCGCGCGAAAGCT
>CAIYOC010000061.1 GCA_903927725.1 uncultured bacterium | reverse complement strand
CGCTATCCGATACCCAGGCCGCCCCGGCCCTCCGAGGCCGCCAGGAACCGTGAATTCAGCCCCAATCGCCGAGCAGGACCGCGAGGTCCCCACCGTTGACGACGCCGTCATCTGTCAAGTCAGCCGGGCTCGATGCCCCCGCTCCCCACTGGCTCAGCAGGATCGCCAGGTCCGCGCCGTCGACGGTGCCGCTCGAATTCAGGTCCGCGGGGCGGTTCGACGGCGGCAGGTAGTTCACGACCAGCAGCGGCTGGTTCGCTGCAGCCTCGCGTGATTCGAACCGCTTGACGGTGGTCGAGGCAGCTTCGTTGCCCTTGAGGACCCAGCCGTGGTTGGAGGCCGGGTTGTTGACCCACGACTGGACATCGGCCACCAGCGCGGCAGTCGAGCTCCATGAGTAGAAGCCGACAGCGGAGACAGCCTTCGTGGCGCTGGCGGTGGCCGCGAACGCACCGCCGGGTGTCGGCCAGGAGACCGTTGGGTAGACCTGGTAGTTCCAGGTGCTGTCGCCGATGCCGGCGTTGGTGCCCGCTCCCCCGAACGCAAAGGCCGTGCCCTCGGTCCACGCCAGTGAGCAGCGATGCAGCCCGACGGACTGGGATCCCGATTGCGTCTGGCTCATGTAGAGCCGAAGCGTCACCGACGTGATGGTGCTGCCCGCGGGGATCGCGCTGAAGTTGAAGCGCATGAGCCCGCGCCGGATCGTCGCGCCGCCGTTGTCGCCGATGCGGCCTGCGTAGACGTTGTAGGCGGCACCGAGCGCGTACTCACCGGTCGGCTCCTGGATGAGCGTGGCATCGGCGGCCGAGCCGAGGGAGATGGAGTCGGCGAGAGCGACCATGCACGGCATGGTGGCCACCGCGAACATCAGCGACGTCCGGATCATGCATCAGCCCCAGGCGGAGAGCAGCATGCCAAGGTCAGAGCCATCGACGAGGCCGCTGCCATCGATGTCGGCATCACCTGAAGCGCCCCACTGGGACAGGAGCACCGCGAGGTCGCCGCCGTCCACGACACCGTCATGGTTGATGTCCTCGGGGCGCGACGATCCCTCGACCGTGATCGTGACGTTGATGGTGCTCGAAAAGGACTGCCGACCCGGGAGGTTCTCGTCGCTCGACAGCACCTGCACGGTCGCGGGGTACGAGCCCGGCGCGAGCGCCGCACTGCCTGGCAGCCGCAACCGGATCGTGGCGGGCGTCGCGCCGACCTGCGAGCCGATGCCCGCCACGGCAGAGATCGCCTGGCCCGACGAGGTGATCCCGTCGATGATGAGGAGCGACGCGGTGCCTGCGAACCCGAAGTTCGCGATGGAGACATCGATTTCCGCGTTCACGGTTCCGGAGGGGAAGGTCCAAGCCAAGGCTCGCGTGTCCTGGTCGGCCGAGGGCGAGAAGGACGGATTGGCGTGCGCACTGACCTGCACCGAGACCGGAAGCTGGATCGAGGCATTCGCCGCGGCTTGCGCGGTGGTCGACACCGTGACGATGCCCGACGCGATGCCGGCTGAGGACGTGTTGAGCGCAAGCTGGCCGATCGACGTGGCTGGCGAGAGCGGCGCTTGCCCACTCGCGGAACCCACGACGAACTGCGAGCCGGACACGGAGAACGGCAGGTCATCGATGCCTGCTGCCCACACGCCCTGCGCGACGTTGCTCACGACCGCACGCACCGGCACCGCCGCACCGACGAGCACGCGCGGCGGAAGCGCCTGGAGCGAGGCCGACATGGACGCCGGGACCTGGTACTCCATGATCACGGGCATGTGGTCGCTGGCGACGAACAGCGCGTCGGCCAATGCGTTGCCACGCGCGATGTTGCTCGGGTAATAGCTGTTGTTGCCGTTGTTGATGGCGAGGTCGAAGTGGTTGCCGTCGTTGCCGAGGGTGCGCACCGTGCCGGGGATGTACGCCAGCCCTGCACCATCATTGAGCGCACCGGTGAACAGATGCAGGTCGAAGCGGTCATCGACCCCGCCTCCGACAAGGTTGGTGCTGGTCAGGAGGGGCGATTGCGTGTGCTTGATCGCGTTCGAGGCCCCGGTCCAGTTCGCCGTGCCCCACGGATCAATCGCCGGGTGCACGCCGCCGGTCGTCATCTTCACGTACCCCGACTCGGAGTTGGTGTACATGTTGTAGTCACCGAGGAAGATGATGTTGCTGCCAGCGGGAAGCGCGTCGGCGTTGTTGCGCAGCGTCGTGGCGCCGGCGAGCCGCTCCGACTCGTTGGCGCTGCCGCTGCTGGCCTTCAGGTGCGAGCTGTAGACGTAGAGCCGTGCCGCGGTGCTCGTGTAGCCGGACACTTGAAGCAGCCAGCGATCGCTGTTGCGGCTGCCGCCCGTGGACAGGTCGACGTGACCGCTGGTGATCTCGCTGAAGCGATCCGTGCGGAAGAAGAGGGCCTGCGCGCCCGTGGCCCCGTCCTCCGATGAGCTCGTGGTGTAGGTAGCCCGCGTATAGGTGATGCCTGCCGGCGCCGACGCGGCGAGCAGGTTGCCCAGCGGCCCCACCGCGGCCTGCGGACACTCCTGAAAGCAGATGATGTCGATGGGCTGGGCCGGTCCGATCCGATCGTCGGCATGGCACGCCGAAAAGACGGCCTGGAGGCCCGTGGCGCTGCCCTCAAGAGCCGAAATGTTGTAGGTCACCACACGAAGCTGGGCGGCGGCTGGAAGGCACGCCATCATGGTGGCGATAACGCCAACGCAGAGAGTTCGTGGGCTCATGTCGGAAGAGTAGACCGCAGCCGGGCTTGGACAAGGGCAGGATCGCCATTCGGCCTCAAATGCGATCCCTTGTGGCCGGACCACCCGGCCGGGCCTTCGAACGCGGCTCGCATAGAGTGCCCGACTCGCCCCCTTGGAGCACCTCATGCGATACCTGATCAGCAGCGCGCTTGCGCTCATCGTCTCTGCCGCGGCCACCGCGCAGCAGCTTCCCGTGGAAGTCTTCACCCTCGACAACGGCATGGAGTTCCTGCTCGTGCCGCGCAACGACCAGCCGAACACGATCTCGGCCGGCTGGGTCGCCAAGGTCGGCAGCGCCAACGAGCGCCCCGGCATCACCGGCATCAGCCACTTCTTCGAGCACATGATGTTCAAGGGGACCAACACGGTCGCCACGCGTGACCCCAAGCGCGACGAGGAGTTCCGCACGGGCCAGAAGGCGCTGCGCGACCGGATGAACCAGCTGATCTGGGGCGACCAGTACGCACGCTACTACCGCGGCGAGATCGACGACCCGTGGAACCCCGCCAACGACACCCCGGAGCTGAAGCGCCTGCGCGCCGAGCTCAAGGGCATGATGGATGCCCAGCAGGGCCGCGCCAACACTGAGGCGATCAACGCGCTGCAGGCCAAGCTCGGCTCGATGGACCCGGCCAAGGATGCCGACGCCATGAAGGCTGCACAGGCCGAGATCGCCAAGCTCGAAGCCGAGCAGAAGACCAAGGGCAGCATCGTCAAGGACGAGTTCGACCAGCTCTACACCGCGGGCGGCGGCAGCCGGATGAACGCGTTCACGAGCTACGACCAGACCTTCTACTTCATCAACGTGCCGAGCAACAAGATGGAGCTCTGGTGCTGGATGGAGTCGGATCGCCTGACCGACAGCGTGTTCCGCGAGTTCTTCTCGGAGCGCGACGTGGTGCACGAGGAGCGCCGCCTGCGCACCGAGAGCACGCCGACGGGCACGTTCGACGAGCAGTTCGAGGCCATGTTCTGGCTGTCGAGCCCCTACTCCTGGCCGGTCATCGGCTGGCCGAGCGACCTCAACAGCTACACGATGGACGAGGCGCAGCGGTACTTCCAGACCTACTACTGCCCCAACAACCTGACCGGCGTGATTGTGGGCGACTTCGATGCCGCCAAGGTCAAGCCGATGCTGAAGCGCTACTTCAGCCGGCTCAAGCGCGGCGCCACGCCGCCGCCGGTCGTCACGCTCGAGGTGCCCCAGCTCGCCGAGATGCGCATGAACGCCCAGGCCGAGACCGAGCCCCAGGTCGAGGTGCGCTACCACACGGTGCCCTTCCAGCACGCCGACTCCTACGCCCTTGAGGTGATGTCGCAGATCCTCAACGGCCGCACTGGCCGCCTGTACAAGACCATGGTCGAGGGCTCAGGCGTGGCCTCGGGCGCCGGCGCCCGCCAGGACTCGCGCAAGTACGCAGGAGCATTCTCCTTCAGCGCCGAGGTCAAGGGCGACGCGACTCCTCGCCAGCTCGAGGACGGCTGGTACGGGCAGCTCCAGCGGCTGCAGGCCGAACCGGTCGGCGAGCAGGAATTGCAGAAGGTGCGCAACGGCATCGCTGCCGATGAGTACCGCCGCCTGCAGAACAACTTCTTCATCATGCTCCAGCTGGGCGTGAGCGCGTCGCTCGGCGACTGGCGCGAGGTGAACAGCGAGAGCGGCAAGCTCCTCGCAGTGACCCCGGCCGACATCCAGCGCGTGGCCAAGAAGTACTTCGAGCCCACCAACCGCAGCGTGGCGACCTACGTGCGCAAGGCGGCGCCCGCCGGCACCACCGCCGACGAGCCGACCGATCCGGCTCTTGCGGCGCTGCCCCCGCAGATGCAGGCGATGGCCAAGCAGGCCCTCAAGCGCATCGCGGCCGAGACCGACCTGGCCAAGCTCAAGGAAGGCATCGGTCAATTCGATGCGCAGGCCGCCGCAGCCCCCGAAGCCATGCGCCCGTTCATCGGGTTCATGAAGGATCGCATGCTCGCCCGCATCGCGGAACTCGAGAAGGGTGCCGCCCCGGCCGCGAAGTGAACCAACCACACCACACACAGGACCACACACCATGAAGCACCTGACCACCACCCTGTCGATCGGCGCGCTCGCGCTGGGTTGCCTCGCGTTCGCGGCCGATGACCTGCCGCGCCACCCGGGCGACATCGCCTATCCCCCGCTCGCCTTCAACCCGCCAAGCCCGTCGGAGTACCGCACGACGCTGCCGGACGGCACGCCGGTCTTCCTCGCCCCGTCGAAGGAGTTCCCGCTCATCAACCTCGTGATCACCTTCAAGGGCGGCAGCAACCTCGATCCGGCCGGCAAGTCCGGCCTGGCGGCGATGACCGCCAGCCAGATGCGTCTGGGCGGCACGGCGTCGATGAAGGCATCGGACCTCGACGAGCGCCTGGACTTCCTCGCCACCAAGATCGGCATCTCGTCGAGCGACTGGACGTCGTCGGCGAGCCTGAACTGCCTCGCCAGCACGTTCGACGAGAGCCTCGCCATCATGGTCGACATGCTCAAGTCGCCGGGCTTCGACGCGTCGAAGCTCGAGGTGGCCGTGGCCGAGGCCATGAGCGAGATGAAGAAGCGCAACGACAGCGCCTCGACGATCTCGGGCTCGGAGTGGCGCCGTCTGAGCTATGGCGACGAGCACTACCGCGGACAGCAGATGACCGAGGCGGGCCTGAAGGGCTTCGATGCGGCGTCGATGAAGGCGATGGCGGCATCGATCTTCCACCCTGGCAACATGAAGATCGCGGTCACCGGCGACTTCGACCGTAAGGTCATGCTGGAGAAGCTGGCGAAGGCGTTCTCGGGCTGGACCTCGGGCGCCGAGCAGGCCAACCCGCCGGTGCCGGCCACGTCGCTCACCCCCGGCATCTACCACGTCGAGAAGGACATCCCGCAGGGCAAGTTCATCATCGGCCTGCCGGCGATCACCCGGGACGACCCCGACTACATCCCCTTCATGGTGATGAACGACATCCTCGGCGGCGGCGGGTTCACGAGCCGGATCACGCCGCGCGTGCGTTCGGACGAAGGCCTGGCGTACAGCGCCGGCAGCCAGTTCTCGGCCGAGGTGTTCTGGCCCGGCCAGTGGCGCGCGAGCTTCGAGAGCAAGAACGCCACATGCGCCCTTGCGGCGAAGCTCGTGCTCGAGGAAATGGCGCGCATCCGCAGCGCACCGGTGACGGCGCAGGAACTCGACACCGCGAAGAAGTCGTTCATCGAGACCTTCCCCGAGACCTTCAGCAGCCGCGATGCGACCTTGGGCGTCTTCATGACCGACGAATGGACCAAGCGCCCCGGCGACTACTGGACCACCTTCCGTGACAAGGTCGCCAAGGTCACCCCGGCCGACGTGCAGCGCGTGGCGCAGAAGTACCTCGATCCCTCGAAGGTCACGATCCTCGTGGTCGGCAAGTGGGACGAGATCGCCAAGGGCGACCAGGGCGGACGCGCGACGATGGCGATGCTCGAGAAGGACCTCGGTCCGGTCAAGCACCTGCCGCTGCGCGACCCGATGACGCTCGCACCGCTGCCGATGAAGTGATCCGCGCGGGGCGACGCCCCGACGATCCGGGATCGAGCGATGGGCGCTCAGGCCGACCGGCCGAGCGCCCATTTCATTTCCGGCATGCGCATCAACGCGCCGCAGCCGAGGAAGGCAAGCCCGCCGGTGGTCGTGAGGATGGCCAGTTCGATGGCACGCGCGGTCCAACCGTCGCCGAGATCGACGGCGAGGCCGACCGCCCACAGCACGGCAGCCATCACCCCGGCACAGAGGAGCGACCGCAGTGCCGATCGCAGCACGGATGCATCGACCCCCTGCCCATGACGGATCCGCAGGATTCTCGCGAGCACCACGCATTGCACGACCGCGCAGAAGGCCGTGGACCAAGCCAACCCCGTCTCGCGCAGCGGCGTCCAGATCAGCGCGAGGTTGAGGACCAGGTTCATGCCCACCATCACCAGGCTCACGCGCAACGGCGTGCGCATGTCCCCGCGCGAATAGAACGCCCTCGTGAAGACGTGGTTGGCGCTGTACGCCCAGATCGCCGGGGCGTAGGCGAGCAAGGCCGCTGCCACGCGGTTGGTGTCATCGATCGTGAATGCCGACCCTTGGAAGGTCGTGGCGGTGAGCGGCACCGCGACCAGCATCAGGCCCGTACCTGCTCCGACCCCGATGAAGACCGTGAGCCGCACGCCACGGCGCAGGATGTCGCCGAAGGCTTCGTCATCCTTGGCTGCGGCAAGGCGAGGGAAGATCGCCGTCGCGATGGCGATCCCGAAGACCCCGAGCGGGAATTCGTAGAGCCGCTGCGCGTAGTTGAGGGTGGTCTGCGCCCCGGCATCGAGCGGATAGTCGAAGCCCAGGATGGTCGGCCCGACCACCGAAGGCCAGCTGGCGATCAGGCTGTCGACGAAGGTGTTCAGCTGCAGCACGCCGAGTCCGAGGGCGGTGGGTACGAACCGAGTGAGCACCGTGCGGAACGACGCTGCCGCCGCATCGGTGCGCCCGCGGGGCCAGGCGCCCGCGCGCCGCAGCGCCCAAGCACTCCAGGCCACCTGCAGGATGCCCGCAATGAGCACCGCCCAGGCGATCGATCGGAACGCCGAGGGGCCATCGACGCCGTGCAGCCGCGCGCCGGCGAAGGCGCCAGCCACCATGCCGAGGTTGAGGATGATCGGCGCCGCCGCGGTCGGCGCGAAGACGCCGCGGACCTGCAGCACCGCGCCGACGAGTGCGACCAGGCAGACCATCGGCATGTACGGCAGCATGATGGCCATGAGCTCCTGCACGAGCTCGGCGTCCTGCCGATCGAGCAGTCCCTCGACGGCCAGCAGCAGCACGATGCCCGCCCCAGCGAGCACGGTCATGCCCACGGCGAACCGACCGAAGACCATCGCCGAAAGCGCCTGGGCACTGGCTGGGTCATCGCGGTCCAGGCGCGCGTACTCAGGCAGGAACGCCGCACTCAGCGCACCCTCGCCGAAGAGACGCCGGAAGAGGTTCGGCAGCTGGAACGCGAAGAAGAACGCATCGGTGAAGGCGCTCATCCCGAAGAGACGGCTCATCGCCGCCTCGCGGGCGAGCCCCGTCACCCGGCTGGCCATCGTCATCAGGCTGACGGTCCGCGAGTCTCGTTCGAGCGATCCAGCCATGTGGTAGGGTGATCGGCATGAAGCGCGCGCTTGGTGCAATCACGGTCCTCGTCGCGGCCTGCTCGGCCCCGCCAACGCTCATGGACAGCGACATCCCACAGGTCTCGGGCCTGCTCGGCGTGCAGTCGATCGGCGTGGAGCGGCAGGACGGCCGGCTCATGCGTGGCACGTTTGTCTCGCGAGGGAAGGTGACCGATGCCTTGGCCCAGTCTCAGGCGATCGCGGGCACCGCTGAGGCCAATGGTTGGTCGGTCCGTGGTCCTGACGGCACCCGCAACGACGCTCGTCTTGAGTTGACGAAGGACAGCCGCCTCGTGCGCTACGAGGTTCGCGCCGACCGAGTCGATCCCGACATGGGTCAGGCGATCGTCACGGTGACGCCACAGGGCGCCACGGCGCCAGTGGACCGCCCGGCAACCGACCAGTGAAGCCGACGGCATCGGCGCTGCGCGGGCATCAGCCCGACAGTGCCTGCTCGGCCAGGGCTGCGGCGTGCCGGCCGCTGGCCATCGCACCGTTGATGCTCGCATCGCCGACCTGATCGCCTGCCAGCACCAAGCCGGGCTCCGGCGAAGCCGTGCCCTCGGGCGGACGGTCGCCGGCATGCTGTCGCGGCAAGGCATGGATCACGCGCTGCGCATGCAGCAACCGCCATGCCTGTGGGGCGGTCGAGCCGAACCAACCGCAGAGTTGCTCCCGAACGGCGGTTTCGAGCGTGCTGTCCGTGTGGGAGAGCCACGCGGGGTCGACCACGTTGGCAGACCACTGCACACGTCCATCGGGGGCGTACGAAGGCTGGACCACGCTGACGGCCGCAGCGTGATTCACCGGCCCGCGCGAGATCCCATCCAGGAACAGGATCGGCTCGAGCATGGCGCGCGGGGCATCGGCGCGGTCGAGATCGAACGTGAACTGCATCGTGGAGCACCACGGGCGTTCAGGAAGCGATCGCACGATGGCCCGCATCGATGGGCCATCGGTGGCGACGACCAGCACCCTCGAGGCCATGGCGCCATCATCGAACTGCGCCATCCAGCCGTGGCCGGATCGATCGATCGCTCGCACGCGCGTGCCGAGACGGATGGTGCCGGCTGCAAGCCGAGCCGCCATCGCGACCGGCAACGCCCCCATTCCCTGCACCGGCAGGGTGGCCCGTCCACGCGCGAACATCGAGAAGCGGAAGCCGAACGCCGAGACGTCCGCCTGCAGCGACGGATCAAGGAAGACGCCCGCGAAGAACGGCCGCAGGAACGAGTCGATGGTCGCCTCGCTTACCCCTGCGTTCACCAGCAGTCCATGCGCCGACGATGCACCGAGCGCAGGCAGCGCACCGCTGCGCCAGGCCCGCCACGCGAGTGGCGCCAGTGCGCGGGCATCCGACCACGGCATGCTGCCACCGATCCTGTCCATGATGGCGCGCACGGGATGACGGAGTGGATGGGTGACGCGGCTCCAGCCATCGCGGGTCCGGTGGTGCGCACCGGCGATGAAGGGACGAAGGCCGAGCGACGATCGATCGACGACATGCGGAAGCTCCGGGTACGCATCGAGCAGCACCTGGAAGCCCCGATCGACGAGATGGCCATCGATGCGATCCGTGCGTACACGGCCGCCGACGCCGTCGCTTGCTTCAAGCACCACGCAGGTCAGGCCACGGGCCTGCAACGCCTGGGCGCAGGCAAGCCCGGCAAGTCCACCACCGATCACCGTCACATCGACCATGCTCACGCGTCAGCCTTCCCGCCGCACGGGGTCCTCGATCGGGATCCGGAACGGCTCGGCGCATTCGCTGCAGCGGCCGATCCCGGATTCAGGCACCACGCCGCGAAGGTCGTGCCCGCAGGCCATGCACTCAATGGCTTCCTTCTCGCGGATCCGGCGTGCAGCGCGGCGCGACCACCAGAGACCTGCGCTCGCAGCCATGGCCAGCGCCACCGCATCGAGCACCAAGCGCATGCCTGGATCGACCTCGGGGCCCAGATACGGCTGCAAGGCCTCGATGCGTCGGATCGAGAGTGCGATCGAAGCAGCCATGACCAGCACCAGCACGATGCCGGCGATGCCGACCGGTACGAGGCCGACACGGAGCCAATGGCGATCCGGGACGCCACCGAGGGTGCGCGCGATCGGCACCACCCACGACGAGCCCGGCACGGCAGCCCCGCACGCAGCGCAGGCTGGACCGTCCGCGCCTGGTGCACCGCAGGCCGGGCAGCATCGCTGTGCGCGAAGGCGAGCCTCCATCGAGCGCATCATGACGACGATGGTGGCGTGCAGCGCCACGGCCACGCCAAGCGTGGCGCCGATCAATGCGCTGTGCATCGGCTTGATCGGCTGGCGCAGGAGGGACTGCGCGGTGACCAGGATGACGCCCCCCGCCATCGCGCCGAGCGCCGAGCTTGCGGCACAGGCCATCCAGGCCTGCGGCCGGTCGATCACCATGCGCCAAGCGAGGGTGCGCACCGCGTGGCCGGGCGCACGTGGATCCTGCTGCAGGGCGACGATCACGAGCGTGGCGATGGCGATACCGCAGAGATTGGCCACGGCATCCTCGACGCCCGCATGCCGATGCACGAACGGGAGCGCTTGCAGCGCCTCGTCGAGGATCGACCACGATGCTGCCGCGAGCGCGAACAGCGGCACGCTGCGGACGAATCCCGTGGGCCACCAGACCAGCGCGAGCATCATGAACGCGACGGCATGCAGCACCTTGTCGCTTCCGCGCATCGGCAGGTCGAGCTGCAGGTTGGGCCAGTGCGTGGCGGTGAAGACGATCGACAGCACCAACCACGCCAGCGCGCGCCACCACAGCGTGCCGCGCGCACCGGGCTGCATGGGTCAGGCCCCGGCCGCAGGGGCATCCTGCGTGGGCGTGCCGGTGGGCGCAGCCTTCGTCCGTTTGGCACGGGGCTTGGCCGCCGGCGCGGGCTCGGCCTCGCTTGGCCACCAGCGCTCGACTTGATGCAGCGCGATCTGCATGTAGTCACCGGCGCCCGGGCACTGCGGCGCGTAGTCGAAGATCGTCTGGCCGAAGCTCGGCGCCTCGGCGAGCTTGATGTTGCGGCGCACTGGCGGCTGCAGGATCGCGCATCCGTCCCATGGAAGGCCCGTGCCCTCGTAGCGCGCGAGCTGCGCCGCGATCTCGTCGACGACCGCGCGGCCATGCAACGACTGCTGCTCATGCTGGCAGAGCAGGACGCCGGTCACGCGCAGGCGCGGGTTCAGGCCCTGCGACACCATGTGCACCGTCTCGAGGAGCTTCTCCAGCCCGCGCAGCGCCAGGTAGTGCGCGAGCATGGGAACGAAGACCTCGTCGGCCATGGTGAGCGCGTTCACGCTGAGCACGCCGAGGCTCGGTGGGCAGTCCAGCAGGATGAGGTCGTAGTTCCCGGCGACCGGCGCCACGGCACGCTCAAGCGTGCGCTGCATGTCGGGTCGCTGCGCCAGCTCGCCTTCGACGAGCGCCAGTTCCGTGACCGCAGGCATGAAGTCGAGCCCCTCGCGGGCGTGCACGATCACCGAAGCGGCATCGATGTCCTCTCCGATGAGCAGGTCGTAGACGCTGGGCTGCGTGGGCTCCGCCTCGACCCCGAAGTGCATCGAGAGATTGCTCTGCGGATCAAGATCGATGAGCAGCACGCGCTTGCCGAGCCGCGAGAAGGCCGCACCGAGGTTGGCCGTGCTGGTGGTCTTGCCGACGCCGCCCTTCTGGTTGAGCAGCGCGACGACCTTGGGGAGCGGCCTTCCTTGGCGAGCCATGGGACCGAGTATAGGGAGGCCCGGGCGGTGCGCCGACGACTGGCTCGGGCAGCACCGCGAGGAACCGTGGCTCGGTCACTTGGGCCAGGTCGAGAGGTCCGCCTGGATCATGCACGGCCCCTCGTGCCACGGCATCGGCGGCAGCCCCGCGCACTGCAGGTCGGTCATCCGGCAGCTGCGCTGGACGCCCAGGGGCAGGATCGGATCGCTCCCGATCCACGACGCAGGCAGCCGCACCGTGGCACGCCAGCGATCGCTGAAGTCCATCGCGAGCACCGTCGGGGCATCGCCGTTGGGCGCGTGGCGCAGGCCGTCGGTCGCCAGCCCGCGCGAGTTGACGACGATCTCGATGCTCGGCCTGGGGCCGATCGCCACCGTGACGAGGTCCTCGGCATCGCCTCGCGCCGCGACCGGCCGAAGGGCCTCGATGAAGACTTCCCAGCCATCCTTGGTCCGACGCAGGCTCGCAGTGGTCTGCCATCCGCTCGGCACGGGTGCGAGGAGACCCGTACGGACCTCGGCCAGGCTCGCGGCCGGCAGGAACTGGCGCAGTGCGAGCCCGGGCGGCACGACCGAGAAACGGCCGGGAGCCATGGTGAGCACGTTGCGTGCGTAACCCACGGTGATCGCCAGGCGCGACGCCGTCTCACTCGATGGATCGGGGCGCGCCAACGTGATGAACCGGAGTTCGTTCGCGCCCAGGACTTCCTTCTGGACCTGCGACGCACCCGTGAGCCACTCGATCGACACGGCTTGCGCCTCGGCAAGTGGATTGGCCAGGCCGATCGTGACCTGATCCCCGCCGTCGGACTCAACCCACGCCAGCGGCGCGAGCCGCGTCGAGATCCACCCATCGACCTGCGTCACCAACGTGCGGTCATCGAGCGAAGGGTCGAGCAGCAGATCGAGGAGCTGGCCTTCGAGCTCCTCATCGGCAAGCCACGCTGCGATGGACAGGTCGCGCCCGAGCGGGCTGCGGCCACGAGCGACGCCGGTGACCAGCGCGCGGGCCCGCTCGGCCAGTGCGGCATCGGCTCGCTCGAGCCGATCGAGCGCCGCGATCCAGAGGTACGCCACGTGCCGCGCAAAGAGCGCATCAGCCGGCGTTCCTGATGGTTCGGGCGGCGCCTTCCCCTGCGATCGCGCCATCAGCGCCACGCGGAACCACTCGTTCGGCGCACCAAGGTCGGGCGTGTCGAGTGCGAAGGGCTCGAAGGCGGCGACCCCCTGCCCGCCTCGCTCCTGCATTTCCATCCATCTGGGCTGCAGCGTCGATGCACCGAGCGTGAAACCGCCGCGGAAACCGATCGGTGTCTCGAGCAGCGCGAGGACCTGACCGGCTTGGTCTGGCGCTTCCCGGCTCGACCACGCCGCCATCGGCGTGAGCGCAGCGAGGTTCAACGCACGCGTCCACGAGGTGCGGCGCGAGTCGGCGACGTTCTCCAGCACGGCAACGAGCGCCTGCAGCGTGCGACCATCGTCGAGCTGCACGTCGATCGACGATGGCCAGCCACCCTCGGTCAGCCGCGCGAGCGGCAAGAGCATCACGCCACCGCCGGTCGCCACGGGGTCCTTCGATCCAACCACGGCGACCTGCGCCGTGCCTTGCGGCCGGCTCGGCGCGGCGGCCACGGGCTGCTGCGCACCTGCGCCCTTGGCGCCGGCGATCATGCCGGGCCCGAGGGCCTGCGGAGCATCCTTCGCGGTCAGGTCAACGCCGCGGCGAGGACCGGTCGGCGCGGTGCCCATCGCCTGCTGCAACGATCCGGAACCGATGTAGTAGGTGCCGCCCGGGGGCGTGAGCTGGAAGTACTTGCCGCCGTAGCCCACGTAGGCCCCACGGTCATAGACCATGTAGAGGCCGCCATTTCCACGCATGTACTTCGTGTTGCCGCTCGAATCCTTGAGCGTGTAGATCTGGCGGAATCCCATGGGACCCGTGAGGTCCGGGCTCATGACATCACGGAGGTTGTCGACCCCCGGCACATCGGTGCCAGTCGGGACCTGCGTCGCTTGGACCGGCGCCGGCACCTGCGCGGCGGCCGGGAGCACGGTCAACGCGAGCACGAACGGGAACGCCAGGACGGATCGCAGCATGGGCTCGAGTCTAGCCCAGCACTGCCTCGATCGATCCACCATCCTTCACGTGAAGGACTCGATCCGTGCGGTCGAGACATCGACATCGTGCACCCCATCGGATCTTCGGATCCGGATGGCCACGAGTGGATCGATCGACTCGACCACGCCTTCGACGATGGAGCCCGCCGCACGGATGCAGACCGTGCGCCCCCTGAGCATGTCGCGGCGCCGGAAGGCTTCGATCGACGCCGCCTCGCCGGCGGCAAGCTGGCGATCGAGTGCAGGCACGAGCGCCTCGAGGAGCGCGAGCCGATCGACGCGCGCCCCCATGAGCGCAACGCTGGTCGCGCGAGCCGCGAGGTCGCCCTCGAACGACTGCTGGTTGACGTTGATGCCGATGCCGATCAACGATGCATCACCGTCGCGTTCGATCAGCACGCCACCGACTTTGCGACCCGCGATCATGAGGTCGTTGGGCCACTTCAGGCCGACCGCGATCGACGGAGCGACACGCTCGATCGCTTCGGCAGCGGCGACCCCGGCCGCGAGGGCGATCCATGGTCCGTGCACCGCGGCGACTGCAGTCACCGCCACGCCGCCAAGGCCCGTATCGGCCCACGTGCGTCCATCACGTCCACGCCCACTGGTCTGGCGCCATGCCACGACGACATCGCCTTCGGCGCGCCCCCGCGCGAGGTCCTGCGTGGAGCCGGTCTCGCGGACCACGACGGCACGACGCAGGAAGCACAGGCCGATGCACACCGCCTCGAGCCGGTCGGGCCATGCTTCGATGGGCGTCGCGTCCAAGGCGAGCGATTCACCGCCTTCGGCACCGATGGGCGCAGGATCGATCACGCTTGCGCGTCCAGCCCGAGATCCAGCGATCGAACGCTGTGCGTGAGCGCCCCGACCGAGATGCGATCCACGCCGGTCGCGGCGATCGTGGCAACGGTGTCGAGTCGAACGCCCCCGCTGGCTTCAAGCAGCAGCCCGGGTGCCCGAGCATCGCGACGCGCCACGGCCTCGCGGAGCATCGCTGGATCGAAGTTGTCGAGCAGGACCATGTCGATCGTGAGCGCGGGAAGGTCCAGCAGCGCATCGAGCTGATCGAGGCCATCGACCTCGACCTCGATGAACGCGGCATCCGCGGCACGGGCCTCGGGCGACAGTCGCCTGGCCAGGTCGGCGATGCCGGCGGGGTCGAGACCAGCGAGGTGATTGTCCTTCACGAGCACCGCGTCGTGCAGGCCCATGCGGTGCGGCGTGCCCCCACCGCAGCCGACCGCGAACTTCTGGAGCCGCCGCAGGCCGGGGAGCGTCTTGCGCGTGTCGCAGATGCACGCGCGCGTGCCGGCGACCAAGTCGACGAATCGACGGGTCGTGGTCGCCGTGCCGCACAGCACGCCGAGCAGGTTGAGCAGCGTGCGTTCGCCCGCGAGCACGCCGACCGACGGGCCGTGCAGGCGTCCGACCACGGATCCGGGCGACAGCGGGCTGCCATCGTCCAGCATCGGCTCCCAGGTTGCCCCCACTGCTGCAGCGACGATGGCCGCCGTGCGCACGCCTGCAAGCACGCCCTCCTCGCGAGCGACGACTGCTGCGCGCATGGCGCCCGCATCCTTGCCTCGGCATCGCATGACCAAGGTGCTCGTCAGGTCACCGCGCTCACCAAGGTCCTCGCCGAGCGATGCATGGACGACCCGCTGCGCCTCGCGCTGGCAGGCCTCGGTCCACATGGGCACGTTCACGCGATGAACTCCCTCATGCGCGCCGCGAGCGCCGCGGCGTCGGCGTGATCGATCTGTCCGGACCGCCAGCCGATGCCCAGACCGCGGCCGTCCTCGAACCGCGGGATCAGGTGCATGTGCACGTGCGGTACCGCCTGGTGCGCAAGCGCACCATTGTTCTGCAGCAGGTTGTAGGCCGTGGCACCGGTGGCGGCGAGCATCGCGCGTGCCACCCTGGGCAGCGCGGCTCCGAGTGCGGCGGCGTGCGCATCGTCGAGCTGGTGCAGGAACTCGACCTCCTGACGCGGCACCACGAGCACGTGGCCGGGCGCGAGCGGCGCGATGTCGAGGAACGCGAACACGTGGGCATCCTCATGGACGCGGTGGCAGGGAATCTCGCCGCGGATGATGCGAGTGAAGATGCTGGCCATGGCTGGTCCTTCCGGCAGGATCAGGGGAAGAAGCCGCGAAGGTCGTAGACGCGACCGAGGTGGTCGAGCGCCGCGCAGTAGGCCGCGGCACGCCAGTCGCACTCGTAGCGCATGCGCGCGAGCTTCACGCGGCGCGCGGCCAGCGACACCGTGAGCTGCAGCCGCTCGTCGAACTCCGTCGGCGTGATGCTCGTGTAGGCGCGGTTCTGCACCCACTCGATGTAGCTGCCGACGACCGCGCCGGAGTTGCACAGAACGCTGGGGATCGCATCGATCGCGCGGCGCGCCAGGATGTCATCGGCCTCAGGGGTCCAGGGCAGGTTCGCAGCCTCGGCGATGATCGCCGGTGCGACCCACTCCGCACGCTGGGCATCGAGCGTGCGCTCGCCCGCAGCAAGGACCAGGAGGTCGGCCGGCGTGCGGTAGAACGGTTCCTCGCCCACGAGGTTCGCGCCGGCAAAGCCGCTTGGCCCGCCCGCGGCAGCCAAGTGACGCCAGAGCGCGACCGGATCGATGCCCTCCGGATTCACGAGCGCGCCGTTGCGGATGTTCACGCCCACCAGCACGGCGCCGCGCCCCTGCATGAATCGGGCGATCTGGCTGCCCACGCGGCCGTAGCCCGACAGCGTGTAGCGAAGCCCATCGAGACCATGGCCGAAGTCAGGCAGCATCTCCTCGAGCACGGCGATGAAGCCGCGACCGATGGCCGTATCGCGCCCCGCGTACCCACCGATCTCCGGCGGCTTTCCGGTCACGCACGCGCTCATGAGCTGGCGCGTGGCCTCGGGCGACGTCTGCACGATCGTGTCGACGAACCACGCCATCGTCTGGCTGTCGGCACCGACCTCGGGGCCGGGCACATCGAGGTCAGGCCCGATCTGATGGCTGATCGAGCTGGCGAAGCGGCGCACCACGCGCTGAATCTCGTCGCGGCTCAGCAGCCGAGGATCGCACGCCACACCACCGGCGGCGCCGCCGAACGGCAGTCGCAGCAGGCTGCACTTGAGCGTCATGAGCATGGCGAGGCCCTTGAGGTCCTCGGCATTCACGTGCGGGTGGAAGCGAAGGCCGCCCTTGAAGGGGCCGAGCGCATTGTTGTGCTGGATGCGGTAGCCCGTGAACAGCTGGTACGAACCGTCGTCCATGAGCACCGGGAAGTGCGTCGTGATCTCGCTCTTGGGCTGCGCCATCACGATGCGCTGGTCGTCGGGCAGGCCCGTGAGCTGCGCAGCCTGCAGCATGCGCGGCAGCATCTGGTGGTAGAGCGAGCCGTCGGTGGGCATGATGCCCAGGCGCTCCATGATGCGTGCGGTGGTGTCCATGCTGCTGGGGCTGTTCACGGCTGCTCCTTGGTGAATCGCACCGTGCCCCAGTGCTGGGGCACGTGCATGTTGACTTCCCACTGCGGGGTCCAGGTCCAGTTGTCCTCGGGGCGACCCGGCACCTTGGCGTAGGTCCCATCGCGCACTTCGAGCATCCATTCGACGCGGCTGAAGTTGATCCGCCACACATCGCCTGCCCGTGGCGGCAAGGCCACGGCTTGGTGCTTCGCGCCCGTTCCCGGCGCACCCATCGGCTGCAGGCATGACCAGGGAATCGCGAGTTCGATGGACCATCCTTCGTCGCGATCACGCGGGTCGTTGAGCGTGCCACGCAGGCCGATCCCCTGCCGCATGCCGACGGCATCCCAGCCATGCTCAGCGGGCCCGCCAGCGCGGTACGGCGTGTGCAGGTACAGGTCGAAGACCGTGCCGAGCGCGTTCACCTCGATCTCGTAGTACTCGCGCGTGTCGCCATCGGGATCGATGAAGACCTCGATGTCATGGTCACGGAAGACGATCTCGTCGTGACGCGTGAGCGTGGCCCACAGGTCGGGCTCCTGCATGTCGGCCAGCACGTACAGGAACGTCAGGTCCCAGCACATCTTCATGCGCGTTCGGAATCGCGGCGCCGGCCGACCCGCACCCTCGATGTCGACGAAGTCGGTCGACCAGGGTGCCGCAGCCCACGCGGGGTCAGCGTCGAAACGGCCATCGAGCGCCGGCGGCACGGCCACGAACGGCGCTTCATAGGCCAGCGGAGCGTGCGCGATCGAGTGCGTCGGCACGGGCTCAGGAGCGACGTACCCCGTGCCGCCCGTGGTGCAGGCACACACGACGGCCGTGGCCGCCACCGCGGCAACCGTGCCGATCCGCATCATGCCAGCGCGGCCTGTGCCGCGGCCAGCCGCGCCACGGGAACGCGGAACGGCGAGCAGCTGACGTAGTCGAGGCCGCACGAACCGAAGAAGCGGATGCTCGCCGGATCGCCGCCATGCTCGCCGCAGACGCCGAGCTTGAGCTTCTCGCGCGCCTGGCGGCCCTTCACGCAGGCCATGCGGACGAGCTGGCCCACACCGTCCTGGTCGATCGACTGGAAGGGATCCTTGTCGAGCAGGCCCTTCTCGATGTAGGCCGGCAGGAAGGAACCGATGTCGTCACGGCTGAAGCCGAAGGTCATCTGCGTGAGGTCGTTGGTGCCGAAGCTGAAGAACTCGGCGGTCTCGGCGATCTCGTCGGCGGTCACGGCCGCGCGCGGGATCTCGATCATGGTGCCGATCGGGATCTTGGGCGCCTTGACGCCGCGCTCGGCGCAGACCTCGGCGATCGTGCGCGCCGTGAGGTCGCGCAGGATGGCCAGCTCGCGGCGCGTGCCGACGAGCGGGATCATAATCTCGGGCTGCGCATCGATGCCCTCATCGAGGCAGTGCAGTGCCGCCTCGACGATGGCGCGCACCTGCATGACGAGGATTTCCGGATACGTGACCGCCAGTCGGCAGCCGCGGTGGCCGAGCATCGGGTTGTGCTCGTGCAGCTGCGAGACGCGGCGCTTGACCTCGCTCACGGGCACGCCGGCCTCGCGGGCGAGTTCCTCCTGCTGCGCCTGCTCGTGCGGGACGAATTCGTGCAGCGGCGGGTCGAGCAGGCGAACCGTGACCGGATAGCCGTCCATCGCCGTGAAGATGCCGACGAAGTCCTCTCGCTGGAAGGGCAGCAGCTTGGCAAGCGCCGACTCGCGCTGGTCGCGTTCGGTCGCCAGGATCATCTGGCGCATCGCCTTGATGCGCTCGCCCTCGAAGAACATGTGCTCCGTGCGGCAGAGACCGATGCCCACGGCACCGAACTCACGGGCGCGACGGGCATCGGCCGGGGTGTCGGCGTTGGTGCGCACCTTCATGCGAGCATGGCGATCCGCCCATTGCATGATGGTGGCGAAGTCGCCGCCGAGCGATTCGGGAACCGTGCGCGACACGCTGCCGAGCATCACCTCGCCGGTCGTGCCATCGATGGACAGCACATCCTGGCGGCCGAAGGTCCGGCCCGCCACGGTCATGGTGCCCGCGTCGGTATCGATCGAGAGTTCGCCCGCGCCCACGACGCAGCACTTGCCCCAGCCCACCGCGACGACCGCCGCGTGGCTGGTCTTTCCGCCGGTGCTCGTGAGGATGCCGACGGCCTTGTGCATGCCCTCGACGTCCTCGGGGCTCGTTTCCTTGCGCACGAGCAGCACCTGCTCGCCCGCATGGGCGCGCTCCACGGCCTCGGCCGCCGTGAAGGCGAGCTTGCCGGTGGCTGCCCCCGGGCTCGCCCCGATGCCCTTCGTGAGCACCGTCACGCCGGCCTTGTCCTTCGCCTGGAAGCTCGGGAGGAGCAGCTGGGTGAGATCGCCTGCGGGGATGCGCTTGAGCGCCGTCTTCTCGTCGATCAGCTTCTCCTTCACCATCTCCACCGCAACACGCACGGCTGCGGTGCCGGTGCGCTTGCCGTTGCGGGTCTGGAGCATGAAGAGCTTGCCCTTCTCGACCGTGAACTCGATGTCCTGCATGTCCTTGTAGTGCTTCTCGAGGATCGAGCGCACCTTCAGGAGCTGCTTGTAGACCGCGGGCATCCAGTCGTCCATCTCGCTGATCGGGCGCGGCGTGCGGATGCCGGCGACCACGTCCTCGCCCTGCGCATTCACGAGGAACTCGCCGTAGAAGACGTTTTCGCCGGTCGAAGGGTCGCGCGTGAAGGCCACGCCGGTTCCCGAGTCATCGCCCATGTTGCCGTAGGCCATCGCCTGCACGTTCACCGCGGTGCCGTTGAGGCCCTTGATGCCGTTGATGTTGCGGTACGAGATGGCGCGATCGCCGTTCCAGCTCTTGAAGACGGCCTCGATGGCCAGCTCGAGCTGCTTCATCGGGTCTTGCGGGAACTCCTCGCCCACGTGCTCGCGGTAGACGCGCTTGTAGGCGAAGCAGAGCTCCTCCAGGCCGACGGTGGGCACGTCGGTGTCGCCGGCCGCGCCGTACTTGGTCTTCACCGCGTCGAACTCATGCTCGAAGTGGTGGTGGTCGACGCCCATGACGACGTCGCCGAACATGTTGATCAGGCGGCGGAAGGCATCGAAGGCGAAGCGGCGGTTCCCGGTCGCCTCGGCGAGGCCGAGCACGACGAGGTCGTTCAGGCCCAGGTTGAGGACCGTGTCCATCATGCCCGGCATGCTGACGGCGGCGCCCGAGCGCACGCTCACGAGCAGCGGGTTGCGCATGTCGCCGAGCTTCTTGCCGAGTTCCTTCTCGAGCGTGGCGATGTGGCCACGCACCTCGTCCATCAGGCCCTTGGGCAGGCGACGGCCCTCGGTGTAGTAGCGCGCGCACGTGTCGGTGGTGATCGTGAAGCCCGGCGGCACCGGCAGGCCGATCGAGATCATGTCGGCCAGGTTCGCGCCCTTGCCGCCGAGCAGCAGCTTCTGCTCGGCCTTGCCCTCGCACTTGGTCCGGCCGAAGTAGAAGACCATCTTGCCGGACTTGGGCGCTGCGGCCGCCATGGAGCGCACGCCCTTGGACGAGGCGACCGGCTTCGAGCGCTTCGAAGCCTTCGCTCCCTTGGCCAGCGTCTCGGCCTTCGCGCTCTTGGCGTTCTTGGTGGCCTTGGTGGCCTTGGTGGCCTTGCTGTTCTTGGAAGGGCGACGACGCAGGGTGCTCGGGGGCATGATGTGGAGCCTCGTTGGGTGGTTCGATCGGATGCGCCTGGGCGCGGGGATCCTGCAGCAGGACCGCTCCCGGGCGGGTCGATGAGTGTAGCGATTTCGCCTGCCGGGATCGCTAGGATCGTGCGATGGCCACGGCCGTGTCACCCACCCTCGATGAGCCGCTTCGCCGGGCCTTCGGCTGCTCGTCAGGCACGCCGATCGCCATCCTCAGCAGCGGCGGCGGCGGCCCCCACGCCCGGAGCAGCACGCTGGTCGAGGTCGAGTACGCCGTGCATGCAGGGGATGGCCAAGGCGAGCTGCTGCTCGATCGGCTCGCGGCACCGTCCGAGGGTACGGCCGGAGGTTGGATCGCCAGCCTGTCGTACGGCCTCGGTGCGACCATCGAGCCTGCCGCGCGCCCATGCGCCGCACCACGTGCTTCGACCTTCGGTGATGGAACGCTCTTGCGAGCCCGGCAGGTGCACGCGTTCGATCACGACGCGTGGTCGTGGCAGAGCCCGGGACTTCCGCCGATGGCCGATCTGCCCGCGCCCCAGGCCGGAACGCTCGAACCGCAGACGAGCGATGCCGAGTTCGCGTGCGCCGTGGCGCGCGTGCGGGAGTTCATACGCGCCGGCGACATCTTCCAGGCCAACATCGCGCGCGCGTGGACGGGCTTCGTTCCCATGCCGATGCGCGCGTGGGCGCTCGGCGTCCTCGACCGCATCCCCGCGCGCTACGGCGCCTTCGCGGAACTGGGTTCGGGGCGCGCGGTGCTGAGCCTGTCGCCCGAGCTCTTCCTGTCGGTCGATGCCTGCGCGCGCACGGTCCGCACACGGCCGATCAAGGGAACCCGCGCCTCGGACGGCTGCGCCGACGAACTCGAACGATGCGACAAGGAGCGTGCCGAGCTCCACATGATCGTCGACCTCATGCGCAACGACCTTGGCCGGGTCTGCTCGACCGGCTCCGTGCGCGTGAGCGAGCCTCGCTCGATCGAGCGCCACCCCACGGTGCAGCATGCCGTCGCCGAGGTCTCGGGCACACTGCGGCCTGGGATCGGGCATGCGGAACTGCTTCGCGCGACCTTCCCGCCGGGCTCGGTCACGGGTGCTCCGAAGATCCGTGCCATGCAGATCATCGAGGAGCTCGAGCCCTTCGCGCGCGGTCCCTACTGCGGCGCGCTCGGCTGGCTCGGTGACGATGGCGCCGTGGCGCTCAACGTGGCCATCCGGACCTTCGGCCTCGAGGAGGTCGATGGCGGGACGCGGCTCACGTACTGGACCGGATGCGGCATCGTGGCCGACTCCGACCCGGCCCGCGAGTGCCGGGAGAGCCATGAAAAGGCAGCCGTGGCACTGCTCGCGGTCGGCACCGGCCGGGCCTGAGCGCCGTCAGAGGATCTCGGCGGCGAGGCTGGCGAGCTCGCTGCGCTCGGTCTTCGAGAGCGTGACGTGGCCGGCGATGCGCTGGCCCTTCATGCGCTCGATGAGGTGCGCCAGGCCGTTGCTCGCTGCATCGAGGTACGGGCTGTCGATCTGCCCGATGTCGCCGCAGAGCACGATCTTGGTGCCTTCGCCGACGCGGCTGACGATCGTCTTGACCTCGTGCGGGCTCAGGTTCTGCGCCTCGTCGACGATGATGAACTGGTGCGGGATGCTGCGGCCGCGGATGTAGGTGATCGGCTCGAGCACGACCTTGCCGCCGGCGATGAGCTGGTCGAGCCGCTGCTCGGTGCTCTTGCTGTCGGGCTCCGAAGAGCTGCCGCCGCGCGTGCTGAGCAGGTACGTGATGTTGTCGAAGATGGGCTGCATCCAGAGCGAGAGCTTCTCGTCCTTGTCGCCCGGCAGGTAGCCGATGTCGCGGCCGAGCGGCATGATCGGGCGTGCGACGAGCAGTTTGTCGAAGCGCTCCTCGCGCAGCGTCTTCTGCAGGCCGGCGGCGATCGCCAGGAGCGTCTTGCCGGTGCCGGCGGGGCCGATCAGGCTGACGACCTTGACTTCGTCGTCCAGGAGCAGGTCGAGCGCCATCGTCTGCTGCACGTTCCGGGCCAGCACGCCGAAGACCGGCTTGCGGGGGCCCGTCACGGGGATCAGGTGCGACGTATCGGCCAGCCGCCGCGCGAGGCCGGTGTGCGACGAGTCGGTCGAGTCCGCAAGCACCACGAACTGGTTCGCCAGGATCGTGGTCGTGGCCTGCGCCGTTCCATCGGGTGCGACGCTCGGGAACGACTCGAGCCGCGACAGCGGGAGCTGGCGCTCGTCGTAGAGGTCGTCGATCAGGTCCGGCGGCACCGCAAGCGTGACGTATCCGGGGTGCAGCCAGTCGCTCTCGATGCGGCCGGCCTCGAAGTCCTCGGCGGGCACGCCAAGTGCATCGCACTTCACGCGCGCGTTGATGTCCTTGCTGATGAAGATCGCACGCAAGCCGCGGGCGTGCAGCGCATGCGCCACGCCGATGATGCTGTTGTCGGCCTTGTCGGCCTCGAGCTCCCAGCTGGGCGCGGGGTCGAAGCGCATGATGCGCACGCTGCCCCCCTGCTCGTTCCAGACCACGCCCTCGTGGAGCGGACCCGCATCGCGGAGCCGGTCGAGGGCACGGATCACCTGGCGCGCGTTGCGCCCCGTTTCGTCGTTGTTCTTCTTGAAGCGATCGAGCTCCTCGATCACCATGAGCGGGATCACGACCTCGTGCTCATCAAACTTGAAGATCGCGTTGGGGTTGTGCAGCAGCACATTCGTGTCGAGGACGAAGTGCTTTCGCACCTGCTGGCCTTCCTCGCTGTGCCGGCCCGATGCGGGGCTGGCGGTTGCGGACGGGGATCGGCCGGCAGATCGGGGTCCACCCATGGAGCGCCTCCTGCGTGCACGACCTGCGGGCATCCTGCCCCTTCGGTGCACACGTGCACTCTACGATCGGAATTGCGGGATGGCTTGCCCAAACCGCCAAGTTCCCGTGAAGATGCACCCCATGCTCATCGCTGACCTCGCGCAGGCCCTCGACCACATCGCCCCTCGGTCCCTGGCCGCAGAGTGGGACAACGTCGGACTGCTCCTGGGCGCGGGCTCGGCGCCGTGCACGCGCGCGCTGGTCGCCATCGACCTGACCGAGCCGGTCCTTGATGAGGCCATTCGCCTGAAAACGCAGGCGATTGTGCTCTACCACCCACCGATCTTCGCACCGATGCGCCACCTGCACGATGGCACCCCTCGCGGCGCCCTGCTCCTGCGTGCCGCACGCGCAGGCATCGCGCTGCTCTCGCCGCACACGGCACTCGATGCCGCCGACGGCGGCGTCAACGACTTCCTCTGCAGCGTGGTCGGCGAAGGCCAGTCGACGCCGCTCGAACCCGCCGCCGCCACACCGACCGGCCAGTCGCACCGGGTCACCGTGCATGTACCGATCGACCACGTCGATGCCTTGCGGGCCGCGATGGCGCGCGCCGGCGCCGGAACGATCGGCGAGTACACGCACTGCTCGTTCGAGGTCGTGGGCAGCGGAACCTTCATGCCGGGCGAGCGGGCACGACCCCGCCTCGGCTCGCGCGGCACGCTCGAGCGCGTGACCGAATGCCGCCTCGAGAAGGTCTGCAGCGCGGCGAACCTGCCCGCGGTCGTGGCCGCGATCCGTGCCTCGCATCCCTACGAGGAACCCGCCTTCACCATCGAGACCCTCGCGCCTGTTCCCATGCCGCGTGCGGGCCAGGGCCGGCTCATGCGCCTTCGCGCTCCGATGACGGCGCGCTCGATCGCGCGCTCGCTCGCGGCCGGCCTGCGACTGAAGCACGTCGAACTCGTCGGCGAACCATCGCAGCGCCACACGACGATCGGGCTTTGCGCCGGCAGCGGCGGCGAACTCATCACTGGCGCACGCAAGCACGGCGCCACGCTCTTCATCACCGGTGAACTCAAGCACCACGACCGGCTCGACGCAGCCGCGCACGGGACGAGCGTTCTCCTCTGCGGGCACACCGAGACCG
Organism: uncultured bacterium; assembly: GCA_903927725.1. GTDB lineage: Bacteria > Planctomycetota > Phycisphaerae > Phycisphaerales > SM1A02 > SYIB01. The sequence goes on along the minus strand of CAIYOC010000061.1, from coordinate 14,923 downwards.
AGCGACCGTACCTGCGCGTGCTCGCCAGGCGCCTGCAGCGCCTGCTTCCCGGACTCAAGGTCGCGGTGTCGAAGGCCGATCGCCCCCCGGCGCGCACGCTTGAGCCGTGACACGCGGGCCGCACGCGGCGTTTCGCGCCGATTGACCATGATTCGGTTGGTGGTCCTTGGTCCTTGGCGTACCTTCACGGCCCGACCATGAACGCCCTGCACACGACCGTCGCCATCGGATCGCTCGCCACGCTCTGTGCCGCCACGCACGCCGGTGTCGAAGGTGGCATCCGTTGCTGGGGCTACAACGTTTCAGGCCAGTGCAACGTGCCCTCGGGGCTGCCGCTCATGGCGTGGGTCGAGGGCGGCGCGAACCACACCATCGCGCTGCAGAACAATGGGGTCGTACGTGCGTGGGGGCTGAACACCTACGGGCAGTCCAACGTGCCGACCAACCTGGGCGTCGTCGTCGACGTGGCCGGCGGCTTCGGCCACTCGGTCGCGCTCATCAGCAACGGCACGGTGCGCTGCTGGGGCCTGAACGACTTCGGCCAGTGCGCCGTGCCCAGCGGGCTGGGCGTGGTCGGATGGATCTCAACGTCGCTGGACCACACGCTGTCGCTGAACACCAGCGGCGTGGTCCGGGCCTGGGGCGCGAATCTCGATGGCCAGTGCAACGTGCCCACGAACCTTGGGACGGTGACCCGCATCGCCGCTGGCGGCTACCACTCGGTCTCGCTCAACACCGCCGGCACCGTGCGCTGCTGGGGGCTCAACGATGCTGGCCAGACGGTGGTGCCGAGCAACCTGGGGCCGTGCGTGGGGATCGCCGCGGGCTACTACCACACGGCCGCCGTCCAATCGAACGGCAACGTCCGGTGCTGGGGCGACAACGGCTACGGCCAGCTGAACGTGCCGACGAACCTGGGCCCGATCATCCAGATCGCGTCGGATGGCTACCACACCGTGGTGCTCACGAGCACCTACGGCGTGAAGTGCTGGGGCCGCAACACCTACGGACAGTGCACGCTCCCCACCGGCCTCGATCCGGTCGATGGGCTGGCCGTCGGCGGCAATCACACCACGGCACTGCTGCGCGTGTTCCCGCCGTGCGCAGGCGACATCAACGATGATCGCGCGATCGATGGCGCCGACTTGGGCGCGATGCTCACCAACTGGGGCACGGCAACCGCGGGCGAGCCGAGCGACATGAACAACGACGGCAAGGTCGACGGCGCGGACCTCGGTGCACTGCTCACCCGCTGGGGCGTGCCCTGCCCGCCCTGATCCGGTTGCGGCTCAGCGCCCAGATCGGGCGAGCATCGCAGCACCCAGCACGCCGGCCCTGTCCTCGAGTTGCGTGACCAGCACGTCCACCTTGCGCAGGGTCGATGGGAAGACATGGTTCACGATGCTCTCGCGGACCTTGGCGGCGTAGGGCTTGCCGAGTGCCTCGACCACGCCGCCGCCGAGCACGACCGTCTTCAGGCTCAGGACCGTGAGTTGGTTCGCGATCGCCAAGCCCAGCAGTTCAGCGCTCGCATCGACCACGCGCTGCGTGAGCTCGTCGCCCTCTGCGTACAGGTCGCGGATCGCGCCTGAACCGAGCGGACCATCCTCCTTCTCGGCGCGCACCTTGTGGAAGCGGCTCGAGGGGTAGAAGCCGGCGATCGTCTCCATGCTGCGCACGATCGCCGTGCGGCTGCAGAACTCCTCGACGGTCCGGTGGCCGGGCGCACCGCCCGGCTGAAGGATGACTTGGCCGATCTCGCCCGCGGTGAAGAGCGGACCGCGCCAGAGCCCGCCGTTGAGGACCAGCCCGCCGCCGACGCCGGTCCCCACCCAGACCGCGAGCAGGTCGCCCTTGCCCACGCCGGCGCCGAGCGTGGCCTCGCCCCACGCAGCGACGTTGACGTCATTGTCGACGACGACCGGCACGCGCAGGCGCTGCTGCAGCAGGTCGCGCAGCGGCACGTTCTTCCAGCCGAGGTTCCCCGCATTGATCACGACGCCGTGGTCGAAGTCGATCGCGCTCGGCGCGCCGATGCCGACCGCGGCGAGCTCCGCAGGCTCGATCGCCGCCTCGGCGCACGCTCGTACCAGCCCCTCGACGATCCGATCGAGCACGACGTCCTTGCCCTCGTGGGCCTTCGTCTTGCGCTTGCACGTGCCGATGACTCGGCCCTTGGGATCGACGATCCCGATGCTCATGTTGGTGCCGCCGAGATCGATGCCGGCAACGAGCGTTGGTTCAACGGTGGTCCTGCGCGCCATGCGCGGGACTCTAGCGGCTCAGCCGGGGATCGAGGCGCCCTCGCCCGACAGGCCGCTGCGGCCCGACACCTTGCGCCACCATGTGCCGAAGGAGTCGGCCACGAGAAGCTGTGCCGGCAGGAGCAGCAAGGTGAGCATGGTGGCGCTCAGCAGGCCGAAGCACAGGCTGATCGCCATCGGGATCAGGAAGCGGGCCTGGAAGCTCTGCTCGAGCATCAGCGGCGCGAGCCCGAAGACCGTCGTGATGCTCGTGAGCAGGATGGCACGCAGGCGCATGGTCCCCGCGTCGATCAGGGCATCGTGCAGCACCATGCCCTTGGCACGCAGCTCGTTGACGAACTCGACCAGCACCAAGGCATTGTTCACCACGACACCCGAGAGGGCCACGATCCCGATCAGGCTGAGGAAGGTGAGCTCGTAGCCCATGATGGCGTGGCCCCACACCGCACCGATCACGCCGAAGGGGATCGTCGCCATGACGGCGAAGGGCTGCACGAACGAGCCGAAGAGCCAGCAGAGGATCGCGTAGATGAGCAGGAACGCCGTGAGCGCCGCGCGCGGCAGCGTGCTGAACGCATCCGTGAGGTCCTTCTGCCGCCCGCCCTCGCGCACGACCAGCCCCGGCGTGTCCGAGACGATCGCAGCCAGGGCAGGCGCGAGCGCCTCGACCACTTGCTCGGGGATCACGCCCTCGCGCACGTCGCCGGTCACCGTCACGGTGCGCATGCGGTTGGTGCGGCGGATCTGCGCATACCCCACGCCCTCGCGCACCGTCGCCACCTCGGCCAGCGGGACGGGAAGCCCCGACGGCGCGACCACCCAGAGATCCTGCGTGAAGGTCGGCGTGGAGCGGGTGGATGCATCGAGCCGCACACGCACATCCACATCCTCTCGATCGGCCGTGAAGACGTGGGCATCGAGGCCGTACACCGCACCCCGCACCTGCTGTGCCAGCTCGATGGGCGTGAAGCCGAGCGCGGCCGCGCTGGGCTTGAGCTCCACCTGGATCTCGGGAGCCGCCGAGAGGTTGTCGTCGTTGATCGAGACGATCCCGTCGATGCCGGCCATGGCTAGCTTGATGCGGTCGACGGCCCCATCGAGGATCGATGGATCCTCGCTCGAGAACTCGTACGTGATGTCGGCGCCGGCCGGTCCGCCGGTGACCTGCGTGATCCTGAGGTCCTCGATCTCGGGCATCGAGCCCACGGCGGCGATGATCGAGTCGGCCACTTCGCCGCTGCGGCGATCACGCTCCTCCACGGGCGCGAGCTGCACGAAGACCTGGCCGACGTTGCCGTTGATCGAATTCGCGCTGCCGGTCTCGTAGTTGATCGTGAATCCCGTGAGGGTGACCGCCGCGCGGACCTCGGGCTGATGCTGCACCGCGGCCTCGATGCGTGTGGCGATCGTGCGGGTGCGTTCAATGCTCGAGCCCAGCGGCAGCCGGAAGTCGACGAAGAAGCTCTCGGTGTCGTCGCTGGGCAGGAACTCGAAGGGCACCCGGCCGCCGATCACCGCACCCACGCTCACGATGAAGCCCGCGATGGCCACGCTGATCGTCATCCAGCGATGGTCGACCGCCCACGTCGCCAGGCGCCGGTAGTGCCGTTCCAGGAAGGGCCACAGGCGGCCATCGCGCCAGCGATCGAAGGGCGCCGTCACGGCGTCCAGCCAGACCCGTCGGCCTTGCCTGAACAGCGCGATCGAGTGCGCCATGTGGCTCGGCAGCATCCAGCTCGTCTCGACCAGGCTGACCGCGAGCGCCAGCGCGACCACGATCGGGAGGTCGCTCAGCAGGTCGCCGATCGTGCCCTTGACGAGCGCCAGCGGGACGAACGCCACGATGCTGATGAGGATGCTCGCGAAGACCGGCCAGAAGATGCGCGTGGTGCCCTCGATCGCTGCGCGCTCGGGCTCTGCCCCTCGGCGCGCCATGTCATCGATCGACTCGGTGAAGACGACCGCGTCGTCCTCGAGCATGCCCAGGGCGATGAGCAGCCCGAACATCGTGAGCATGTTGATGGTCACGCCGGCGAGGTTCATGAGCAGGATCGTGCCGAAGATGGCCACGACCATCCCGTTCATCACCCAGAACGCACCACGCACCGACACACCCATCAGCAGCGTGAGGAACACGAGCGCAGCACCCTGCCACGCGTTCTCCGTCACGAGGTCGATGCGCCCCTCGATCAGGCGCGCGAGATCGTTGTGCTTGGCGATGCGCACGCCGTCGGGCATGGGGCCGCGCGCGAGGCCGGCCTCCCATCCCTGCAGGCGCGGGCTGTCGAGCAGCCGGTCGAGCGGGCTGGCCGACATGGCCTGCCCCGAGCGGGCCGCGACGTAGCCGCGCGTGAACTCCGCCATGCGCACCGCATCCTGCCCCACGGCGCGAAGGATCGTGAGGTTCGCACCCGGCTCGCCCTGGAAGCGCCAGCCCGTGATGTCGTCGGTGAAGCCCTCAACGACCGTCGCCACGTCACCGAGCGTGACCGACGTGCCGTCCGGGAGCGCCTTCAGCACGATGCCGTTCATCGCCTGCGCGCGCTCCTCGATCCCGCGCGTGCGCACCGCGGCTTCGCCGTCGGAGGAACGCACCGCGCCGCCCGGCACCTCGCGCATCCACGCGCCGACCGCATCGGCCACGCGCGTGATCGGGATGCCGTGGCGCACGAGCTCCTCGTCGCGAACGTCCACGCGCAGCTCATCGTCGCGCAGCCCCGCCACCAGGATCCGGCCCATTCCCCGCCAGGCACGCAGGTCATCCTCGACCTGGCGAAGCGCGGTCTTGATCGACCGCGGATCGACGTTGCCGTAGACCGCCACCTGGACCACGGGCAGGATCGGCTTCCAATCGATGACCTTCAGCCGGTCGGCCTCGGGCGGCAGATCCTGCAGGCCATCGATGCGCGTGCGCAGGTCCTCGAGCTTCTCGTCGATGTCGATGCCATCGCCGAACTTGATCACGACCGCGCCGCCGCCCTCGACGATGCTCGTCGTGACCTTCTCGACGTCGTCCTCCTCGCGTACAGCGTCCTCGACCTTGCGGGCAAGGCTTTCCTCGATCTCGGCGGGGCTTGCGCCCGCATACGAGAGCACGACCTGCGCGGCGTCGGGATCGACTTCCGGAAAGAACTCCCGCCGCATGGTGAGCGCGCTCCACACGCCACCGAGCACGAGTGCCCACATCACCAGCGTGACCGGCACGCGGTTGCGGACGCCGAAGCGGATCAGGCCCTCGATCACGGCTCGGTCCCGGGCGCGGTCGCGGGCTCGACCACGCTGGCCGCCGACTCGCCTGGACGCAGCGGCTCGACACGCGCGCCGACCTCGATGCGCCGTGCGGCATCAAGCACCACCAGCGTGCCGTGCGGCAGCGGTTCCTCGAGGGCGAGCCACTCGACGTCATCCAGTCCCGACTGCGGCTGCGCGCGTCGGATGGCGTAGGCGGTGCGCACGGGCTGCCAGCGCACGCGTCCATCCTCCACCAACAGCAGGCGATCATTGCGCACGCTTCGTCGCGGCACCACGGTGCGCGGCGTCGCGTCGGGAGCGAAGACGGTCGCCTCGACGAACGAGCCCGGCACGAGTCCGGATCCGCCGGGCAGCTCGGCCCACGCCACCAGCGTGCGCGCCACAGGATCATCCTCGGGCGCAAGCCGCGTCAGCGAACCCTCGACCAAGGCACCGGAGGCCTCCATCACCTGCACGCGCTGGCCGGCTGCCAGGGCACCACGGCTCGAGGCCGGCAGGGCGATGGGCACTTCCAGGCGGGACGGTTCGACGATGCGCGCCACCACGCGGCCCGGCGCAACCGTCTCGCCAGGCTCGACCGGCAGCGACTGCAGGATGCCCGCGATGGGCGCCACGATCGTGGAGCGCTCCACGGAAAGCCGTGCACGCTCCGCAGCCTCGGACTGCGCTTCGCCCTGCGCTGCCAGCGCCTCGCGTCGGGGAGCGACCATCTCGAGCGCCTCGCGCGCCATCGACAGTCCGCGGTCGGCAGCCAGCGCGGCTGTGCGCGCCCGGTCGAGTTCTCGCTGCAGCGCCACGCCATCGGCGAAGGCGGCCTCGACGCGCGCCACGTCCTCGCGCGCAAGCTTGAGCTCCTCGCCGGCCAGGCGCAGAGAATCGGCGAGCGCACGCTCCTCGATGTCAAGCCCCTGCTTCTGCGCCCGAAGCGCTGCCAGCGACTGCAGCGCCGCCTGCAACTGCCGGTTCGCATCATCGCCATCGAGCTCGATGAGCACAGCGCCCTTCTCCACGCGCACCCCCTCGCGCACGCCCGGCCCGAGCGCAACGACCACGCCTTCGACGCGTGCTGCGACATCGGCCGACTCCAGCGCGCGCACGGTGCCGTAGCCACGGATCCCGCGGACTGCCTGCATTGGCGAGACTTCCATGACGGCCACGGGAACCGGTCGCTCGTCGGGAGCCCTGCTCGCCGCAACCGGGCGCGTGCGCACCATCCAGATCACGAGCACGATGGCACCGAGCACGATGCCCAGGCTCAGGGACGCTCGACGCACCAGGTCCAGCCGCGACGGGCGCGGGGCGAACGGGGCATCGTGATCGTGGGCGTCCATGGTGAAGGGAGGATCGTAGTCCATGCCGCTTCGCGTGAAGCGGGCGTGCGGTTGCACGCCGCCACTAGACTCCGCGCTCCCATGGCTGAATCACCGACAAGCCTGAGTTCGAAGGACGTGGCGCATGTGGCGCGCCTGGCGCGACTGCACCTCGATGAGGCCACCATCGATTCGTATCGGACGCAGCTCGCGTCGGTGCTCTCGCACATCGCCCGGCTCGGCCAGGTCGACACCTCGGGCGTCGAGCCGATGGCGCATCCCCTCGATTCGGTGAACCGCCTCGACGCCGACGAACCCGGCCCGGTGCTCACGGTGGAGCAGGTCCTCATGAACGCACCGGCGCGTGAGGGCGATTTCATCGCCGTACCCAAGGTGCTCGGAGGCGAGAGCGCATGATCCGTCCCGACGCAACCGCCGTCGCTTCGGCCATCCGCTCCGGCGCGCTCCGCGCGGTCGATCATGCCCGAGCCACGCTCGATGCGATCGACACCGCGAACCCTGGCCTCAACGCCTACCACGAGGTCTTCCACGAGGCCGCACTCGAACGTGCCGCGGCCGTGGATGCCTTGATCGCCGCGGGTCGTGACCCAGGCCCCCTCGCCGGCGTGTGCGTGGCCGTGAAGGACAACATCGCCACGACGCTTGGTCAGACCACCTGCTCGAGCCGGATGCTCGAGGGCTACCGATCGCCGTTCGATGCCACGGTCGTCACGCGGCTCGTTGGCGCCGGTGCCGTGATCGTCGGCAAGACCAACATGGACGAGTTCGCGATGGGTTCGAGCAGCGAGACCTGCGCCTGGGGCGTGGTCCGCAACCCGCACGATCCCACGCGCACGCCGGGCGGCTCAAGCGGTGGCTCGGCGGCCGCGATGGCCGCGGGGCTCTGCGATCTGTCGCTGGGCTCGGACACGGGCGGCAGCATCCGGCAGCCGGCGGCCTTCTGCGGCATCGTCGGCCTGAAGCCGACCTACGGCCGCATCAGCCGATGGGGGCTGGTGGCCTTCGGCAGCAGTCTCGACCAGATCGGGCCGTTCACGTCCACGGTGCGCGATGCCGCGCTGGCCTATGGCGTCATGGCCGGCATCGATGAGCACGACTCGACGAGTGCAGCCGTTGCGGTCGATGACTGGCAGGCCACGCCGGCGACCGATCCGCGCACGCTGCGCGTGGGCGTGCCATCGCAGTACCTGCGCAACAACGACCCGGCGGTCACCGAGGCGCTCGATCGCGCTCTTGCCCTGCTGCGCGCGGCCGGCGCAACCATCGTGGACATCGACCTGCCGATGACCGACCACGGCATCAGCACCTACTACGTGATCGCGCCCGCCGAAGCGAGCAGCAACCTCGCGCGCTTCGACGGCATCCGCTACGGGCACCGCGCGGCGCAACGCGCCGGGGAGGGCCTGGAGGAGCTCTACGCGCGCAGCCGCAGCGAGGGGTTCGGCGCGGAGGTGCAGCGTCGCATCATGCTCGGCACGTACGTGCTGTCGAGCGGCTACTACGACGCCTACTACGACCGCGCGCTCCGGATCCGCCGACTGATCAAGCAGGAGTTCGACACGGCCTTCGCACGGTGCGACGTGATCCTCGGGCCCACGGCGCCCACCGCGGCGTTCACGATCGGCGGCGTGACCGACCCGCTGCAGATGTACATGAACGACGTGTACACGGTGAACACCAACATCGCGGGCATCGCGGGCATCAGCCTTCCCGGCGGGACAGACCGCTCGAGCGGCCACGCCCTGCCGATCGGGCTGCAGCTGCAGGCGCCGGCGTTCGCCGAGAGCCGCTTGCTGCGCGCGAGCGAGTTGCTCGAGAGCCTGCTGTCGGCGTGAGCATCGACGCGGTCTCGAGCACGCGGCGCATCGCGTTGGACATGGCGTGCGTGGCCAGCGCATCGTCCGGCACGCGGACCCATCCGGCACGGAGGCGCGCCGATGGCGGCGCGACCCAGACCCTGAACGCGACCTTGCGAGGCGACGTCACCACGGTGAAGGCCCCTGCCGCAACGATCCCCCGCACCCCGCGCCACGCGGCGGATGGGTCGAACACGCTGGCCGCACCCGCCGAGCCGTGCTCGATCGTCGGCGTTTGCCAGAGCCCCGCCCACAGGCCTCGATCACCGCGTCGCTCGAGCACGAGCCCGCGCGCATCCCGCATGACCAAGGTCTCCCAATGCACGGTCGGCCGCGCGGCCTTCGCAGCGACGGCTGGAATGCGATCGACCGCGGCATCACGCCGGGCGACGCATCGCGATCGCCAAGGGCACGACTCGCAATGGGGCGCCCGCGGCGTGCACGTGAGCGCACCGAGCTCCATCAGCCCCTCGTTCAGGGTCGCCGCCGACGACGCCCGCTCGACGAGCCCCTGAGCCGTCGACCAGAGCCACTCCTGCGTGGAGCGCTCGGCTGGGTCCAGGGCGCGACCGTGCACGCGAAGCAGCACGCGCGCCACGTTGCCATCGACGATGGCTGCACGTTCACCATGCACGATGCTCGCGACCGCCCCCGCGGTGTACCGACCGACCCCCGGCAAGGTGACGAGCTCGGCCGCACGCACGGGGACCTCGCCGCCGAACCGCGCCACGCAGTCCTTGGCCGCCTCGTGCAACCGGCGCGCGCGCCGGTAGTAGCCAAGCCCCTGCCACATCGAGAGCACCTCGCCCTCGGTGGCGCCAGCCAGTGCCAGGGCGCTGGGCCATCGGGCCACGAAGGCCTCGAACCGTTCGATCACCCGGCTGACCTGCGTCTGCTGCAGCATGCACTCGCTGACGAGGGCGCGATAACCGCTCCGCTCGCGCCGCCACGGGAGGTCTCGCGCGTGCTCGGCGAACCATCGTTCGATCGTCGCAGCGAGCCACTTTGCCGAGGGTGAACCTCGCGCCGACCCGGCCTTTGCGCTACCTTGGCGCTTCCCACGCCCGGCGTGTCCCCGTTCGGTGCCGCTGCACCGCCCCGTGGCTCGCCCGCTGACTGAAGGAAGGTCCATGTCACGCCTGTTCTACTCGCTCGAAGAGGCCGCCGCGAAGCTCAAGAAGTCGCCCGCCGAACTCCTCCAGATGGCCCAGGCGGGTCAGCTCCAGGAGTTCCGCGACAAGGACCAGATCAAGTTCAAGGCTGCAGACATCGACCAGCTCGCGCAGACCGACGATGACGGTCTCGACCTGGAACTCGGCGACCTCGGCGGCGGCAGCAGTGGTGGCTTCGACCTCCCCCTCAGCGGCAGCGGCGCCGGCGGCCCCGCGCTTGCTGGCGATGGACTCGATCTCGACCTCGATCTCGGTGCGCCGTCGGCAGCACCCTCGCGCGCGGCAGCCCCTGCCGATGACGATCTGCTCGGCGGGCTTGGCCTCGCTGACAGCGGCGCGGGCATGAGCGCTCCCACGATGGGCCTCGCCGACAGTGGCGCTCGCGCGCCCTCGCTCGGACTCGCTGACAGCGGCGCGGGCCGCAGCGCACCGGCGGCGATGTCCAACGATGACGACGATCTGCTCGGTGGCCTGGGACTGGCCGACAGCGGCTCCGCTCCTGCACCCAGCATGGGTCTTGCCGACAGCAACCCCGGCCGTGCTGCCAGTGGCGCACGACCGAGCGTCGGCCTCGCTGACAGCGGCGCATCGCCCAGCATGGGCATGGCCGACAGCGGTGCAGCGCCGAGCCCCGGCATCGCTGCCGATGGTGGCCTGAGCGACAGCGGCCTGAACCTCGAGACCGTCGGTTCGGGCAGCGGCTTGCTCGACATGACGCGCGATGCCGCCGACGAAAGTTCCGCGGGCCTCCAGCTCTTCGAGGAAGTGTCGGCTGATGAATCTGCCCCGAACGCGGCCAGCGGCCTCTTCGCCGATGTCGGTGCGGGCGCAGAGGGCGAAGCCGATGCCCCCGCCGCAGCCATCGGCGCGTTCGGCGTCGGTGCCGCCGTGGTGCCGGAGGAAGTCAGCGGTGCCTGGAGCGGCGCAAGCGTCGGGCTCATGCTCGGCGCAGCAGCGTGCCTGGCCATCTGCCTCGTGATCGCGATCGGCACGTCGCTCGGCGGCACGCCCACGCTCACCGGCATGATCAAGGGCGACATGATGATGTGGGTCGGCGGTCTCGCCGGCGCCGTCGTCGTGTTCGGCGTTGCCGGATTCTTCATCGGCAAGGCGACCGAGTGATCGATCGATGCTGCTGAGCAGGTATGGCCTGCGCGAGTGGGGCATTGCCACGGCCGTGGCGGCGCTCCTGTGCATTGGCGTGTTCGTGTGGTCCTTGCCGCCCGCGCTCTACGCCGTGGTGGGCGTGCTCTGGCTGGGCGTCGTGGCGTTCTTCCGCGACCCGCTTGGCCGTCGCCCGGCAAGCAGCGACCCCGCCGACATGGTCAGCCCGGCCGATGGCAAGGTCAGCGCCGTCTTCACGGTGCCCTGGCACGATGCGATCGGTGGACCCGCCACGGTCGTTCGCATCTTCCTCAGCGTGCTCGATGTGCACATCAACCGCGCGCCCTGCGCGGGAACCGTCGAGGCCATCGAGCATCGCCCGGGCAAGTACCTCGATGCGCGCACCGAAGAGAGCGCGCGCGTGAACGAGAGCAACACCGTCCGCATGCGAACCGAAGGCGGCGATCCGATCGGCATCCGCCAGGTCTCCGGTGCGATCGCCCGCCACATCGTCTGCGCCGTGGCGACAGGCGACCAGCTCGACCGCGCTGAACGCTTCGGGCTGATCAAGTTTGGCTCGACGACCGAACTCATCCTGCCTCGACCCGAAGCCGTGGACGTCCGGGTCAAGGTGGGCGACCGGGTCACCGGTGGCGTCACCATCCTGGCCCGGCTCGAGCCCGACCGCACGACCTGACGTGCTCAGGCGGCCTTGCCGTGGTCCTGGCCCTTCTGGCCATCCTTCGCGCGGGACTGGATCCGCTTGATCCGTGTCAGGCTGCTCGCCACGGATTCGCCGAGCGCATCAGCGAGCGGCGCGAGCTCCGGCGCGAAGGGGCGATCGGCATCACGGAAGAGCACGAGGACTGCCGGACGCGTGACGCCCTCACGGCACGCCACGGTGCACACCGCGCGGCCGGGAAGCAGCCCTTGGAGCCGGCGGAAGGTCTCGGGAGGTGGCGTGGAGCCATCGAAGATCAGCGGTGCGCCGTGCATGGCGAGCGAGGCGCACCACTCTTCGGCCATCGTGTCCAGCATGCCTGACATGGCCGAGCGGGAGACATCGTCACGCAGGTAGCCGCAGAGGTCGTAACGACCCTCGCCGCGTTCGACGAAGACCGCGCAGTTCGCGGCGCCCATGCGCAGGACGAAGGCCTGTGCGGCCAGCTTGAGCATGGCATCGACATCGCTCTCGAGCGTGAGGATCGCCCGCAGTTCCGCTGCGGCCGAAGCCAGGGCCACGCGCTCCTCGGTGCGCTCCTGCGCCTGGGCCAGGTCGCTGACCACGCCACCGAGCTGTCGATTGAGCGTCTCGCGTTCGCGGCTGAGCCGGCGGCACGCGGTCTCGAGCACGTTGAGTCGACGCTCGCGCAATCGGCGTGCAACGCCCTGCTCGAGCCCAAGCGCGATGCGCGCGCGGAACTCGGCCTCGTTCTCGGCGCCGCTGAGCACATCGACCACGCCTTCGCGCAGGGCCGCAAGCAGCAGGTCACGGTCGGCCGTTCGCGCAATGCACACGATGCCGACGTGCGGCGCCAGGGAACGGATGGTGTGCAAGAGCCGCGCCCGTGCGGCACGCACGCCGTCAAGATCGAGCACGACGAGATCGAACGGCGCCTCGCGCAGCAGCGCGAGCGCCTCGCGCACGGCCGTGGCCGGCACGATGTGCGTCTTCCACCCACCAGCACCGCGCACCACTGGCGTCCAGGCCTCGGCTCGCGAGCCGCACAGCACGATCCGTGCAGTGCCGAATCGCTTGATGGCATCGGTGGTGATGGACGCAGCAGGTTCGCGGGTGGTCATGGGATGTCCTCGGGCGATGCATCGGCCACCCTCGGGGATGGGTGAAGCGCAATCGCGGAAATGACGCGAGTCCAGTGCCGTTATCCGCCGTGGCGCTGCCGCCAGAGAGTCACGGCCTCGGGCTCGCGCGCGTACTCAGGGCTGAGTCCCGCTGGAGGCACGCGATGCCCCTCCTCCCACAGCCGCCTCGCGGCCATCATCACCCCTGCGCCCGACCACATCGGCTCGACGACGGCCGCCCCATGTGCATCGCACGCCTGCCGGAGCGCCAACGGGCAGTGTGCGTCGGCAAGAACCGTCGAACCCGGTTGCGGTACCCAGCTCCCCCACTCGATCACCGACGCCGCGCGCTGGGACCAACCGCGATCGTCGTGCGCGAGCGTGGCGATCCATGCCGTGGTGCCTTTCACGGCGAGCACGGCGTGAGCCGACCCAGGAACTCCCGATGCAGCGGCGGGCAAGGTCGAGCACACAGCCACGAGTGCCGACGGCACCGCGATGCATGGCAGCCCATGCACGGTGGCGATCGACTGCGCAGCGGCGATCGTGGTGCGCAGACCGCTGAATCCGCCGGGGCCGATGTCGACGGCAACCCAGGTCAGCTCGAGCGGGGCGACGCCCGCACCTCGGCAGGCTTCGTCGATCGATGGCCAGAGCCAGTCCCGCTCGCGTGACGGCTCAACATGGTCGCTGGCGATCACGGCGGCGCCCTCACGCCACGCCGCCACGCCGACGGATCGCTGCGAACCGGTGATGGCCAGTCCTGCCGTCATCCTTCGAAACCAACCGTGGCAAGGAAGACCGCCTCGCGGGCGAGCTCGGTCGCCGAAGGCAAGGGACCTTCGAGCGGGATCTCGACCGCGACGCCACGCGCGTGATCGCTGTTGAGGAGCAGCAGTTCCGGCGAGACGGCCTCGGCCCCCTGCTCGACGTACGCATGCCCGCAGACCATCAGGCGCGCACCGATCCGCTCCGCCACGCGACGCGAACTCTCGGGTGTCTGCCCGCGACCCCAGGTGAACTGCCAGGCGATCCCTTCGTGATCGGCGTAACGGGCTGGATCGAGCTCGCGATCGAGTGCACCGACATCGGCCGACTCGACCTCGAAGGGAGCCGGCGTGCTGTGGGCACAGAACAGCCCGCTCGCCGAACGGACCGCCAACGGCATGGCCAGGATGAATCGATCGATCGCATCACCGACCTGCTGCGCCTCGTCGCCGAACACCCAGTCGAGACCATCGAGGAAGAGCTGCACCTGCTCGCCCGCGCCCTTGGAGATCCGCAGCTTGCACGCCTGCGCGAGCTCGTGGTTGGCCAGGAGCGGGTGCACCTGCGTCGGATAGGCCAGTACGAGCTCAGCCACGCGCACGAGCATGCGGTAGCTCGTGTCCATGCCGCCGGTGAGCGACTCACCATGGATCAGTTCGTGCAGGATGACGTGATGGTCAGGTGAAGCGTCGAGGCACGCCAGCTGAAGGACTGCCTGCAGGTGCATGAGGTTGTCGTGCAGGTCACCGGTCGCCAGCAGCGTGCCACGCGAGGGGATCCACTGCGTGGCACCGCGCCGGCCCTCGGCCGTGCGCATGCTTTCGGCGGCGGCCAGCAGCACCTCGGTGACCGCTGCGGCATCGCGCGCATCGACGCGGACGACGCTCACGGAACGAGCACCGCCACGGGGATCACGCCAGAACCAGTCGCTGTGGTGATCGTCACCGGCACGACGGAGAGCCCCGACGGTGCCTTGTCGACCGTGAAGTCGATCTTCACGCGGACGAAGTCCCCATCGAGCTTGGACTCGGCGAGGGTGCAGGCGAACCCACCCGTCGCGCACGTCGCACCGGTCACGGCATTCCAGCCTTCCCGCACCGGGATGCGGCGCGCAGCCGGGTTCGTGCTCTCAAGATCGAGTTCGAGTTGCTGCTTGGCCCCCCGTTCCATGCGCCCCGCCACGACCAGCGGATCCGCGAAGAACCACTGGCGCGCCTCGCGAGCATCCTTGTCAAACAGGGTTCCGGTCGAGTCATGGCGGATGCGCAGCGCCACGAGCGGTGCATCGGCGCGATCGGTCGCTACCACAACCCACTGCGGGAGCGGTCCGGTCACGCCGGTGGTCGTCCAGGTCATCGCATGCGATGCCTTCG